>JAUIKE010000033.1 GCA_030430845.1 Bacteroidia bacterium | reverse complement strand
AAGCCCAGAGAAACTAATTGTGGTTCATTTATGGGCATGGGTTCGGCATCTTTTTCCAAAAAACTGTGGTTAGGGCCAAAAACGGTATGCACGGGTTCTTCTTCTGATACTTTCCGGTGCTTCAAATTCAGGATACCTTCCGTTAAATATCGGACCGTACCATCAGGTGCTATATCTTCTAAATAAGCATGCAAGGCTCCCTCTGGTTGGTCGGAAGACAGCCATAAGTCCAGCACAACTGTTCCGGTGAGTTCCCGATCCTGCCCGAAGGGCTCGGTTTGATAGGTTAGTAGTTTCTCAGCCATTTCCTGGCGGCGGTCATAGACCACATCTCCGCCACCCATTTGCGTCATCCATCGGGACAGGTTGGAGGTCCCCACTTCAAAGTCAACGGTATAGGTATCCGTGGCTTCTGTACCCGAAGGTTTTATATCAGAAAGTTGCTTTTCTTCTCCCAGGTACAAAATGCTGTCTTGCATCCCTGCCGGAGGCCAAGTTGCTGTTTTTTTCCAGGTGTCCGCCCCCATGATGTAATAGCTCAGTCCAGTTTCCGGAGCAGGCCCCTCGTTTTTTAAATAATAGGAAAAAAAGGCATCCAGTCGATCCAGTTGCTCTTGCTGCGACCAGGCAAGCTCACCATTTTCGGGCTTGAATGGGTCGGTATCTCTTCCTCCCCCATGGCTAAAAGGCGCGATGTAAACGGATTGGGGATTGCTAAAACTGACAAAACGAGCCAGTGCCCCGTCCGTAGTGGCAGCATCAAACCAGCCGGTAGTGATGTACATGGGTACCCCAGAGGTTTCAATTTCGGCTTTTCTGGCATAAGCCATATTTTGCATACCCGAATACCCCAAATCGCTGAAGGGACTATCGCGGTATTCCAAATTAGCGACCAGCTCTTCTACATTGGGAGAATTGTGTTCCGCCACCGCTTGTTTGAGTAGCGCCTTACCCTTAGGTCCATCTACTTTTTTTACCCCTGGAACAAACTGCTTTTGCACAAAACAATCGAAGGAACTGACGGGCTCTTCACTACCTACATTAGCGAGGTCGCAGAGATCATTGGCATCCATGGCGCTGACCATATCACTCCATACAGAGACAAAGGCAGGTTGGTACACACCTCCCGGGGTGACCAGGTGAAATTGCGCATCAAAGTCGGAGTATAGAGGTGCTACAGCCTTTAGCGCCGGATGGGCTGTGGTAGTCATCAACTCAGCAGTGGTACCGGAATAAGAAACACCTATCGCTCCTATTCTTCCATTCGACCAGGGCTGCCTGGCTATCCAATCCAACACTGCCGTATAGTCGGCCACCTCCTGCAGAGAATATTCGGTATCATGTACCCCAAAGGACGCACCGGTTCCCCTGACATCTACCGTAACATAGGCATAACCTTTACTCAAAAAATATCTGACAGATCCTTGGGGGCTAGACCCGGGTGCTGAGGTACCAAAAAGATTCAGGACCCGTCCCATCCAGCCTACCTGCGTGGCCCGCCAATAACGGGTACCTTCAACAAGCGTGGGAATGCGCTGATCGGCTGTCAGGCTATCGGGCAGCCAGATTTCCAGGGCGATACGGGTACCGTCTTCGGCTTCTACATAAACAGAGTGGTTGAGCGATACACCAAAGGCCGTTTTTTCTTCTCCCGGCAAGGGTTTGTACTTTGCCATGATCACTATCAGCAAAATGATCAGTAGGATGGCAAATAAAATACGGCCGCCCCACTTTAATATTCGGCGACCCAGACTTTTAGAAGCTTTTTTTGGATTGTTTTTCCCCGACATGCTTTCTTTTTTCCCGGAAGATACAGAAGAGAAAAGAAAGCTTAAAAATTAACGATTATAATCTATATTTTTCACTCTAAACTTTCCATATACAAAGGCTCCTTCCGGATAATGCCAGACGGCCTCACCATAGGAAATCAAGTGATAGCCGTTGTGGTCTTCGTATTCTGTGACCGGTGTAGAAAACCGGACCCATTGCTTTTGGTTAATATCATAGCGGTCATCGGATATAAAATTAATGAGTTCTCCTTTTTCGTTAAAAAACAGGGTAGCGCTGATGCTGATGTTATTGGCGGTAAAAACGGCTTTGGCGGAAAGATCGTCGATCGGTTCCCACTGGATACGTTCGTCAATCAGGGTGGCCGGTGCCAGGAGGCACATGTCGTTAAAAACGGTAACGGTTTCTGCCTTAAGCATGTCGGGACCGCTGATATTAACAACAGGGATCAGCGATAGTAGCTTGACTGTCATGCTGGCCTGGCCGTTTGAGTAGGCATGATAACCTACAGCAGATAAGCCCTTTACTTTTGCCTTCATGAAAAAAAAGCGTTCGGGGGCATCCAGGAAGTTGTGCTGCTCGGAGGTAAAAGGGAACCAGTCCTGGCCTTTGCTGCGCATTTCGCCTTCAAAGCGTACTTTGAAGTTGTGCACCTTAGGTTTTCCCAGTGCGCCTGCCAGGCGGAGGTATTTTTGAACGGGACTTGGGAGGTGGTATAAATCTTCTTCGGTCAGGATTTCAGGCTTTTGGCTAAGAGCTCGACCCAGGCTTTTTTCTACATCGTTCAAATAGCTTTTTTCAAAAGATCGTTTGCCCTGACTTATCAGGATGGTAGCCAACAAGAAAAGTAGGACGAGTGCAAAAATCAGATACCCAAACATAAGCGACGGAGGTTAATGTTTGGGTATCAAGTAAGGCTAAATCCGGATAAGAAGAAATGATTATTATCAGTTTTTTTTGACACTGAAAACACTGAGAGCACTGAGCTTTTTTGACACTCCTTCCTGCCGTAGCTTTGCGGAGGCAGGGGAAACACTGAGGGCGCCGGAGATTATTCCAGGTCCTTTAGCATTTGGTCGGTAGATCTCATGATACCCCGGTAACAGCGGTATACATATCTGGTGAACAGGATAAAAAAGACAAGGGCCAGGGGTACTTCTATTAAAAGCATAGTCGGGTCAAAGGTCATTTCTTTGCCTTTCATAATCTTGACCAGAGGTGGAACCATGGTAAAGATCAAAAAGAAACTTATAAACAAGCTAATTTGCTGGACTACTTTCAGGTGTTGTCGAGCCTGAGTATAATCGACCATGATCTGGCGGTAATTGCTCGATGCAATATTAATATTATTCAAGCGCCTGAGTGCTCTGAGCGAAAAAGCAGGTAATCCCACTAAGATAGCGATCGAAATGAGTCCGGTAACCAGGGTCAGCGGACTGTCTAGTTTGGATACATTCACTAATAAAATCAGGGCCATGCCAAAGCAGATAACGGTTCCGATTAACTCGGGCACGAGGATCTTATTGATCTTGGATTGATACTGTTGTTGAGTCATTTTAAGGATGATTTCGTCGGTTAATTTTTTTTGTTGTTCGAGCTGTTCGCTTAAATCGGACCAAACAGCTTTCATTTCTTCTAATTCCATGGTTCAAATTATTTAATTTGATTTGTTGCCATTTGCGACTTCAGTTTCTGTTTTATCCTCGACAATCGAGTGCCGACGTTAGATACCCTTAGTCCGGTTATGTCGGCAATTTCTTCATAATTCAAGCCTTCCAGAAAAAGGAGGATGATCCCTTTTTCCAGTTTATTCAGTTGTTTGATATGCGCGTACAGCATTGTCAGGCGCTCCTCAAAAAGGAGATCGCTCTGATCCGTTTCTCTGATCACTAAATGGTCTAGTGAATAGTTATCTATTCTTTTTTTTCTTTTCCTCCCCTGTGTAATAGCCGTATTCATGGCCACCCGGTAGATCCAGGTGCTCAACTTGGACGCTCCCTGGAAGGAATCGAAAGATTTCCAGAGTTGGTACACGATCTCCTGATACAGGTCCTGCTGATCCAGGCGGTTATCTGTATAAATGCTGGTCACTTTATAAATAAGGCCTTCATTTTCCCGTATGAGGTGCGTAAACTCCGCTTCTTTCGGCATTCAGAACTTGATTTTGCTTATTAGTAGCAGAAGGTCGGGAAAAATCACAAAAAGAATTAAAAAAAAGAGGGAGCATGTAGCGGCACGCTCCCTCTTTTTTTAATTCTTTTTCTTTTTCACCGTTCTGGTAGGCGCTTTCGTTTTCGGCGGAGCGGTTTTGATGGTACGAGTGCGGGTGGACTTTGCCCTTTCTGAAATACTGCGATGTTGTTCTGTTCCTTTTTTAACGGTAGGTATTTTAGTGCGAGGAACCGTCACTCTTTTCCTGGGCTCTGTTTGTTTTGGTGGAATGGTCACTTTCCTCGTTTTCGTATCTCGCTGCGGCTGCTTTGAAACATCGGTCGGGATGCGCGTTCTTTCTTCTCCTGCCCGGATGGTACGCTGTTGGCCGGACGTCTGATCCAGAGCTTTGTACCGATCTGTGTTTTTTTGGCGAAACTCAATTTGATTCAGTTGTTTTTTGGGATGGTTGCGATTGTATCGGGCTCTGTCAGCCTCCATTTTCCCAAATTCACGATAACGCTCGCTTAAACGACCATCGTCGCGGAGGAATCGATCATTCACCACTGTGCGATTCTGGTTTTTCCAAACTGTCACCCCAGCCGTAATACTGCTCCCATGCCGCCGGTGAGTATAATAGTGTTGAGTAAAATGAGCCGACAAGTGAGACCAGCGATAATGGTGATATGGATGATAGAAGTACCAATTAGTAAAATAGAAAGATGGCAAATTGATGATCACGGCTGCATGTCCGGAGCCAAAGTAGAACCCCCATTCATACCAATAGGGATACATTCTCCACCTTGGGTAAGCGTACCAATGAGGATATCCGAACCAATAAGGGTAATGATAGTAATGATAGTTGTGAACTTCCCTGCTAGGTTCGTCCTGGTAATATACATCATCAAACGGCTCATCGTAATAATCTTCATAATAATAACCATGTTCTTCTCCGAAGGCTTCAGCTGATTCTTTCAGCTGTTGCATGGCCTGAGGATCATTTTCCAGGCCGGCCTTCCAGTCTTCCAATTCTTGTGCCTGCTCGCGAGCAACCACTATATTCAAGCTATCTGCTTTATGCAAAACCCAGGCGGGGTCCTTCTTATACAAATCACCCACCAAAACGGTGAGCCGAATATTTTCTGTGAGGATGCTCAAAACTTCAGGAAGTTCAACCAGCTGTTGTAAGGCAGTCTTTGTTTTGGGGCCGTATTGGGCCAACAAATTTGAAAAAGCGACCTCTGCATCCAGGTTCAGCTGATGAATGGCACGCATTTCCCAGCTATAGCTTCGCAGAGCAACTTTTGCCCGCTCGTGGATAATTTCCGGATAGGCCTCTAATGCCTGATTCACCTCTCTGGTGGAAGCTCCCTCAAGCGCTACGAGTTGTTCGATGAGGCCCGGATAACGGGTTAGGTCCCAGACCACTTCCTGTGTACTTTGAGGATACTGATCAATTATATTCTGAAAAGCCTTTCTGGAAGTAGCCTGTATGCTTTCCAATTTGACCAAGGCTTCAGGATGCAGGGAGGCCTCCAAAATAGCCATCCGGGTTTCGTCCGGATACAATACCAGGGCATTAATGGCCTCTTCTTCTTCGGCATTGAGATCAACGAGTAATTCGCGGTCTATTTGCGCCTGGAGGCTTTGCATGCCTATAAATATTAAGAGCAATACCCAATAAACGATATATTGCATTATTTTTTTCATAACAGTCGATTTTCGGTTAATAAATGCTTAGTTTTTTATTTCATCGAATACTTGCATAAGGCCTTCCTCGGCGGGTTTCTTCAGCGAAACGTTCAAAAAGTTGCCGGACGACGGTATTGATCTCGTTCTCTACATTTTCCATATCGTCGTATACCCTTCCGGAAGCGACGCCGTGCCAGATGACTTCTTTATTATCCCGGTCGATCAGGTCAATAACCAGTGTACCGGCTTCGTATTCATGTACCTGTACCCAGCCGGGGTATCCCCAATAGCCGTAATATGGACGAAAATGATCATAGGTCCGCACGCGTTCTGATTTGACAAAAAAGCCGACCAGCAAGTCCGGATAAGGATTGGTCTGATAGCCTAAAATGTCCATTTCTCGTCGAATAGCCCTTTCTATTCGCTGCCGGTTGATAGGATTGACACCCACCTGAAAATCCTCCCGGTGTTGAAGCATCTGATAGGTCGTATATTTACTGAAATCCACTCCCCGCTCGTAGTCACTGGTAATATGGTAGGTAGGAGCACAAGCAGTAAAAAGGAAGGAAATCAGAGATAATAGCAATAAATTTCTCATGGCATTCCTTTTTATGATTAAAAAAATTCATTAGTGAGGGTAGTTGAGAGCGCCAACTAAAGAAGGTTGATAAATGAGGGTATTAGGAAAAATAGTGAGGAAAGTATGGCATTAATTCTCCTTTAATTTTTAGAAAAATGGCCTTAAATACAATGATTATCATCACCAGATATTGAGAGATCAATCAGGAATAGTGTTAAATTGGTGCTAAATAAACTTCTTTAACAACACCTTAAAACCTACTATATGATCATCCAAAGCAGATTATTCACTGTTTCTCCACTTTGTGTATGCCTATTGCTCAGTTTTCTTCTGATTTCTTGTAATAATAAAGATGAGCCGGGACCTTTGGATGAGACACGCATCCGTAAGAACGCCAAGGACATGAGCCCGCAGGAAATGACCGATTATGTAGAAGCCATTTTACTGCTCAAAGCCACTCCTTCTCCCTATTCGGATACCTTATCCTATTATGACCAGTTTGTACGTTTTCATCAAATGGCCGTCGAACGAAAAATGTGTACCGACATCGGCGTAGCACACACCAATCCAGCCTTCCCGGCCTGGCACCGTAAGCTGTTAATTCTTTATGAAGACGCACTAAGTGAGGTGAGCGGCAAAAACATCGCACTTCCTTATTGGGACTGGACGGACCAGGCCAGCACAGATGCTACCTTTTCTTCACAGTTAATGGGCGGCAATGGTGACCCCAATGACGAATATGCGGTTACGAGCGGCCCTTTCCGAAAAGGAAATTGGCAGCTTAATCTGTTTACCATTAGCCCTAATTATTTTGGCCTCAATCCACACCCCTGGCTGGTTCGCAATTTTGCAGCGACTCTTCCGAACTCAGATAAATATCCTGGCTATCCGGTCCGCCTACCGCTCAATGCCGACATTATGGGTTGCCTTGATATTGAAGACTATGATGTTCCACCCTGGGACTGCAGCGGCTCCCGGGCGGAGAATTCCTCCTTTAGGTTTTGCCTTGAAGGTTTTCTGGGTATGGAGTGCGGAGGGGCGCAGGCCATGCATAATATTGGCCATGACTGGGTCGCAGGTTTTTTCGAAGTACCAGTTGATTCTGTAACCATGACGCCCGTTTCATCTACTATTCCTTATTGTGGTACCACCTTTAGAGATACCGTACCTAATAATATCCGTGTAGGTTCGATGGAACCGCTGGATGTTTCACCCAATGACCCTGCCTTTTTTATGCACCATTGTAATGTGGACCGAATTTGGGATGTGTGGCAAAAAATTCCGGGAAAAGAACAAAAGTACGAGCCTGTTTCGGGAGCTGCGGAGGGGTATAATCTGGGAGATCAAATGTACCCATTCAACCTTCCTCAGTTTCAAGGAAAGGGCACCATGAATGATCATGGTTTGACTCCGGAAAGTATGTTGAGTGTGGAGAGTTTGGGGTATGCGTATGAGTAATTGATTCATTACTCAACTTGGGTTAATCAAACAAACCACTGTGTCAAATTCGCAATGATCAACCCAATATAATTACCGATCGCATTCCCCAGGATACCGACCGCCACACCAGACAACACCAGGGAAGTATACCCCCTTGCCCCGGCTATGGCCATTGCTGAAGCGGCCCCTCCAACATTGGCTTGAGAAGCCACTGCCAGCATAGAAGGTTTTATCTTCAATAATCGACCAATCACAAAGATGATGAAGCCGTGTATGGCAACCGTTCCAAGGGCAAAGTATAATACACCTGGGCCGATTTCAATAATCCTGGAAATTATTGACCGGGCACCATTAGTAGCCAGGAAAAGCAGGATCAAATAATTGCCCAAAACAGTGGTACCCGATAGTTTTTTAATTCTGGGTATTTGAGCCATGATCAAAGCTAAGGTAGTCAGCCAGATGATCATTGGAACAATAGGTAAAAAAGAGGACAGCAACTTCGATATCCAGATAATAGCAATAACGGTCAGGGTCATCAAGGCAATGTCATTCAAAGAAATAGACCTGGCGCTTTTGAAAAGGAGTTGGTCGAGCGTTGCTTTTTTATTTTCCGTAGGCTTTTCTTCCATTCCAGGAGTATCTTTTGGTTCAGAGGTTTGCTGATTTTTTTCCAACAGCCCAGGTACCACAATACAGACGATCAGCCAAATGGCCGTTATGAGCACATCTGCCGCAATGCCTGCCGAGAAAAGGTCGCTGCTGGTATTCAATTCTCTTCCGATGGCCGCATAATTCATTCCTCCCCCGATGTAGGTGGCCGCGAACTGACCCGACAATTTCCAGGTCTCCTCTCCTATTTGATTGATCAGAAAGTATCCCATCAGGAAGGCTCCTAAGGCCGAGCCAAAAGCCCCCAGCAAAAACGCCTTGATCATAGGCCAACCGGCATCTTTTAGCGTATCCATATTAATTTTTAGCAGAATAAGGACGATGCCGGCCAGGATGCCATCTCCTGAAAAGAAGTCATACATTTGAGATTCAGGCGGCAAAACCCCTGTGTTAGACAGGATCATGCCCATCAGGATAATAAGCGCTGCAGAGCCTAATTGCCTGAAAAACTTAGAATTTGTATCCAGCCAGACACCGATAAAGGTTATAGCCGTTAAAATCAATAAAACGGTAGACTCGCTGTACAATAATTCAACATTCATGCCTTTAGTTTTTGCAATTGGTAATCAAAAACTATTTTTAAGATAGAAATCGATAGATGAGGTGGTCCGGTTTTACCGGACAGTTTAAATTGAGAGTTTTCTCTCTTTCCTGTCGGCCCTTCGGCCGTAGTGGAGCGTAGCGAAACGGAGGCCGAAGGGCCGGGCCGGGCTTCGCATAGCCCTCATTTTTTCTCTTTTCAACAGTCGCACTCCTTTTCAAATTGTAGTGGACTTTTGTAGCTAAGGCTGGAATGCTTCCTAATTGGATTATAGTAGCATTCAATATAGTCAAAACATTCAAGTCGGGCTTCGTGCAGATCCGTAAATATACCTCCGTCCAGTAATTCCGCCTTAATACGCGAAAACAAAGATTCCGCAAAGGCATTATCATAATGGTTATCCAACCGCGTCATACTCTGCAAATAGCCATAATGCTGTAAACGCCGCCGAAACTTCTTGCCCGCGTATTGGCCACCTCCATCGCTATGAGTGATTAAGCCAGGTGGAGCACGTCTTTTTGTTACTCCTTTTTCGAAGGCACTGATAACCAGTTCCTCCTCCATATGATCCTGCACATCCCAGCCTACAATATAGCGACTATACAAATCTAACCAGGTCGCCAGGTAAGCCCAATCACCCGTTTGTAGCGGCAAGTACGTAATATCACCTACCCAAACCTGGTTGCAATCGATCACTTCCTCCCTGTCTAACAGCAAGTTAGCACTACGGCGTAAATGAGGATGCGTCTGGGTAGTCCTCGGAACAAAGGCCTTTGGCTGGATCGCTCGAAGACCATGTTCTTCCAGTATACTCCTGACTCGCTTACGCCCTACGGCATAGCCCGCATCACTCAATTCAGATACTAAACGACGAGTACCATAACGACGCTTGTGCCGCCAAAAGGCTCTTATCACCTCTTGCTCCAAATCATCTTCCCGCTTCGAAGAACCCCTTCTTTTCAAATACTCATAGTAACTACTCGTACTCAGTTGCATACTTTTACACAACTTTAATACGCTATAATGCTCACGCTGACTGCTTATAAAACGATAACGATCTAATCGCTCCGGCTGAAAATACTCAAGGCTTTTTTTAGGATCTCGTTCTCCTCTTCCAAGGATTTAAGCTCTCGCCTCAGACGTTTAATCTCTTCGCTTTGTTCCCGATTACGACCACCAGTCGACTCCTGCTTCCACTTGTACAATAGGCTCTCGGAAACCCCTAAGAGTCGGGATAGCTCTTTGGCACTACGCCCAGATTTGAGCTGCGATACCGCATCTGATTTAAATGCCGCATCATACTTGCGATACACTCGCTTTTTTGATTGTTCTTTTTTCATCGGACTTAAAATTATCAAATTTTATTGTCCGGTTTTTCAGGACCATCTCATTGATTAATTAATACAAGTTGAGATGTACACAAGATAAATTTTTCTATTACAGGGGGTTAATATCTAATGTAACTAAATAAAGGGATGATCAACAACCGATCTCTCATCAATTAAGAAAGCATAAACCAACATCATGAATACCAAGTCCATTGTACTTCACTTAAGTTTTACAGTCATAAGTCTCTGGTTGTGCCAGAGCGTTTTGGCTCAAAAGGTTCCATTAGACCAGGAGCCTCTGGTCCATCTCCTCAACCAGGAACTCTCCGGAGAATCCGCGAAACGGAATGTGGAATACATTGCCCGCCTACACCGTATGCGAGGCTCAGAGGATTACAACAAGGCCGTCGCCTTTATAACTGGCAAGCTCAAGGAGTATCAACTGGAAGATATTGAACTCATTCGTATCCCAGCAGACGGGAAGGCCATGTACGGAACCCAAAAATCAAGACCTGCATGGAATGTCGATTTCGCCGAATTATGGGAGATGAAGCAACAAGATGGAAAATGGACGCCAACTATAAAAATTGCCGATTGGGAATCCATCCCGATGGTCGTAGCACAAGATAGCCACAGTGGAGAAGCCGAAGCGGAGTTAATAGACATTGGCGCTGGAAACAAACCGGAAGATTATGAAGGAAAAGCGGTGAGAGGCAAGCTGGTATTGACTTCTTTACAGCCATCGGCAGTCGTTCCGTTAGCTATAAAAAAACATGGGGCGGCAGGCATCATTAGTTACGCACAAAATCAGGTAACGGCCTGGTGGAAAGAGAATGAGAACCTGGTCCGTTGGGGGCACCTGGAAACATTCTCAGATACCCCAACCTTTGCTTTTATGGTATCTTTGAAGCAGGCCCGGAATTTCCAGGAAAGGCTTGCCATGGGCGAGAGTATCCGTTTGCATGCCAAAGTGGAGGCCAGGCAAGAAGCGGGCTCTTATGACATTCTTTCAGCAAGAATTGAGGGTTCTGATCCGGACGTTAAGCATGAAGAGATCGTTTTCACCTGCCACCTGGACCATCCCCGCCCAGGTGCTAATGACAATGCCAGTGGCTGTATGGCTATCCTGGAAGTGGCCAGAACCCTAAAAAAATTGATCCTGGAAAATAAGATCGAACGGCCGAGAAGAAGTATACGTTTTATATGGTCGCCGGAAATAGAAGGAACGACTGCTTTGCTGAACTTCCAGCCTGAGATTGCTGAAAACACCAAATTCAACATCCACATGGACATGGTAGGAGGCGGTCCTGAAACAAAGGCGACCTTCCATGTTTCCAGAAGCCCGAGCAGCTTACCCAGTTTTGTCAATGATGTAGGAGAAGCGCTGGGCGCCTTCCTCAATCAAAGTTCTGATGCCTATTCCAGCGGACAAAGTGTGCCCTATCCCATCGTTTCGAAAGAAGGAGGAAAGGAAGCTCTGCATGCTGTGCTCGGGCAATTTCATATGGGAAGTGATTTTCAGGTGTTCAGCGAAGGTGCTTTCCGGATTCCGTCTATTTATTTGCACGACTGGCCCGATCGGTATATCCACACCAATTACGATCATGCCGGTAACATCGACCCGACAAAGATGAAACGATCAAGCTTTATCGGAGCCGCCGCCGCTTATTACCTCGCGGATCTGAGTGAGCGAGACTTGCCGGTCCTAACCGAGCTGATGAAGCGGAATGTCCTCAGCAGAGCGGCTCGAATGCTGGAATATGGTGAGTCATTGGCTGCCGATGATAGAGAAAACCTAAAATATTATTTCTGGCAAAAGGAAATGGAGGCCTTTAATTCCCTCCTGCCTTTTGTAAACCTTTCTATAGATATTCAAAAAGCTTACAATCGATATTTGAACGAATTAAAAAATACGATTGGTGCGGGAAAGAAGGCAGTGGCGGCACATGTGGATGCAGGTCAGATATACGTTCGCAACGAAGCCATCAAGGGCCCCATGTCTGTTTTTGGTTATAATTACTTTAATGATCATTACGATTCGGCGAAAAAGCGGCCTTCCTTGTTGAGCTTTTCAGGCCTTAGAGGAGGAGGCGGACAGTACTCTTATGAGGCCTTAAACCTTGTGAACGGGAAAAACGATGTATTGGAGATCAGGAACCAGCTCTCAGCCGAGTTCGGCCCCATTCCTATTGAATATGTGGCGGAGTATCTGAGGGCTTTAGAAAGTATTGAGGTGATAAAGCAGCCGTAAAAGCATAATTAAACAAAATACACCGCCGACGGCGGTGTATTTTGTTTAATTATACTTAGAAGTTTTTTTATTAAATGACGTCGGTATTTTCACTATCCTCGATAATCTTTGGTCGGGCCTCTGCCCAGCTAAGCTGTTTATATTGTTCGGCAATTTCTAGATGTTTACTACAGAACCACTCCAGTCCTTTGGGGTGGCCTACCATTCGGTTCGCTTTCATCCGATCGTTAAAGGCCCGCTCTTCCGGCGATAGTTTAAACCGGACCCTACCGCCCGTTTTCGGATCTTCACGAAAATCTTTCCGACAAATAGCACAGATTGGTGGTCGCATGATTGGAATGGTTTTGAATTAGGTTTGTACCAAGGTACCGCTTTTTCGTTTTCCTGGTACTCCAGGAAAGTTGGAGTAGCGTGCTAGAATATTGAATTGGGGAAATCTTGTGTTAGTCACCTGGTGACTCGGAGTCACCAGGTGACTAACACAAGATTCACAAAATTTTATTCGGTCGCAAATTGCTGTCCGAAAATGTCCGGAAATGTCCGATTTTGGAAGGTCCTGAAAGCCTGCCCATCAGGCCTTTTCAGACTATTCCTTCTCGGATTTATTTTTTCCCCTGGTGAAGAACTTATTTCCAAGGGACTCTTCGGCTTCCCTTTTTTTCTTCGCCTTTGGCCCTTCGATTGCCTCAAGAGAAGATTCCCTAATTGATTGGCCCATAGTAGGCTCTGTATCAGGTCGCGGAGAATAATAGTACTTGGAAGAATTACAAAAATTGAGAGAGAATAGAATGGACAGACATAGAACAGCTGTACTTAATCGGTTCATGTTTAAGTTTTTGGAATATGGTGGTGTAGATTTAAGCTTCTCGCGCCTAATTTAAAAAATTATATACATAAAAGTTCACTTAGTGAAACTTTGTATTAATAAAAAAAACTTGTTTCTAGGTTAAGGATGGCCCTGCTTCTATCGCTTGGTAAATTTTTTCCAATACTTTTCTCCTCACAATTCTTTTCTTTACCATAAAATTACTTCTACATTTAAACAGGCAGTTGTCCGCAACAATGTTTTAACAGATCCGATTCAAAATTACCTCTTGAAGGAGGAGACAAAAACTTCAAACATGGAAAAAGGACTATTGGAAAAAACCGGAAAGACACTTGAGCATTGGATAAGTATAGTCAAAAAAAACAAGCTCGAAAAACATAAAGCCATCCTCGATTTCCTCAAAAAAGAACATGGCTTTACACACGGTTATGCCAACTTCGTGTCTCTAAAGGCCAGAGAGGCGGATGCAGGCTCTGCCAAGCCGGAGGATCTGGTGAAAACACAATATTCCAAAGGTAAAGAGCATTTAAAACCCATTTACGACCAGCTTGTCTCTGTGATCCAGTCTTTTGGGAAGGATGTTGAGATCGCTCCGAAAAAGACAAGTGTAAGCATGCGAGTCAAGCGGCAATTTGCCCTTATTAAGCCCGCGACCAAAACCAGAATCGACCTTGGTCTGAAATTCAACGACAAGCCTGTGGGAGACCGCCTGATGGATTCCGGCCCTTTTGGTACCATGTGTACCCATCGAGTTATTCTGACGGAAGCTTCTGAAATCGATGAAGAATTGGTAGCCTGGCTCAGGGAAGCGTACGAACAGGCGAGGTAGGCTATTTTTCCGAATACCAATCCCTCAAACGAACCTCAACCGCATCCGTACCTTCATTCACCAATTTTTTAAACTGTTCTACATCACTGAAGCCTCCGCTGCCTCTGAAATGAAAGGGGTACATGATCGCGGGCTTAAAATCAATTACAGCCGAAGCAGCATGCTCAACATCCATCGTATAAGGCAAATTCATACATACAAAAGCGACATCGATGTCTTTCAGCTGGCGCATTTCGGGAATATCTTCCGTGTCTCCTGAGATATAAACGCGCTTACCTCCCATAGTAATCACATAGCCATTGCCCCAGCCTTTGGGGTGCCTCGGATTATCATCGGCTGGAAGGTTGTACATAGGTACAGCTTCTACGGAAATGCCCTTTAGTTCTTTGGTCTCACCATTATTTAAAGTCCAAACCTTGTTAAAGGTGACGTTGCCCAGATCTTCTACCACCGATTGTGGGGCGATCAGTTCGGCCTTGCTTAAGTCCAGTTTTTGGAGGGTTGATTTATTCAAATGGTCGCCATGTTTGTGGGTGATCAAAACCAGGTCGGGGACAGGAAGTTCGCTGAAGCGCTCAGCTCCGCCATATGGATCCACATACACCGTTTTCCCATCCCATTGAAAAACGACAGTCCCGTGGAAAATAGGAGTGACGGTGATATCGCTCTTCTCAGCAGGAATTTGATCGACTTGGGCAAATAGCGGAAAAGCAAAAAGAAGTAATAATGGTAAAAATATATTTTTCATGCTAAAGGTTTTTGGTAAAATAAGTGTGTTATTAGGTAACGAACTCTTGCTCTAAAGGTTCAACACACCTGATCACTTCACATGCCTTAGCTTTTATTTTTTTGAGAAAAACTTTTTTGATTATCAATTCACATCGCCCAAATACGCCCAAACGCCCCCTCCTTTCAAAAAGTCTTCCATCTTTTCCTTCAGGACTTTTGGATAGAAATCAACAGCTTTAAGTTTATTGATAGGTATCCACTCTATCCCAATTTGATGGTCATCCGGCTGGACGGCTACAGACGCATCCCGTTCTTCGAGTACAGAGCAGCGCATCATGATCTCCACCTGATGAACTTCGGGATCCTGCTCGGCAAATTCATGATTTTTCCCAATGTAGTCTCGAATGAATAAGACTTCATGTGGCTCTACCTCAACATTCGCCTCTTCGAGACATTCTCTTTTCACGGTTTCGGTGATGGTCTCTCCCCATTCCTGTCCGCCCCCTGGAAGCGTGTAGTAGATGGAGCCTTGTTTTTCATGTTTCAGACAAAGTATGGCCTGGTCTTTTAAAATAATGCCTTTGATGGATAATCTGACGGGCTTGCTTTGCATAGATAGTGGGTGTTAGTTTAAGTTGAGAAAATGAAGTTAGTCGTCCGTATAACTGTTAGAGTTAGTTTAAAGTTCCGTTTTTAGACATGTCATGTCTAAGACATGACATGTCTTATCACAAATCGCCACCAACAAAAACAAAACACTCATCATCAACACAATACAACACACACCTAGACATGACATGTCTAAAACCTTAACAATTCCTTAACCAATTAATTACCTCTACAATTAGGAATTAAACTCACTTTCCTCTACTTTTAGGAAACTAATCCAAAAAGATATGAAGTTTACTCAACTAGGAGAATTTGAAGAACTGGTTTTGCTAACCATTGGGGCACTCCAGGACAATGCCTATGGTGTGTCCATAAAAAATGAAATTGAAGTAAAAACGGAACGCAACGTCAGTATTGGTGCTTTACACTCTGCTCTAAACCGCCTGGAGAAAAAAGGATTTGTAGAATCCAAGATTGGCGGCGCCAAGGCTGAGCGAGGGGGGCGAAGAAAACGGTTTTACCACATCACTCCCTCTGGTGAAAAAGCTTTGCTGAAGAACTACCGCCTGCGCTCAGATCTTATCCGTATGATTCCTAACATCTCAATCGACCGACTGGCACATTAACCTATGAAAGAAGTTCAACCCTCCAGGTTTGCCGTATGGCTGCTCAGAAAGTTCTGCAAGGAAGAGCATATCGAGATATTTCTCGGAGACCTGGAAGAAATATTTTTGCAAAGAGTCCAAACTGAGGGACTGCGCAAAGCTCGCTGGAAACATCTGCTGGGCGTTATCAGCTTATTCCGACCTTTTGCTATAAAAAAAGTACGACTTCCATTTTTTTTAAATCAATCCGTCATGTTATCCACTCATATTAAAATTGCTTTCCGCAGTCTGAAAAAAAACACTTTCTATTCTTCTATTAATATTTTTGGACTGACACTCGGCCTGGCCGCTTGCTTTCTTGTTCTGGCGTTTACACAGTTTGAAAGCAGCTTTGACCAAAACCACCCGGAGGTCGAGCGCTTGTTTAGAGTAAATCAAACCAACATCTGGGCTCCCGAGGGAGGCAGTATGAGTTCTACACCTCCTCCACTGGCTGCTGCTATTCTTAAAGACTATCCGGAAGTGGAGGATGTCACTCGTGTCAACACTCCAGGCCCCAAGCTTGTCAGACACACCACCGATTATGGGAAACTCCTTTCCTTTAACGAAGAGGATGTATTGGCAGCAGATTCTAACTTTTTTGAATTCTTTGCTTTCCCACTCATAGAAGGGGATCCTCAAACTGCTTTGGTCGGGCCCAACAAGGTCGTTTTATCTGAAGAAACCGCCCGGAAATATTTCGGCTATCAGGATGCCCTGGGAAAGGTACTGGAGTTGGGCGAAGATCGAATTCCGGTAGAGGTAAGTGGCGTGACGGCTTCCCAGGCCGAGAACGCCCATTTTGACTTCGACTTTCTCCTTTCTATGCCCAGCAATCCCAACGTTGAAAGAATGGACTGGAGTTGGATCTGGACGCAAATGGTAACTTATGCAAGGCTGAAATCCGCAGATAGTGAGGAAGAATTGGAGAACAAGTTCACTGCTCTGGCCGGCCAATATGTTGTTCCGTCCTTATCCCGCCTCGGAATGAGCTTTGATGATTTTATCAAATCAAAAGGAGGCTGGAATTTTTATTTACAAAACGTTCAGGATATCCACTTGTATTCGCAGGAAAGCGGCAACAGAATTGGTCAGGTAGGTAATATTGCCATCGTTCGATTATTGAGAGTGGTGGCCTTATTTATTTTGCTCATTGCCATCCTGAATTTTGTCAACCTCTCTACAGCCAGAGCCAGTACGCGGGCAAAAGAAATCGGAGTAAAAAAGGCCTTGGGCGCTTTGCGACAAAGTCTGATCCAACAGTTTCTGGTGGAATCCATTACCCTTACGGCCATAGCGACCGTCATGGCGATGGGGTTGGTACCGGTACTGGGCTGGATTATTCATTATTTTACCGCCATTGAAATACCCTTTGAGCATTACTTGCGAGCAGATCTTTTGTTTTGGTTGGTGGCCATTCCTATAGTGGTAGGTATTCTGGCAGGCTTTTATCCCGCCATTTACTTATCTGCCTTTAAACCTATCAAGGTATTAAAAGGGCAGTTATCGGGTGGTATGAAAAAATCGAATTTGAGGAATTTGTTGGTCACTGCACAGTTCACAATCTCCATTGCCTTAATGGCCGGCACGGTTTTAATTTATCAGCAGTTAAAGTATGTGGAGAACAAAAACCTGGGCTTTGATTATGAAAATGTAATGGTGGTTAACAATGCTGAAAAATTAGGGTCAAAATTGGAAAGCTTTCGCAATGAAGTCCAGCAAGCTAAAGGTGTCAAGCAGGCCGCTCTGGCCATGGATATGCCGGGGCGAGGAACCTGGGAAGATTTTTATACCCGGGAAGGAACGAATACCCGATTATCCATCAGCCAAAATAAGATTGATGAATTCTACTTCCAAACCATGGACTTTTCTTTAGTAGCCGGCCGGGCTTTTGAAACTGGAAGAGGAGAAGACCATGACGGTTTGATCATCAATGAAACCACCGCCCGGCTTTTCCAATGGACCAACGAAGAAGCAATTGGCCAAAGAATTCTGTACCCCGGCTACTCGGGTGAGTTAAGAGTTATTGGAGTAGTACAGGATTATCACCTCCAGTCTTTACGTCAAGAGATCATGCCCATGATGTTTTTCCATGAGGATGCCGACATCTGGGGAGACCAACGCGTCGTAGCTGTCAAATATGAGGCTCAACAAGAAGAACAACTGCTTTCTCAACTTGAGCAAAGCTGGGATCGCATGACGGATGACGTACCTTTTGATTATTCTTTTTACACGGAAGAAATTGCACAACTTTACGCTGAAGAAAGAAGCTTATCCGGCTTATTCTCCATTTTCACCGGCTTCTCTTTATTTGTTGCCATTATTGGACTGATAGGTTTATTAGCCTTTTCCACCGAGCAGCGGAAAAAGGAGATCGGTATTCGAAAGGTCTTGGGTGCCTCCAAACTGCAAATCTTCAGCTTGCTGAATAAGCAATATATTGGTTTGTTCATTCTGGCGCTGCTGCTGGCGATCCCCCTTTCCTGGCAACAAATGCAGGAATGGCTGAACTCCTTCGCTTACCGGGTGGATGTATCTATTTTCGTTTACTTGTTTGCCGGAGCCATCGTAATCCTTCTTTCTATCATAAGCGTTAGCTACTTATCATTAAGGATTGCCTCTACCAATCCTGCCGAGGTATTAAAGGATGAGTAAAAGGGTGTGCTCAAGCTTTTTTAAAACATTTTTTTGGCCTGCATTGGTCAAAAAAATGTTTTAATTTAGGCTACAGAACACTTTTTTCACACCCAAATAACTTTCCTATGCCCACTTTACATCCCTATTTAACCTTCGATGGCCAGTGCGAAAAGGCCTTCCAGTTTTACAAGTCGATATTTGGTGGCGAATTTGCCTCCATCGGGCGATTTAAAGAGATCCCTCCTTCTGAGGAATTTACCATTCCGGAAAGTGAAGCGGACAAGATCATGCATGTTTCCTTACCCATAGGCAAACACACTGTACTGATGGGAAGTGATAGCTCCGCAGCTTTTGGCTGGCACGAACAAAAAGGCAATAATTTTGCTATCTCCATTAATACAGATAGCAAAGAAGAAGCAGATCGACTCTTCAATGGGTTATCCGAAGGAGGGAAGGTTACCATGCCGATGAACGATGCATTCTGGGGTTCTTATTTCGGATCCCTGATTGATCAATTCGGCATTCAGTGGATGGTGAGTTTTGGAAGTTGAGGTTGTGTGAAAAGTCCTTCGGCCTTCCTGCCGGCCGGCAGGCGGGTTCACACAACCAATAATATATTTTTTAGAGGCGGTTTAAAGCCCGTACGGGCTTTAAACCGCCTCCAAAACAAAATTATCTGGGGTGGGTAAAAACCTGACTGCCGTCAGGCAGGCGAGGAACGAGTTTTTACACAACCTCGATAAATTAGAAGCTCCATTGAACAGACATGACCACATTCCTACCAGGCGCCACAATTCCGGAGCTGTAGGGCCGATATCGCTGATCAAAGATATTTTCCAGACCGGCATTGATGGCCCAGCTATTGGACAGTCTGAAACTGGCCTTTGCGTTCAAAGTAAACCAGGCAGGAGAATACGGATTGCCGTTCTCATCCGCTGCATAGAGATAATCTTTGCCTATTTCTTCCAAAGGCATATCTTCAAAGCTTCTTTCTCCACTGTATACCGCATAAAACTGAATATCCAGCTTTTCCTTCATATAAGACAATCGAGTCACCCCATACCAGGGAGCCGCATGGCGGGACGGGCTCGTACTACCGTCGTCCAGTTCCTCCTCGCCAATCTGCACGTTCAATCGGGACAATAAACTCCAGCCGCCCGGGAATTTCACCTCTATTCCGGATTGGATACCGTAGACTTTGGCATTCGCCGCATTTTGAATGGCCTGCACCTGACTTAGTTCTCCATCATAAACGATGCTATCCAGGCCGTTCAATTGAAAATCTCGCCTCACCAGGGCATTATCCAGATAGGTGTAAAAGCCGGTCAGATCCACTTTTACACGATTTCCAAATACCTTAGCCAGGCTGAGCTCAGCATTGTAAGCATACTCCGCCTTTAAATCAGAGTTCGGCACCACCACTGAACCAGGCTCCGAATCAAACACCTTTCCGATATCATCCACATTAGGAGAACGAAAACCAGAAGAGAAGTTCGTACTGATCATCCAGTCATCGGTAGGCGTCCATACCAGTCCAAGACTCCCGGTCAGGGCGCCGTCATTGAGTTGAGCCTCGCTTTCCGGGAAAGGATAAAAGTCCTGGTTTTGGCTAAAATCAGCATCCAGGGTGAATACATTATATCGGGTGCCGGCCTGCAAAGTCAGTTGTTTTGAAAACTCCTTTTTGAATACCAGATAGGTGGCGTAAGAAGCCCAATCTGCCGTCGGATAACGCGAAGGCCCCAGCTGTATCAGGCCGGACTGAATATTTTCATCCTCCCCGCTTGAATTCACCCTATTGTGCACCAACTCGACTCCATAGTATAGCTCAGATGTGTTGCCCAGACTTTTGGTAAAATCAATGTTGGCGGAAAGCGCATCGACCTGTTCTGTACGAACACTTCGCTGCGCAGACTGGAAGTCCCGATCGATCCGGCTCTCATCGAACTTCTGATGAGCCAGGCGAATGCTCATCTGATCGAAAAACACAGCTTGATGTTGATGTTTAATGCTTAAATTATTCATCATCCACTTTTGCGGCCCATAATGCCATTCGGCACTTCTGGGCAGCCCGCCCCTCGTACGGATGAGGCGGTCATATCGGGGAATATCAGTTGTGGTTGAATAATGAAAGCCGTATTCCAGGTCCCAGGACTCAGAGGGCTTAAATCGCACCTTCTGCATAAGATTCAGCTGAGAATACCCATTCGGCCTTTGGAGCTGGGGGTCATCATTTTCCACCACAATGTCTTCCCCATTTTCTTGTTTCACATAAAAGGGCTTCAAATACTCCTCCGGGCCATAGCTCCCCATGCGAAGGTCCCCATAATCCGTGGCGGTGACACTGCTTAACAGTGCCCATTTTTCACCGCCAATATTCAAGTCTCCATGTACAGTCTTTTCATTATTAGCAGAAGAATACCTACTGAGCAATTTCCCTCCGAAAGCGGTATCACCAGCCAGAGAAAACCGAGGACTCAACGTCTGAAAAGCCATTACTGCGCCAATCGCATCACTGCCGTAGATGACAGAACCCGGTCCAAACAGGACCTCCGCTCCTTCAATGGCTAAAGGATCCAGCGAAATAACATTGTGCAAATTTCCAGAGCGGAAAATAGCTGTATTCATCCGAACTCCATCAACCGTATACAACAATCGGTTGGTAGAATACCCCCGGATCATGGGGCTACCTCCGCCTTGTTGACTTTTTTGGACAAAAACCTCGCCAGAGGCTCCGAGTAAGTCAGCTGCTGTTTGAGGGTTCTGTAATTGCACCTCTCGAATGGGAATGGTGGTGATACGGGCAGGCACTTCCCGCTGCGGCTGATTCCAGCGGGTAGCTGACACTACCACCTGATCCAGGGAAAACTGCGTGAGTTCCATGATCACCACAAAGCCGTTTTCCCGAAGCTCTTCATAACTTTTTTTTATAGCCTGATATCCTATCAAACGGAATTCAATAAGTTCGGCGCCTTCAAATGGTGATAAATCCGCCTTCCCGGCTTCATCTGTTATAGCATAAATCTGAAGGTCCGTACATACAATATTAACAAATTCAAGAGGCTGTCCCGTTTTGCTTTCTTCGATAGTGATGGTCTGAGCCTGTGAATACATCAGGCTTACCAGACAACACCACAGCATCATACATTTTTTCATGCTGTAAAGATTTGGTCTTGATACAAAGATCTGAGATAGCCTGAATGTCTTTCGGGCATCCCAATGAAATCACACTTTCTTATTTGTTTAAGACCAATCCGGTGGCGGAGTCGGAGGGATTTGAAAAGGAGAGGAATATTTTTTTCCATTTACAGGAAAAACTTTCCCGCAATGGTCATTTAGCTTGTTTTTTCCAAAAAAAACAGCCTGAATGACATATAAATTTTTCTGAAAAGTATCGATCCGTTCTGTTTGATTATTTTTAAGCGGCACTTCATGATCTTGCCTGGCCAGCAACTTCCTCATTTCTTCTTTCAGGCGGGTTTCTTCATGGTCCCACCAACAGACAAACAAGGTGGTGTCACCCTTCATTTTTCTTTCCACCACATCGTACATCTGCCCCTTGTACTCAAATTCTCTTTCATGCTCCCACTTAAGTTGTTTTAACTCGGCTTCGCTAAATTGGAGGGTTACCAACTCTTTAGGTTCCAGTCCTTCTTCTATCTTTTCGCCTACTGAACGTTTCACTTCGGTACGCTCCTGTTGTAGCCAGATGTAGGTCCCTACAAAAGGCAAAGTCAAACAAGCCAGGAAAAATATACCAAGTAAGCTTCGCAAAGTATTGGTTTTCTACAAATTTAATAAAAGAGCGGATGAAGTAGAAGGTAGGGAAAAGGAGATATACCAAGGCGAGATTTTTATCTATTGCAATGGGGGAAGGCAATAGCAATGGTAATGAATTGATATTGACATTGAAGTTGTTATTGAGGTTGAAGTGACTTTTCCCTACAATCTACAAACTAAACCTATGCATCAACCTCACTTTCTCCTTGCGCTGATACCAATCGTTAAAAACTAATTCCAATTCTTCAATTTGGGTCATGCCAAAATCATACTGCCGATAAGGCTGAAGTGCCTTGATCAGATGGCCGGGCTGAGTAATGTTTTTCCTGAAACGCATGACCGTCATATGAGCAGTTGTTAGTTTGTACCGCTTATCCAGGCTATTCTCCAGGCTGGAATTTTTAAATGCCCCTCTCAGCTCATCTCTTATGTCATTTAAGAGATCCCCTTCGGGAAAACCCTGGATCATAACACCAGCATTAGCGGCGGTTATCCCCTTATAGTGAATCCGGAAAGAGGTATAATTTGAGAGGCAGTCCTTTAGCAAATCTATATACTCAGGAAGATGGATTTGGTCAAGTGTAAAGCCGGAATAGCAGGAAATGACAGACATCACAGTCAGGTGAATATCACTGGATGGATAAAAATACTGCTCGGGAAAACTGGATTGAATATTTTGTAAAAAAAACTGAATCTCGTTTTTTACGGAATCATCTGGCCGGTACAACAGGGTAAGGCCGTATCTATCATCATTCTTTTGATCCAACCAAGGGTCATATCGAAATTGTCCTACCTGATAAAGAGACAATGCCTCTTCCCACATCTGATCATAATGAATATGCAGGTCTGTCCTCAACATTTTTTTACATCCTTGTTTTTTAAAACAGAAAATAAATCCCTAAGAAAAAGTTATTGGCTTATTAAAATTTGGTCACCCACGTAAATCTAGATAAATTTAAAAACATAAAATGGAGAGGAGGTCGGAGCAGTAGCTACAAATATTAATTTCCTTTGTTCTAGGCTGCGACCGGCCTCCTCTCCAAAGCACCTTTCATTCATTAAAACAACACCTTTTTTATTATGGCTATGTACGATTTAAAAATAAACGGAAAAACACATCAGGTTGATGTTGATCCCGATACACCCATTTTATGGGTTTTAAGAGACCACGTCAAACTACTAGGCACTAAGTACGGATGTGGGATCGGCCAGTGTGGCTCTTGTACCATACACCTCGACGGGCAGGCAATGCGCTCTTGCTCACTACCTGTATCGGCTGTAGCCGGTAAAGCCATTACCACTATTGAAGGCCTTTCCAAAAATGGCGATCACCCGGTTCAAAAAGCCTGGATTGAGCACGACGTGCCGCAATGTGGCTACTGCCAGGCCGGGCAAATCATGAATGCCGCTTCCTTGCTGAAAAACAACCCGAACCCAAGCGATGCCGATATCGATGCAGCCATGAACGGCAATATCTGCCGCTGTGGCACCTACGTCCGTATCAAAGCAGCCATCAAAACCGCTGCCAAAGGCTAATCACATCAATACACTGAGTTCTCTTGCTTTTAAACAGCGGAAGTCCATGGAACCTCGGAACTCCGGAACCATGGAACCTTTTAAACAAAGAACTCTGAACCATCAAAAAAACTATCATGAGTATCATAAAAACAACCTATAATAGAAGATCCTTCCTAAAAGCTTCTACGCTGGCAGGTGGCGGGATGGTCCTCGGCTTTAGCTGGCTGGCCTCCTGTACGCCTACAGAAGAAGAAATCATGGAAATGCCGGAAGAATGGTTTAATATCAACGCCTTTCTGAAAATCGGCGATAACGGCATCGTCACCATCATGTCTCCCAACCCGGAAATAGGACAGAATGTAAAAACTTCCATGCCTATGATCGTAGCAGAAGAATTGGACGTGGATTGGGATAATGTAATTGTTGAGCAAGCCGGCCTGGATACAGAGAATTTTCGCAGACAGGTGGCCGGTGGTAGCCAATCCATCCGTTCGAGCTGGAATAACCTTCGCATGGCTGGTGCTACTGCCAGAAGGATGTTGCTGGAAGCTGCTGCGAAAGAATGGGAAGTGCCCGTCGGAGAATTAACTACTGATGCAGGCGTAATTTCTCATAAAAACAGCGGCAAAACCATGGGCTACGGCGAAATTGCTTCCGCCGCCGCCGATATCCCGGTACCCGAAGAAGTAGAACTTAAAGATCCAAAAGACTTCAAGATCATTGGTACCGACCGAAGAAACGTAGACGGCCTCAAACTCGTAAAAGGAGAACCACTCTTTGGCCTGGATACTCAAATGGACGGCATGCTGATCGCCATGATGGTACACCCGCCTGCATTTGGGATGAAGCTAAAATCGGTAGATGCCGAAGCTGTTAAAGCCATGCCAGGCATTAAAGATGTCATAACCATTAACACCACACCTGAGGGAATAGAGTTGCCTTGGTCAGCTGTTAAAAATCTCTTCAACGAATTGGTGGTGGTAGTTGGCAATACTACCTGGGAAGTGATGAAGGCAAAAAAAGCACTCAAGGTAGAATGGGAAGCCAATTCTATTCTTGAAAATACGGACGAGCACAAAGCAAAATTTGAAGAATTGATGGCCCAGAGTACGGAAGCTGCTCGTAAAGATGGTGATCCCGATGCAGCCTTCGCCAATGCTGCCCAGGTGATCGAACGTACTTACTCCTCTCCCTTCATGGCCCACAACACCATGGAGCCTATGAATTTTGTAGCCAATGTCACGGCTGACAAGGCCGAACTGATTGGGCCCGTCCAAACCCCCGAGGGATTAAGAGGTTGGGCTGCCACTTTGTTAGGTATGGAAGAAAGCCAGGTTTCCGTGATGATGACTCGTCAGGGTGGTGGTTTCGGGCGTCGCTTGTACGGTAACTTTGGGGCAGAAGCAGCTTTGATTTCTCAAAAAGTGAATGCGCCGGTTAAGCTGATGTATACCCGAGAGGACGATATGACACAAGGGACTTACCGTCCGGATTATAAAGTCCTCTATCGCGCCGCACTGGATGAAAATAATAACCTGATCGGATTTCACGTAAGAGGAGCCGGTACAGGAGGTAGCCCAGTTTTCTCCAATCGTTTCCCGGCCGGTACAGTTGAAAACTACCTGGCGGAAAACCATGCGAAAGAATCCAATATTTCAACCGGTGCCTGGAGAGCGCCTCGCTCGCACTTCATTGCAGGTGCAGAACAATCTTTCCTGGATGAAGTAGCCGAAGCCGCCGGCAAGGATCCGATCGAATTCAGGTTGGAGCTGTTTGACCGGGCCATCAAGGATCCCATTGGCGAACGCAACGATTACGACGCAGAAAGATATGCCGGTGTATTGAAACTGGTAAAGGAAAAAGCCAACTGGGGCCAACAAACGGATGGCGTATACAGAGGGGTGTCCGCCTACTACTGCCACAACTCCTACGTAGCACAGGTAATAGACCTGGTGATGGATGACAATAAGCCTAAGGTGAAAAAAGTTTGGTGCGCCGTAGATTGCGGCATTGTTGTGAACCCTATGGCTGCTAAAAACCAGATCGAAGGTGGAATCGTAGATGGTATCGGGCATGCCATGTACAGTGAACTGACCTTCACAGATGGCAAGCCGGATCAGAACAACTACGACAAGTACCGCCTGATCCGCCACTCGGAAGCGCCCGAAGAAATCGAGGTTTTCTTCGTGGACAACGGCATTGATCCAACGGGGCTTGGCGAACCTTCTCTGCCTCCGATCGTAGCGGCTTTGGCCAATGCCATCGCTCAGGCGACCGGAGAACGCTTGTACAACCAGCCTTTCGTAAGTGAACAAGAAGTTTTAGGTTAATACCGAAGAAGCCCGCCGCTCGGCGGGCTTCTTTTTTTAAAACCTCTTTCGAATTCCCAATCCATACAATAGCCCCGGCCGAGCCAATTCAAATTCATACTCATCCAGCCATCTCGACAAGTCTGTTTTGGCGACCAGCTGAACGCTCCAATGATCATTCAGAGCATAGTCCAACTTCCAATAACACCCGATCCCCACAAAGTGCCGGTCAGCGGAATGGTCCCGATTGATTTGATACTCAGGATTAGAGAAGTTGGCTCGCGTTCGCCGGTACGACCAGGCGAGGTAGGCCGTATTGGCCAAACTGAAGCGCTGATTTTTAAAAAGCTTAATTCGATTGCTCAATATGACGCCCAGCTGATTTTGGATGGTATTTCCCGATACCTGCTCAAGATCCTTCTCATCGACGATATGGAATTCATTGCTGAGGCCGACGCTTAATGAATATCGACCGGAAGCACTGGACAGCAGCTTTTTTTCCAGCTGCAATTGCAAGCCGTAATACTTTTTTTCAATATCTAATAAAGTATTCAATTCCCAGGCCCAGTTGATTTGAACCTGCCCATTTAAATTTGGAGAAAAAATTAGCAGCAAACTACCGATAAGGGTACTTTTCATATGATGAAGATTCATTTTGATTTTAGTTTAAGATAAATAAGAGTCCGTCAGAAAAACCACGGATGGGTGTTTGCCCATGGCTGGCGCCGTCGTAAGAGTGAAATTTCAGGTCTAGGTTTGAGTAATTGCGTTGTTGGAGTCGGTCGGCCATTTCTTCGGCCAGGATGGTCATTGAGGGAGGTTCGTCGCCTCCCACGGCGATGTACAACTTGGCGGAAAGATCATTTCCAGCATCCAGGTAGTCTTTTTCCATGCCAAAAATAGACTGCTCTACCCACCAAAGAGAAGGGCTGATGGCAACAATGCCGGTGAAAGGTGAGCCTGGCTTACGCAATAGGCCGTATACTGCACTGAGCCCACCCAATGAGTGCCCCATTAAAATTCTTTGCGAAGGATCTACGCTGAATTGATCTTCTATGTAGGGCATTAACTCATTCTCTAAAAAATCGTGGTAGTGGTCTGCTTCGCCAGTGCTGATATCGTACTCATCGTCGGCCGGATAGGTGTAATCTCGAAACCGTTGGGACTCATCAAAGCCTTCATACCCCACTCCAACCAAAATACAATCAGAGATTTGGTTATTTGTCATCATCTCTTCAACCTCTCTCACTGTTTTCTCGAAATACCATTCAGCATCCATCAAAAAAACAAGGGGATAGGTTTGCTGGTCGGAATAATCGGAAGGAAGAAAAGTAAAAATTTTAAAGTCCTCGTTAATCAGATCCGAGTGAAGAACAGATTCGGTATAAGTTCCGAGCTGAGATAATTCTTCTTTTTCGCATCCTTGCAAATACAAAAAAGCTACCAGCAGGCAGAAAAAATTCACGAGTGATTTGGTCATTGAAAAAAGGATTTTTGAGTAAAAAATTTTACCTGATTCGATTACCGGCAAAGTAGCAGATTGGGTAAGAATAGCAGTCTGGAATTGTTAAATGAGCAGTCCGAAAATGTCAGATTAGCCTGTAAAACCCTTATTTATGTTGGTTTCGGTAAGCACTCGGAGTGAGTCCGGTTGATTTTTTGAAGGTGGCATAAAAAGTGGATTTAGAATTAAATCCGGCTTCATACCCGATGGAGAGCAAGCTATAGTCCTTGAATTCGGGATCGACCAGCATGCTTTTGACCTCTCTTATCCGGTAAGCATTAATGTATTCGGAGAAGTTATTTCCGTTCCTAGCATTTAAGAGCTGGGAAAGATATCCGCTACTAATTCCAAGATCTGAAGCAACCTTATCTCTGTTAAGGTTTGGATCTCGATAACGGTGTTGTTCGAGCATCATTCGTTCTAATCTTTGGAAGTAATGATTCTCCGGCAATTCTCGAGTGGCACTAGGCGGAGCCTCCAGGTCGGTATATTTTTGTGCAAGAATCTGGCGGATCTCAAATTTATCCTCTGCCAGTTTAAACTGAAAACAGCCCCGATAGGTGATCCAAAAAAAGGCGATCGACATAAAAGCCCACAACCACTTAAAAAAGTCCATATGCGACCATTCCGCAATCACATAAATGACTACCCAAAGAAAAATCAGCAAGGTAGCCATCCACCAGAATTGCAGGGTCCATTTGTTTGGGAATTGCTGCTTTGTACATTGAATGATTCGATAGGCCCACACATCCAAAACAACCACAAACAGGATGCTGCCCACGTATTCAAGCTGATAGTAAGCGGACAGAATGTTGCCATCATGGAAAGCCGGAACGTGATACAGCTCAAAATCCAGGTCCAGGTCAATGATAATATTGATGAATGCGGTGAGGAGGAAAGGGAGGTACAGTAGGTTGATTGCTTTATTTTTCCTCAGCGGGTTGTTGAGTGCGTAAAGAAAATATTTTAGAAAAAAAACGGGGAAGAGGTATTCCCACATAATGTCGGTGAACACCACCACCACAATGCTCTCCTTTCCCAACTCAAGCAACCATTCCCCAGCGATCATAGCCGATACGGTCAGCAGACTCAGTCCCAGATACCGGTTCGATTCGCTCCGAAAAAAGCGAGAAAACAGGATCACCAGCCCTACCACCAGGCCCTGGAACCATCCAAATAAAACGGCTATATCGATTAGTGTGAGGGTCAAATCCCAGGTTTTAAAATAATTAAAATAATATATTATTATATTTAATTTTATAGTAATATTGAAGTGGGAAATCTTGCGGTAGTCACCTGGTGACTTGGAGTCACCAGGTGACTACCGCAAGATTCACAAAATTTTATTTGGTCGCAAATTTCTGTCCGATTTTGTCCGATTTTGTCCGATTTTGCAAGGCTAGTCCTAGGAAAGCTGTTTTATGCCGGTTCACTAACCTCAAAAGGAAGCTGTCTGGATTTCTGCAAAACAAAAAAATCCCCTAAATTACCCATCATCACACAATATGACTTATCCATATGTTAAAACAGACCTCCTTTTATTTGATTCTGTTATTGCCTGTATTACTCTTCAGTTGCAGCCGACTGACCATCATCGATCTGCCGATCAGCTTTGATGAAGAACGCGAACAACTTTCCCTGGAATACCTAGAACAGCGATATGAAATCGTTAAAGACATACCCAACATCACTCCCAAAATGGTGGTCGTCCACTACACCGTCGTGCCTACCTGGGAAAAAACCTACCACGTCTTTTTCGGCTCCAAACTGCCCGGCTCGCGCGAAGCCCTAAAGGGCGCCAGCCAGCTCAATGTTTCGTCCCAGTACCTGATCGATCGGGATGGGACCATCTATCAACTCCTGCCCGACACCGTATTCGCCCGCCATACCATCGGACTGAACCACTCGGCCATCGGCATCGAAAATGTCGCAGATGGAGATCAACTTCCCATGACTGCCGAACAGCTAAAGGCCAACACCCAACTCATCCGGCACTTAGCCGGTAAGTACCCGATCGACTACGTCATCGGGCACCATGAATATCAAGCCTTCCGCAACCACCCCCTCTGGCTGGAAACGGATGCGAATTATTTAACGGAAAAAAGCGACCCGGGAGATGAGTTTATGCAGAAACTTCGTAAAAAACTGGCCGCCCTTAATTTGCAAGGGCCACCGAAATAGTGATTTGGATGTTGGAAGATATGGCATCTGCTCGCCCAAAAGTGAAGTTCAAATAATTTTAATTCCTTCATAATAAGCAAACAACTTATCCATTTCATTCGCATACACTTTGGTCATGACGGATTTTTTCCCAATAGAAAAAGCCTCTGCATACCCTTTTCCGAATCCTATGGCAGAGTAAAAACCCGTAGCAAATTCTATGGCCGCTTCACTAGAAATGATATTATTCGCTCCTATCACATGTATGTTCTTAAGGGAAATGGTCCTGGCCATTTCCTCAGCAATAAAAGTATTAAAAAACATACATTCCGGAATATGCCGAATTAGCTCAAGATGTTGTACAAAAGTATCAATGGGTACCTGAACAGGCCGGTCGTTTTTATCATGAAAAAAAATCCCTTCCAGATTTGAAAAAGCCGAGACGTGCGCAATGTCCGCCTGGTCTTCATTAAGAGATTCAATGAACTGGTGGAGACTTAGGCCGAAAGAGGAACATAAGTGAAATTGCTCGGCATGTTTTTTGACAAAAAAAACCAACTCTCTGAATTCTACATTTGAGAACAGGTTATTTGCCGGAAACGCATTGGCTTCCAAAAAACTAATAGTCCTTACCTTATTTTGAAATGGAGTCGCTTCTTCCGCGATTGGATGGGTACTTTGGTCCAGCAATTCTAAAAGGGCATAAATAAGTTGGTTCTCCTCCAAAGCATAATCTTTATTGTCGAGCAGGCCCAGCCTTAATTTTCGTTGATTACTGGAAAGTCGAGCACTGAGAACGATCAAATCCTTGTGCAAGGATGCGTTGTCGGTTGCATTGATCCATAGCTCGATGGCCTGATCGACCTCCCCATCTTTGATCTTTTCTTTGATGTTTTGCATTGAATCATCGGGCTGTTAAGTGACTGGATAAGATAGCTAAAATAAACCCCGCGCCGCGGGGTTTATTTTAGCTATCTTATCCAGTCACTTATTATGAAAATTGTTTTTTTAACTAGTTTAAAGTAATTTTCAATAATAAAGGTAGTAATTACTGAAGTTATGATTTGCCGGCGGCGGCCGGCAAATCATAACTTCAGTAATTTATATTGTCCTTGTCGTTTCTAAAAAAACCAAAAAATGAAAAGCATCTTATTCCTCTTTCTCTGTTGTATTTTTACTTCTCTAGTTTATACCCAGGATTTTTCTACCACCAAAAATGTCTTGCTTGATATGCGCTCGAGCTCCAGTCCGGAGGTATTGAATGCATTGGATGACTATGATCCTGAGACTGAGCGAGAAAAAAGATTATACAACCGAAATATGGACTCCCTCCGGGTCATGATGCAGCGTTATGCCTGGGAAGTTTATCAGGCCGAATTAAATGGAAGGAAAAAGTATAATCTTCCGGATAAAGATGCCTTACGGGATCATGTCCAGTATGCAGATAACGGCTTCCCCAGTATTCTCATTCCTAAGACAGTTGTGAAAAAACTGGTCAAAAACGGCTATGATGCTGATTACTATTTTTCACTGGGGGTTAATGTCAGCCATAGGTCAGCTCTGGGCGGCCTTAGTTCTAATGTAAAACCCACCGTCGATGTGGATATAAAAGTGTTTTCTCCCGAACGGGATATCGTCACTAAGGTGGATCATCGTTATAAATCGGATACCCCCATCCGCTCCTGGGACTTTCCGGCTAACTCTTTTGACAAATTAGCCTTCGACCATATCATGATCCTGGCCGAGAAGCTGAAGCCATTGGTAAAACAGGCCGTTAAAGAAGTAGTGGCGAAGATGTAATAATAAAAGAGGCTGGCGAACCCGTTCGGGTTCGCCAGCCTCTTTTATTATTATCGGTTGATTACATTTTTAAACTTCGGCCTCCTAGGCGCCACATCCCCCTTCTTCTCTTTCTTCATGGCCTCATACTGTGAGTAATTCCCTTCGAAGAAAACCACTTCAGCTTCATCTTCAAAAGAAAGAATGTGTGTAGCCAGGCGGTCAATAAACCAGCGATCGTGCGAGATAACCAATACGCAGCCGGCAAAACTTTCCAGTGCATCTTCCAATGCCCGCAAAGTATTCACGTCAATATCGTTGGTCGGCTCATCCAGCAACAGTACGTTTCCACCATTACGCAGCGTCATGGCTAGCTGAAGGCGGTTGCGCTCCCCTCCGGATAACATCGCCACTTTTTTCTGCTGATCCGCTCCCGCAAAATTGAAGCGGCTGAGGTAGGCTCGTGCATTGACAGACACATTCCCTACTTCGATTAGATCATGCCCTCCTGAAACGACATCGTACACCGTTTTACTTCCGTCCTGCAATTGCTCGTGACTCTGATCTACATAAGAGACTTTTACGGTATCGCCCAATGCAATACTTCCTTTATCAGGTTGCTCTTGGCCCATGATCATACGGAAGAGCGTACTTTTTCCAACCCCATTTGGTCCGATGATGCCCACGATCGCATTTTTCGGAATGCTGAAAGTAAGGTCTTCATATAAAACCCGGTCGCCGTAACTCTTGGTAATGTCTTCCACATCGATCACTACATCTCCTAAGCGTGGTCCGGGCGGAATGTAAATTTCCAGTTTGGCTTCCTTAGCCTTACTTTCTTCACCGGCCAGTTTGTCGTAAGCATTCAAACGAGCCTTTCCTTTTGACTGACGGGCCTTGGGTGCCATTCGAATCCATTCCAACTCGCGCTCCAAAGTTTTGCGCCGCTTGCTTTCCTGTTTTTCCTCCTGCTCCAAGCGTTTCGCTTTTTGTTCCAGCCAGGAAGAGTAATTACCTTTCCAGGGAATGCCTTCTCCGCGATCTAGTTCGAGGATCCAGCCAGCCACATTATCCAGAAAGTAACGGTCGTGGGTCACGGCTATTACCGTACCTGGAAAGCTTTGAAGATATTGTTCCAGCCAATCGACCGACTCAGCGTCCAAGTGGTTGGTAGGCTCATCCAGTAAGAGAATGTCCGGATTGCTAAGCAGCAATCGGGCCAGAGCTACCCGGCGGCGTTCACCTCCAGACAGCACCTTCACGGAGGCATCATCGGGTGGACAGCGCAGGGCTTCCAAAGCCGTATCGAGGCGATTGTCCAGCTCCCAGGCATTGGCATGATCCAGTTTTTCGGTTAGCTCTCCTTGCTTCTCGATGAGTTGGTTCATCTCATCATCGCTCATCGGCTCGGCGAACTTTAGGTTGATCTCCTCGTATTCTTTCAACAGATCGACGGTCTCCTGAACGCCTTCTTCCACAATCTCTCGAACCGTTTTTGATTCATCCAGTTCCGGCTCCTGAGCCAGGTAGCCGATCTTGTATTCTTTGTCGAAGCTGATCCGGCCTTCGAAATTAGAATCCAGTCCGGCAATGAGTTTTAATAGTGTGGATTTACCGGAGCCGTTCAAACCCAGCACGCCGATCTTGGCGCCGTAGAAAAAGCTGAGCCATATATTGTTGAGGACTTTTTTGCCGGGGGTGAAGGTTTTGGATACCCCCTCCATGGCAAAGATGACTTTGTTGTCTGACATAGGAGTAAATTGGTTAACACTGGGCTTCGGTAAAAAGTCCGTTGGGCCCCAGTGTTAGTGTATATAAATTATCCGCAAAAAAACAGAATTTTCAACGAATAATCAAATTTGAAGGGTAAGAGTCGGGAGGGTCCTTTGCTCGTGGCAGGTTAATTTACTTTGTCGATGGCAGTCTTTCATTCCTCTTCTTCATCCAAATTTTGAATTATTACTTTTACTTGATTTTTCAACTCTGGCAGATCATTTTTAATAATGTCCCAAACTACTTTCTCATCGACTCCAAAGTATTGGTGTATTAAAATGTTTCTCAACCCAATTATTTCTTTCCAAAAAACTTGAGGATTGTTTGATCTTATTGGTTCGCTAACTCTGCTACAGGCTTCCCCAATTATTTCTAATTGCCGAATGCATGCATTTTTCATCATTGATTGTTCTTCAAAATCTTGGAACGTAGCCCCCTTTATATAATTATTGATTTCTTGAATCGAATCAATCACATGTAACAATCTGTTTTTATCACCTAATCTATCTTTCATAGATGATTTCTCTTTCTTTTTCAATGATGGGTGCGATGTATTTTGAAATACCTTCTGTTGTAACTAAATCCACCTTTTTATGCAGTAATTCTTCAAGCTCAATTTTCATTTGGACAAAAAGTAAGCCTATCTTTTGACTATAATCCAGTTCAACTAATATATCGATATCACTATCTTCTCTAGCCTCATCTCTTACTTGAGACCCAAAAAGATAGGCCTTGATAATCGGCTTATCCCGGAAATAGTTGTTTATTTTTTTTATACTTTCTTCACCAATTTTCATTAAAAGCGTTTTTTAATCTTTCTTTAAAGTTAAATAATATCCCGGATGTCTAATAAATCTCCTTTTAATAGATAACAATCAATAGGGTAGAATTAGTTTCACTTGTAAAGAGGGTCACTTTTTTTTGCTCAGCATCTATTTCCCTTATCATTTGTTCAATATCGGCTTTTGCATTTTCTAAACCCATTTATTTTTCCCCTTGCTCGTAATAGTTACTAGATTCCTCATTCGCCCCTCGACCTTCGCCCTTCACTACGGTCGCCACACCGGCAAATGCCTCACTTGCTGTTTCGCCCTATCAGAAACCGGCAGCCCCCAATCGTCAAAAAAAGGCCCCAGGTTCTTACCGACCGACTTAGAGAAACGCACCAACCACTGATCTCTTTTCTCGTCATCATTTTTAGGGCGTTCTGATGCAGGGAGCTCCCTGTATTCTTTGAATACTTTAAAATAAGCATCCCAGCCAAAGGCTTCCTGGAGTTGGATATACATGGCCAGGGCCAGGAAAGGATCGCTTTTCCATTTATTAAATTTCTGGGAGGCGGGCACTCTTTTTTGTTCGGTATAAAAAGCATCCGGTCCAGACCTCCTGCCCTGATCCATAAAAGCTTTTCTTGGGGAAAATCCGGTAGCTTTTTCTCTAATGTAGAGGGTGAACAAATTGCAGGTCACCTCGACGGTTCCGTCAAAGGTCCAGTCGGCATGCTGATGGTTGTGGCCCAATTCATGATACAAGCCCCAGGCCGTTTGCAACTGCTCAATGCTCAGCATTCGGTCAATGGCATCCAGGTGGGTCATAATCGGATAGCCACTGTGCATGTACCCAGCCGAGATCTGCTGATCGGGAACAATGCGTTCGGGACGTTGCCGGGCCCTGGATTGTACAGCCAGATCAGCCGTCAGATCGAGCACCTGGTCCCAAAATTGTGCGAGCTGAACGGGATTGTCTACTTTGCGGAAATTTTCTGAAGGAACCGTAATGATGACCTTGTCCGTTACTAATTCGGCCCAGGGTGCCGGGTGGTTTCGAATCACGTTTTGCCATTCTGCTAAGCTGTTTTTTCCATATACAAAACTAGGCGCCTGAATGACATTCTGAAAAGTAAACCAGGCATCAGGCAAAGAAAGATTAGCCGGAGCTTTAATATAAACCAATCCACCAAACGGATTGGAGACCCAGGTTTCCTGATCAGCTATCGGAACCGAACGTACGATACTTGGAAAGCGCTCCCAGGTATCCTTCCCCCACAATTCATCGGAATGAACGCCAATCTGAACTTTTAAGCCTCTTTTGGCCAGTGATGGATCGACCTGCACCCTGATTTTATCCCCTGGAGCAGCATAAAACCCGGTAGAGTGCCAGGCTGCCTCTTTTATGTTAAGTTTAGAAGCTGGAATATTATAACTAGCAGAAATTCTGGGCGTCCCTCCTGAAACGGAAGCGGGAAAATCTCCACCAGGGAAATCTGCTTGTCTTCTGTAAGATTGAAGAAACGCATCGATTTCATTGGTTTGAATACCAGCCGCCGCCGCTTGCCCGAGGGCGAACCAAGCCTGCTTTTTTTGTTCAACACCTAATTGGTTAGTCGACTGACGGATAGTTTGTAAAGCTATATTGGCATTCACCAGAGGCGAAACTTCGGCTTCGATCAAGTAGCCTTCCGGCGGGTCGGGTGCATAAGCAGCTGACCATGCAATACCTGCCTGATTAAATAAGGCGTTAGCGGGAAAATCCTGCTTGAGGTCTTTCTCTGGGTTCAGGTACTGCCATCCCCAGCCCAGTCCTGCGAATAATATTCCGCCTCCCTGTTGTACGAAAGCTTGGATGGTGTTGATTTCATGATCAGACAGTTGCCCGGGCCAGCATACCAGCACATCGAATTGACTCAATCTATTCGACCAATCGGGACGGTCGATCATCCGAACGGCCAGTCCTTGCTCTGATTTTAATTCTTGCTCCAGGTTCAGTGGACCGTAAAGCCCCACTCTGATCTCCACCTGGCTTTTATCAGCCGCCCATCGAAGGGCGTTTATGATTAGGGTCCTGGTTTCACCAATGGGTAGGTCAGATTGTCCAAAAAAGCCGTCATGCCCAAAAGCTACAACTCTTCCTCTCCCAAAGTAGGCGGCAGCTACTACCGGCTGCTGCACGCCATTGTTGTCCTTAGCTGTCACAATGGGAAAAACATCTTGACCGGACAAAATCAAGGGCCCCGGCACGCCAGGTGAAGCCACTCGTCGAACCCCTCTGATTAATTGACTTCTTACTTTTTTCAGTTCTGTCTCGTATTGACCGGCAGAAGCCATGGGTTCATTTATCTGACTTTGCTGTCCAACAGGAATCAGCCTAAATTGCTGATTTGGATTGCCATTGCCCTCCCATTGAATGAGCGGAGCCCCGTTTTGGGTACCGGCCCATTCCACGTCCAAATATTTATTGCTGTGCCGGGCCTGAATGAAATATTTTCCTTCTCCAAGCGATTCGAGTTTGAATTGCTGGTTGGAGGTGCCGTAATAGGGCCACTGAATGACTGAAGCTCTGTTTTCGGTAGAAGAGTTATAAATATCTACAGCCAGGCCTGTACTTCGTATGATAATTTTATGGAATCCCTCTCCGCTTGGAAGTAGCTGAAACTGCTCAATTTCTTGGCCGTTGGACGCTGCCTGGATAAGTCCTAAACCAGGTTTTTCTGACTTTTCAGCCAATTGGAGATATTTACCACTGTGAACAGCCTGGATGTGATAAAATTGTCCAGGATCTATTTGGGCTTTAATGGTTTGGCAGGAACTTAATCCGAGGAAAAGACCACACACAAGGAAGAAGAAGGGCATTGCGTTTTTCATAGTAGTTGTTGAGTCAATAAATCATTGGGTTACAAAAAAATGATTAATTTAAAACGCCTTCGACTTATTTTACATTGAAGACTTAAAAAAGATTTAACTAAAGATATGCAATTAAAAAATAACAATTTGCTCCAGCAGCAAGCTTTTATCAATGGGGAATTTGTAGATGCAAAGAATGGAAATACCTTCAATATAACTAACCCATCTACAGGGGGTTTCCTTACCCGAGTAGCAGATTGCGGAGCGGAAGAAACAGAAGCCGCTGTATTATTTGCCTCTGTAGCTTTCCAGGAATGGAAGGAGCTCACCGGTATAGAGCGAGGCCGTATCCTGCGCCGCTGGTATGAATTGATGATGGACAACATCGACGATTTAGCCACCATTCTGACGCTGGAACAAGGCAAACCCTGGAGCGAAGCCAAGGGCGAGATCAAATACGGAGCCTCTTTTGTGGAATGGTTCGCCGAGGAGGCCAAGCGGGTTTATGGTGATACGATCCCGGGGCATCAGAGAGATAAGAGGATCATTGTCTTAAAGCAGCCCATAGGAGTAGTAGCCGCCATTACCCCCTGGAATTTCCCAAATGCTATGATCACCCGAAAGGTAGCGCCCGCTCTGGCAGCCGGATGTACCTGCGTCATCAAGCCGGCGGAAGCCACTCCCCTCTCGGCCCTGGCCATCGCTCAGCTGGCCAGAGAAGCCGGTTTCCCCCCGGGCGTTTTAAATATTATTCCGACGAATAAAGCCGCTGAGGTCGGCAAGGTGCTGAGTACGCACCCAATTGTAAAGAAATTATCTTTCACCGGCTCTACGCCAGTTGGCAAGTTATTGATGAAGCAGTGTGCCGACACAGTAAAAAAAGTCTCCCTGGAATTGGGCGGCAATGCCCCGTTTATTGTCTTCGCAGATGCCGACCTGGATGCGGCGGTGGATGGAGCTATCGCCTCCAAGTACCGCAATGCCGGACAGACTTGTGTGTGTGCCAACCGCCTCTTCGTCCAGGAAGATGTGTATGACCTTTTTCTTCAAAAGTACAAAGCCAAGGTCGCCTATTTAAAAGTAGGTGATGGTATGGAAGAGGATGTTGTCATTGGTCCTTTGATCAATGAAAAAGCGGTTAAAAAGGTGGAGCATCTCTTAGAAGACGCCGTTAGCAAGGGGGCTAAAAAATTACTGGGCGGGGGCCGGCATGAGTTGGGCGGCACTTTTTACGAGCCTACGATCCTGGCCGATGTGGCCGTCACTATGGATATTCATCAAACGGAGATTTTCGGTCCCATTTCCCCTGTTTATTCTTTTTCTGATGCGGATGACGTGATCAATATGGCGAATGACACTCCCTTCGGACTGGCCGCTTATTTTTACGGAAAAAACATTGACCTCATCTTTAAAGTGGCAGAAGCACTGGAATATGGGATGGTAGGTATTAACACCGGAATGATTTCCACTACAGTCGCCCCTTTCGGAGGTATTAAAGAAAGTGGCTTCGGCCGGGAGGGTTCCAAATACGGCATGGAAGAGTATTTGGTGAAAAAATACTTGTGCCTTCAAGTTGAAACTAATTGAAGAAGAGGCTGTCTCAAAAGACCTACGGCCTTTTTACACAACCCCTTAAAAATTATGCCTCTGCCGGACCAAGGTACTTACCTTGTATTTTATAAGTAAAAGACTCAGGGATATCTGAGTCTACTAAGCTCAGATTTCGGGGATTATCCGTTAAATGCTTAAAAAAAGCCGAATCATATTCATAGGTAGTATCACAATTATCGCACCGAAGGCCTTTTTCTTTGACCTGAGCAGAAAGATATCTTTGCAAAGCTATTAGCATCAATAAGATCAAAAACGAAACAGACAACCACCACATAGCGCCGGCAGCTATGAATCTGATAATGCCGGCTAAGGTTGAAAAAGCAGCCAGATAAATAAGGATTACATTCCATCTCTGGAATTTTTCCAGCTCGACATAGTTTTCGGGGTCTTTCCAGTTTTTCAATTCGAAGGAGCCACAGTTGTTACAATACAAATAGTGCATTTCATATTGTGAAGCCCCAGATGGGCCCTCACCGTCCTCTATGGTAACGACTTTTGTCACGCTTCCCATTGTATAACTTTTTTTATTATTCTTTCCCCCATAACGCTATGAGCACTCAGGTAATTATATGAGTTCTCTCTTAATTACTCTCTTTAAAATAGTTTTTTTATTCAGTAATTGCAAAGTCTATCTACTTTTAAAAGAAACTCTGCCGCAGTTTTTCCGTAAAATTTCTTTATCCCCTCTCTAACTCCCCTTTCGAACATTCCCTTTGAAGTTTAAATAAATAATACTGTATGTTTATCCGACTGAACCCGGAACGATCATTTTTTTGGACGGTGCAGAAAATTGCCGTCATTGGGCCGACCGCCTGCAACCTCCCCCTGGCTGCTCTGCTATCAAAAGTCCAAATCCGGATCGGCACTGAAAAACCGGCCGAGATAGTGATGGTTCAATTTGAGACCGCCGTCCCTGCAGGTTCAGATGATTTGCCGAATACGGCATTAAACATTAGCCAAAACATTGATGCTGTAGGAGAGGCGGACATTTTCTTTATTGGGCTCCCCATCCAAAAAAAGGTCGACAGCTACGAGCCGGATTACAGCTCCTTATTCAATCTGCTCACTGAGTTGGCCGCGACCTTACGGAACAGGCCTACAGGCCAAGTTCCGCTACTCCTCTTCGAGTCAATCCTGGCCCCTACAACCATGATCAGTCTGATAAAACAACATTTTGAAGGTTACCTTTTATTGGAAGGGCGTGACATACTGCTGGGAAATAGTCCAGGAAGGCTATTGGAGAACCCCTCTGATGAACAGCTATTTCATCCCAACAGGTTAGTGGCCGGACTTCATCCGGAAACTCCCAGAATGATCCGGGAGATTTATCGTCAACTAAACCGACCAGATAAGCTTTTTCACTGTAATAGTACAACTGCAGAAATAATTTCTATACTCTATAATGTATGTAGCAATGTCCGCAAAGTATTTTCTTTAGAAATAACAGGATACTGCGATGCCCACGACATCGACTTTTTTGAAGTAAAAACACAGATACATGAGCAATTAAAGCAAGCCGGCAGATCTTTAGGAATACCTGAGCATGCGCCCTTATCGCCCATTTGGGAAGTGAAGTCTCCATGTTTGAGTAACGATGACCTGCTTTTATGGTGGCGAAAAATTGACAACGGCGCTGACATTTCCAACAGTCTAATTTTACAGTCACGGCTGATCAAAGACCAGTTGGCCTTCCAGATCCTTAATTTGATGGAGCGCACATTCGAAGATATTTCCGGGCGGCACATTACGATCCTGGGCAATACTTGTTATATAAAGGAAGATGACACGGTTCATTCACCCACCAGGAGGTTAATTTTGGAGCTATTGAACAAAAACTGTACGATCAGCCTATACGACTCATTTGTTGGCAAAAACTCCGAACCAGCCTTACCAAGGGGAATGTCGGTACATATTTGTAAAACCTTGGAAGAAGCCGTCAGTAAGGCTCACTACATCATTCTTGGTCCGAATTGTACGCATCCGTTTAACAGTTCTTCTGTTTTTTCAAAAGCCCTTCACTTAAAAGGGATTTTGGATGCCTGCAACTTTTTACATAAGTCCGATTTTGAGGATGTAGATATACAATATGCAGGTTTTGGAAAAGGAAGATTGGCTCCCCAAAAAGAGTTCATTCAATTCGTCTTTAAAAGTCTACTAATCATGGAAAGAGGGTTGGCTAATGAGATCCATAGGTTGATCTTGTTTTTAAACAGCCATTATATCACCGATCCGTTCAATGAAGTCCACTTTGAAGAGGTACGAAAACTGGCATCTGATTATTATCCTGACTGCCTCATTGCGGATATCGGGGCCATAAAAGAAATTCCTGAGTTCTGTGGTTTTCGATCTCGCCTGGTCACTTGTGCCAAAACCTCCTACAGCGAAGTTGTTTAAAGGACACCTCTTAACGGTATTGCTAACGAGTTACTTTTTACCTGCCTTTTACTTTCACTTCTACAAAATTAGTATAGATGTAAGTAATCCAGAGAATCATAAACGGAATAGCAGGAACCAAATATCTTGGAACCACAATAACCAGGATGCTCCCTCCTAAATAAATTAAAATAAACCCGAGCAGTAAATAAAGTTCAATAGGGATCTTGCGTCGATTCACCCAGGCGGGATACAAGCTAAAAAGCCCCAAGACGATCAAAAACATATGATAAAACATGTAAAAGTAGATGGTCAGATTTTGTTCTTTATACGAATTAGGGTAGTCAAAAAATAAACGAAATGGATTAACCACAAAGGCTCTAAAAAGGTAAATTTCGGGATGAGCCTTTATTTGCTCCTTTGCCTTCTCCAATAAAATATCATTGCGTTTGACAAAAGAAGTATCGGTAATGGAAGAAAAGAATTCATGATGCCTTGGATCTATGTTGGGAATTCTGCCTTCTTTAATATCCACATCCCAAAACCATTGTCCGTACTCCTGTCTTACGGGAGAAGTCACCCAATACAATACCTCCCCGCTATTTGTACTCCAATAATACAAACGACCGGTTTTGGAATAGGTATACCCCAGGTATGGCGAAGCAATTAAAAAACTCATACCCATTATTAAAAACATTTTCAGAAATTTCCTTCTCCGCGTAGATGCATAAAGAATCAGAGAAAAAATCAAGGAGGCTGTAGCCACATTCCCAAAAAAGAATTTGGTCAAAATAAGGCTGCCTAAAAAAAGGGAGGGCCAAAGCAATTTTTTAATGTTCACGCCCGGCTCCTGAAAAGCTAAATAAAAAAAGTATAGAAATCCACAAATTAAAAAAATAGCAAGAGGTTCACTCCCTAAAGCGTCCAACTGGCGCCACATAGGATAATACAGTCCAAAAGCATAGGCTGCAATAGTTGCAATTTTCTCTTTTGCAAATAAGCATACGGTTTTATATAAAAATACCACGCTAAAAAATAACAAGAAGGCATTCAGAAAAACCATTAAAAGAATGGGAGCACCAAGGACTACAAAAGGAGCCAGCAACATCGGATAGGCCGGCCCATTGTGGAAAACGGGGTTGTCTGAAGAAGTGTAAAACCCCTCCGCCAGATTTTTAGCATATTGGAAAAAACGAATTTCATCTCCTTCCAGCCTTGAGTTGGCTAATAACAAAATGAGAAGTATATAAATAAGGAATAGGGGTAAGAGTTTCAGGATAACTTTCATGGGCTAAGGCATTTCAAAAATTTTATCAAGCTTTTAAGTTTAATTTTTTATTGGTATACGGGAAACAAGCAAAATGGATTAACAAAACAGTCAATATTTCTAAGCAAAGAAGCCTCTTGCCCCCTGCGAAACCTTTTTCCGGAAGGCGCGTACAATTACCCATCTAAATCTTGGAGCATACCGGAGGCAACACAAAACCCAAAATTTATTTTTTCATGAAAAACACAGACAATCTGGCTGTGAAGGTCAACCAGTCTGCCCCAAGTTCGGCAACTAGGTCGCCCCGACAGTCCCTCACAGTTATTACTCCGGCTTACAATGAAGAAGCCATCATTGAACAAAACATCAAAGCCCTGGCAGATTACCTGAGTCACATGCCGGGTGATTATGATTGGGAAATCCTGATCATTAATGATGGAAGTAAGGATCGGACCGGCGAATTAGCCAATGCGCTGGCCAAGCAATATCAGCGAGTGCGAGTTCACCACCATTCATTTAACAAAAACCTGGGGAATGCCCTTCAAACCGGCTTCCGCTTGTCAAAAGGAGACATAGTCACGGTGCTCGACATCGACCTAAGCTATGCACCGGAACACATCGAACAGATGGTCGGAGAAATGGAAACATCGGAGGCCGATGTAGTCGTCGCCTCTCCCTACATGAAAGGAGGAAAGTCAACACAGGTACCTTTCCTTCGCTTAATGCTGAGCAAAGTGGTCAACTGGATGATGCGCGTTATTGCCAATCGGGACCTTCACACCTTTACCGGAATGGTTCGCGCATACAAAGGTGACTTCATCCGGCAGTTAAATCTCAAATCCAGCACCTACGCTATCAATCCTGAGATTATCCAAAAATCATTTATTTTAAGGAAAAAAGTAGTCGAAATACCCGCACACCTGGATTGGAGCTTGCAGCGGTCAGTGGGCAGCGGTCGAATTTCGAGCCTGAAAGTTTTCAAAAATATTCTTTCTGGCTTAGTATCCAGTTTCATTTTTCGTCCTTACATGCTTTTTCTAAGTATAGGGACTATTCTAATGATAGTAGCCTTTTATCTGATTGGCTGGATTTTTTTCCACACCTTTTCGGTATATCCGAGTATTGAAGTCCCGGCAGAGGGAATTGAGAATCGTTTCAGTGAAGCGGTAGCGACCGTTTTTCGCGCACGTCCTCATGCTTTTTTTGTAGGAGGTATTTGCCTCATTGTTGCCCTTCAATTTCTGGGAACTAGTTTTCTGTCACTTCAAAGTAAGCGTTACTTTGATGAGTTGTTCCACCTCAATTCGAAGATTAAAGAAAAGTCTACTTGATTCAAATTGCGATGTACACAAGATAAATTTCATTGAAGGAGTTTTGAGACTGCCTCTTTCTCATTCTTCCTCAACAGGCCCAAGCACACTGCCAACGATCTGATAATTCATGTTCAGTGGGCGTGGAACATCTTTCATGGTATACCCTTTAGGATTTTTTTGGCTGGTAAAAAAAGAGCTGCCATATTCATATTTTGCATTACAGTTTTTACAAAAAACACCTTTATCTTTGATCCGCCCTTTCATCTGGCCGCTGATAATCAGCAAAATGATCACCACAACAGCTCCGACTAAAACAATTGGAATAGCATCCAGGAAGGTGAAAATGGTAAAAACACCGACTACGACAGCAATAACACCGGCCACACGCCCGAGTTGTTTGCCTCTACTCTCAAGTACCTCATGGTTCTCCGGCTCCTTCCATATTCCCAACTCAAAGGAACCGCATTGATCACAATACAAATAGTGCATCTCATAACGAACCGGGTATATCGGACTGTCATTATCTCCGGAAATGCGGATTTCGGTAAGTCTTCCCATTGTATTTATCTTTTGAGGGAAAGTAAATTATTTGTCATTAAATATAGTATTATTAGGTAACAAAATTACAGTTCTGTCAAGAAGTAAATTAATGATGATGACTTGGTTTGAATCACTCACAGGATTTTCTGAAGAAACACCCGAACAAGTACGTAGCTTGCTTACTGTTTCCGGTAATAGCCTGAGCTCAAGAATAAACAACCAGAAGTATATATACGGCAGCCTGGAAATCCCAAAGCTGTCAGAACTTAGAGCTCGGACAGCCGGCAGATTAAAGACCAAAGGGCAATTACAAATCCAGGAAGCAGTCGGTAATGTCCAACATTTCCACATCGATCCGCAAAACGATGGAGCCTTTTTTCAGGCAGCTTCTCAATTTAATTTACTGGAAATGGTTCATCCGGATGTGACACCTGAAGCCGGCATCGGGATCTATGAGCATGATCATACCCAAGGCCCGGCCTGTGCCATCGCGGCAGGAGCCGGCACGATTTATCGAAATTATCTGGTTGAAATTAAGGGGCAGCTAGGACAGTCGGCAGCACAGCAGATCGATTGCCTCGCAGAGGTTGGATCTTACCTCGGGAATCAGGATGGGCGACTTTGGAAAATGCAGAACGGTTATGCCCTGCCCTCTGAAGAAGGACTTGCGGAAATCGATCAAAAGATCGGCTCTATGAATGAAGCTCAGCGTGAGTTCTTGCGCGGGGAACTGCGGATTGGACTTCAGTGGAATACCCAGGTAACGCTTGATGATTGCCGCCACCTCGTCACACAAGCCTATTGCTCGGCACTCCCGGTAGCCTATTCCGGTTTAGCGACTCCTTTGTGGAAAAAATTTGCCCGGCTCATACTGGAGGCCTCTTATGAGGCGACGCTCCATGCCGCCTTGCTTAATTTTGAACATACTCAAAACCCTCGTGTTTTCCTCACCCTTTTAGGAGGAGGAGTCTTTGGGAATAAGGAAGAATGGATTTTTTCGGCCCTTAAAAGATCTTTACAGATTTTCAGGTCGACTCCTTTACATATTAGCCTGGTAAGTTATGGGCAGTCCAATCCGGCTGTCCAAAAATTGATAAAAGAATTTTAATATAATCCAAATTGCGATAGCGCTCACAATCGAATAAATTTTCTATTATAGGTGTTTTAATGGGTTGTGGCCAGTGGTCACAACCCATTAAAACACCTATAATTAAATTTATCTTGTGTACCTCACAACTTGGATTAATATAATGAAATCATCTTCTTTTAAAATTAAACTAACCCGTGTAGAAGAAAAACTCCAACAGCTAGGCCAGATCGGAGCACTTCCCGGCGGAGGCGTCAGCCGCCTGGCCCTCACCGATGAAGACAAAGCTGCCCGGGACCTCCTCCTCCATTGGATGGAGCAGCTTAAGCTTGACATCCGCATTGATGAACTTGGAAATATGTTCGGCATCCGTCCGGGAAAAACAGCTGGCCCGCCGGTCATGGTGGGCTCCCACCTGGATTCGGTCGGCACCGGCGGATTATTTGACGGCAGCCTGGGAGTAGTAGCCGGCCTTGAAATCATGGAAGTCCTGAACGAACATAACATTCTTACCAACCAGCCTTTTGCCATTGCCAATTTCACCAATGAAGAAGGCGTTCGCTTTACTCCGGACATGATGGGCAGTCATGGTTTTAGCAAACCCGAAATTCTGCAAGACTTACTGAACGCTCCCGCTGTGGATGGCTCCGGAGCCACCGTCAAAAGCGAACTCCAGCGAATTGGATATGCCGGACAAACTCCGTGTGGTTCTCTCTCCATTGACACCTTTATTGAATTACACATCGAGCAAGGCCCTGTCCTTGAAACCGAAGGCATTCAAATCGGTGCAGTTGAAATGGTGCAGGGCATTTACTGGACTGAGTATATCTTCCAAGGTGTATCCAACCATGCCGGAACCACTCCTATCCAAATGCGCAAGGATGCCGGGCTGGTGGCTGCTCAGGTGGCCGCCTTTGTTCGACAGCTAGCCAATATGATGGGCGCTAATCAGGTTGGGACAGTCGGCCTGATCGAACTCCATCCTAACCTCATCAATGTCATGGCCGAACAAGCGAGAGTGATCATCGACCTCCGGAACACGGATGGGATCAGCCTGGCGCAGGCGCAGGTATCTTTGGATAAAAAAGTTAAGGAACTCGCCAAAGCAGAGGATGTAAAGCTCCGGAAAAATGAATTAGTCCGATTCCCTCCTGTTCAGTTTGACGCCAAATTAGTTAGTCAGATCGCCAATACAGCCCAGCAATTAGGCTATTCGGTCAAGCAAATGCCCAGCGGTGCCGGGCATGATGCTCAAATGATGGCCAGCCTCTGCCCTACTGCCATGATCTTTGTACCGAGTGTAGACGGGATTAGCCACAACATCAAAGAATTCACGAAAGCAGAGGATATGGAGAGAGGATGTCAGCTGCTGTTCAATGTCGTGTTGGACTTAATATCTTAAAGAATGGCAGGAGGCCGGTTGGCCTCCTGCCATTCTTTTTTCTATTTTTTTCTTTATTTTTTAAACAATTATTAATAATATTACATTAGCATATCTTAAACAAATATTAATTTAATGGAATCCATAGGTTCTTTGGAAGAGATCATCTTAATGATATTGCTAAGGCAGGAAGAATGTCATGGCGTAGAAATTGCCCAGCAATATGAAGCGGCTATAAAAAAAACAATTTCTCTGCCCGCTATTCATGTGGTGCTGAAACGAATGGAAAAAAAGGGCTGGGTGGAGTCGAAGTTTGGCGAGCCGACCGCAGAGAGAGGAGGACGTAGGAAGCGCTTGTACCGGGCCACACCGGCCGGCTATTATGCCATCAAAGAGGTACAGGAAGTGAAATCGAAGTTATGGGCCGGCATTATTCATCCAAAATTTAACCATGGTACGATCTGATCCCCCCAAATGGGCGGATTGGCTGGTAGAAAGGATCTGTCCTGAAGAATATTTAGAGGAGGTACAAGGCGACTTGCACGAAGCATTTCACTGGAGAAAAGAAGCCAGGGGCCAGGGGTATGCCCGTCGCAAATTTTTCTGGGAAGCGATCATCACCATTCGACTCATACGATTTAAAACACCCGACATTATGAAAAACTGGTACTTCCGACTGTTAAAAAATTATTTCATCACCGGCTCGCGTTTTTTATGGAAAACACGGGCGCTTTCTTCAATTAATATTTTTGGCCTGGCCATAGGAATCACCTTTGCGGCTCTTTCCTATTTGTTTTTGTCCAATCAACTTTCTTTTGACCGCTTTCACAAAAACGCGGACCAGCTATACCGAATAACCGGCAGCATGGAATGGAATGGGAATCCGGAAACTATGGGAGGAGCCTCCTACATCATGGGAGAAGCCTTTCCATCACAGGTGCCCGGCATTACCAGGGCCTCCCACATCAAGAACGACCTGGCCTTACGACCCGAGGGAGACGATTATGACTACCAGGTTTTTCATTATGCCGACAGAGACCTGTTTGACATGCTCGACTTCACCTTTATTAGTGGCGGGCCTGGCGATTTTGAACGTCCAGATCAGATTGTGGTATCCGAGTCTTTTGCCGAAAGCCTGACTCAGACTGATGACCTGACGCTCATTTTTGGAGATCAGGAAGAGATCTTCTCTATCAGTGGAATTTTCAAAGATCTGCCCAGCAACTCCACACTTCAGCCCCAAATCATTATCCCGTTCAGCTTTTGGGTCAGTAGCGTTCCCGAAAGACGAACGGTCACCTGGTTTGATATAAATATGAACGTTTTTATACAAAAGAGTAAGGAGGCCGAAGTTGAAGAAATAGAAAAAGCTATGAACGAGGTGATGGCCGCCAACTTTGATGTGTCCGAAACAAAGGCCCGGGTTCATCTGCAAGCGTTTTCAGATATGCATATGGACACCTCCCTCGGCCTTGGAAATGGTTTGCGGAGAGCTGCCGACCAGGAAATCCTTCGAGTGGTCTTTTGGATCGGATTATTGTGTTTGCTCATCGCCTGTTTCAACTACTCCAATTTTGCTACCGGCAACTTCCTGAGTCGCTCCAGGGAAGTAGCCCTTCGTAAGGTGATGGGAGCCCCCAAAGGCGCGATTTTCCAGCAATTCCTTAGCGAGTCCTTCTTAAGTACTGCTTTAGCCGGAATGTTAGCCATTGTACTGGTTATTATCGTATTGCCCCTATTCTCCATCTTTGTGAATGAAGTGTATTCGCCAGAACAATTACTAAATAGCCGGTTTGTATTGGGCTTTATAGGCATACTGGCCATCAGCACCTTACTTTCGGGGCTCTACCCTTCTACCATTTTATCCTCCCGAAAAGTAGAGGATGGCTTGAAAAGCCAAATTAAGGTAGGCGGAAAGTCCATATTTGGCTGGTTTCTGGTCATGCTTCAGGTCAGTCTGACCATTTTCCTGATCACCGGCATGCTGACGGTCGATCGCCAACTAAAGCACCTGGTTAATTTCGACCTGGGGTACAATGATGATAACATTCTTCAACTGTCTATCCGCGACACCAGCGACCGGCGGGTTGATCGGCTGCAGGAACAATTAAAACAACTACCTTTTGTAGCACAGGTGAGTGCTAATTCCGGCTACAACGGAACCGATGTAGTAGAAGAAGGCAGGCGAATAGAGGTTGCTCACCTGCGTACAGATCCTGAATTTCTGAACCTAATGGGGATAGAACTGGTAGCCGGGAGAAACTTTGATGCAAACATCCAAACCGACGGAAGAGACGCCATTATTGTGAATGAGACATTTGTAAAAGCAGCCCAACTCGAAAATCCCATCGGCACTCAGGTCCCATTTGATTATGGAGACCTGGACGGGCCTCGCATCATTGGGGTCGTAAAAGATTACCGTATGGAATCACCAAAGACTGCCATTGAACCCTTGGTCATGTATATTTCACCGGAATACCAGTATCAGAACATGCTAGTCCAACTTCAGGCCGGTGTTTCCAATCAAAATCTTCAGCAGATTGAAGACCTGTGGAGGGAATTTTACCCTCGGCAGCCTATCAACTACACCTGGCTGGATGAATTAAATGAAGGGGAGATGCAAACGGAAGCGCAGATCCGACAGCTCAGCAGGGCCGGTTCTCTTACGGCGATCATTTTAGCCTCGCTTGGTCTTTTTGGGATCGTAGGCACGCATGTCCGGCAGCGGCTCAAGGAAATCAGCATCCGGAAAGTAAACGGGGCCTCTCCCTGGGATATTTACCGGCTTTTTTCTGGAAAATTCGGCACCTGGCTATTTCTGGGGTTTGTACTGGGCGCTATTCCAGCAGTGTATTTTCTGAAAAACTGGCTGGATAATTACCCCGAACGCATTCAGCTGGGCCTTGGGACGCCATTATTGAGTGTTTTAATCTGTGGATTGGTTTTTCTTGCCATAATCAGTTTGCTGCTGTCCAGAGTTATTTTTGTGAATCCTGCTGTGTATCTTAAGGATGAGTGAACTAGGGCTTGTATAAAAAGGGGGGGGCGGTTCGCCACCCCCCTTTTTATACAAGCCCATTTTTATCATTTACCGGCAGCTACTCCTTCATTGTACACCACTGCCGCCACGCCTTCCTCCCAACCGGATAGCACCGGAGGTCCGCTGACATATTTGTAGGCGATTCTGTCACCTCTCTTGGGCACAAAAATGATGAAGCCTTTCTGCTTCAGATAAGTGCTCCGATAAGGCACTCTTTTTAAAGTCGTCGTACCAGAGGGACCTTTAAACTTCAAAGAATTCGATTTTAACTGCCCGCTCATCTTCGAATCAATATCATCATCTATGATCAGTATACTCAAGGGTTCCCCTTCCTGACCACCTTGCACGATCATTTTGTAAGTCTTCCCCGAGGGTGTTTTTCCCAGCCAGTCACCCCTATTGATAGATTGGGCCGAAAGGGAACAAACGAATAACATAAATGCCATAAAACCGAATATCTTTTTCATGATGTGTTGTTTTTTATGGCAAGTTAGGGGGAAAGCATAGGCTTGGAATCACCCGAAAGGATGATTTAATAGGATTTGGACGGCCGATGGCCGTCCAAATCCTATTCTTCGAAGAGTTGTATCCGATTCCCATCCGGATCGAGCAGGATGATCATCTTTTTTCCGGAATTGGGATCCTTCACGACATCTCCCCGAAAATTAACTCCAGCTGCTCGCAGTTTAGTCAGCCATCCCTCGAAATCACTTACGGTGAATCCAAACTTAAAAAAGCCGGCAATCTGGGTACCTCGGGGCTGGTCAGACAAAAGTGTTTCCGGCAAGACAGCCGATTTTAGTTCGATCAATTCCAGCAGGGTCGCCCCGCATTGCAAGTTAGCTTGCCGGAACCCCCGATCGGGATTGTCCATTCTGTTGAGTACCTCAAAGTTCAGGTGCTTGCCATACCAGGATATGGAGGAGTCCATATCGCTAACAATCAAGGCCATGAAATACGGCTGCGGGTCAGGTAGTTTTTCCGTCTGCGCAAAGAGACCAATTAGGTAAAACAGGAGCATAAAAGAAAGGCTTGTTTTTTTCATAATAAAAAATTCGGATGAAAAAAAGGAGATTTTATGAGATGTTGGCTTGCGGCGGCGGCCGCAAGCCAACATCTCATAAAATATATTCCGGTGTCAAGTCTCAAATTAAATATACGGTATCAAATCATCATTTGAGCCGCTATTTATTTATTTCAAAAAAAATTTCCACACGTTTTCCACAGGCTTATGTTAAAATAAACGGCTTTTTGCGATGTTATCAACATTTTGAGTACCACAAAATAGGTAAAATAACATTCTGCTGTTTATAACTAAACCAATAGTTAATTTTATAATTTGACAAATTAACCAACATAATGCATCTTTGTATGGCGCACTTGATAGAAACAAACGGGAATCTTGAAAAGTGCCTTTTTAACCACGCATAACGCAAGTTTTGCAATGATAAGTTCCTTGACAATTGGCAGCGTTTAGAAGTGTAATGAGTGATCTGATGTATTTTTTGGACATGTTCCACTCTTGTTAAGATCACGAGGCATAAATCAAAACGGACTGATTGCCGGAGAGGCCTTGGCAGTTATCGCAATCAGTCAAACAGGTTTCACTGACCGTTCTGGAAGAACAAAACAGGCATATCATAAAACAGACCTCCCTGGCTCGACCTTCGGGTCGGATAAAAGGTGAAAAATGTGCCCGACAGCCATCCTCCAGGACAATGGGTTCATCCCCAAGGTCAAATAAAGCTAATTTTTCCGGTATTCAAATAGACTGCCCTGTCCTCTTTACTGGATACGGGATGATGAGTGCCATTCATCGTGGACTTAACTGGAAATGACCGAATAATGGCAGGATCAATTGCTGTCAGCTTCTGTAACAAAACCAATTCGATGGGTTCCTGTCAGGTTAAAATAAACCCGGGCGAAGAATTCGTTCATCGCTCTCCCGTAAGGTGAGAGATTGCTTGCGGTTCTCCAGGGACCGTGAGTAAAATCTCCCGCCAACAAAAAGGGATTGTCTTCGCAAGAGGACGATCCCTTTTTTTATTCCTATCTTCTTTATTTTCAGGCTTTTTTGTGAATTTTCAATATATATTTTACCTTCGTATAAAATTGTGAAAGCTACCCTGCCAACAATTTGAAAGAGAAAACAAACTGAGAGCATAGTAATGATGTTTTCAGTGGTTATTTGTATTTCTTTTCCTAATCAATAATCACCTTTAAAGTATACAATTAACTCATAATTTCAATAAGCTTATTCAAACAAAAATCCTATGGGTTCCTACAAAAATATTATTAAAAAAACAGCGCTTTTGTTAATGTCTCTGGCCTTTTTATGCCAACTAGGCTGGGGACAAACCGTTCTATACTCTGAGGACTTTACCGGGCAAAACGGCAAGGGGGCCGATGGAAACGGTATAGACCTGACCGGCGTTACCTGGACAGTGGATGTGAGCGGGGCAACTTTGAGTGATGGTAACGATTTTTTCAGAGTTGTCAACCAAAGGATGCAGGCACGCGATGTTGACGGCCCTGCTATTTGGTATTCTCCCGTTATCGACATTAGTGGACATACTGAAGTAGGCTTCAAATTATTTGCCAATAATAATAGCAACCTCGAAAACAGTGACTATTTGGAGATAGCTTACAGCATTGACGGTGGAAGCTATCAGGTAGTTGAGACACTCATGGGAAACTTTGCTAATACAGATTTCACTGAGCAGGGACTTTCAGGCTCCACGATCCAATTGCGTCTCACAGCCCTGAATAATGAGGCGAACGAACGTATTCGCTTTGATGATATCGAAGTTTGGTCGATCACTCTCCCCGACCTGATTATCACTGAGGTCATGTACAATCCTTGTAGTAGCACCCAAGGGAGTAATGACGATTGTGAATTCCTCGAAATTTTCAATGCGGGCTCAACTGCTGTGGACATGACAGACTATTCCCTCTCCGGCTCCGTAGGATATGACTTCAGCGGTGGGAATGCCATCACCATCGCAGCAGGCGAATACATTGTATTGGCCCGGAGGCCCAATCAACTTTCCGGATGCGGCTATTCAGTCCCCGGCGGCACTCAAGTCATTGATTGGGGAGGAGAAAACCTTGGTAATGGTACCGGAAGTCTCACCTTAGCAGACGAAAATGGCTTTATTGTTGACGAGTTTTCTTACGATGACGGTAACGGCGGAGGATCTTGCTCCACGGATGCCGACGGCAACTGCAGCTCCCTTCAATACACCGGCTTTGGCGATAATTCTAGCTGTGCTACCGGATATTGGGACGTATCCACCCCTACTGCAGGTGCGGAAAACAGCGCCGTCCTCCCCGTTGAATTACTCAGCTTCAAAGGAAAACTAGCCAATGACAAGATCGAACTCCAATGGACGACCGTCAATGAGATTAACAACGATTTCATGGCCATCGAGCGCAGCCAGGATGGTATCAACTTCCAGGAGATCGGCCGGGTAGCCGGACAAGGCACCTCTTCGGCTGGAAAGGACTATGCCTTTATGGATGACTACCCCATGCCCGGCGTCAACTACTACCGCCTTCGCCAGGTAGATTTTGACGGCACAATGACCTATCACAACGTTATTGCTATCAATAATCCTACACCGAGCTCGGGCTTCCAGGTCAGCCTGTTCCCTAATCCTGCAAAAGACATGGTTCAGCTGAGGTGGAGCCAGGAAAGCCAGGCGGCTACTAAGCTTTCTTTGTTCGATATGACCGGCCGTCAATTAGGCTACTTCCAGACAGATCCAGGCGTCGTTTCTTACGAATTACCGGTACATGACCTTCCGGCAGGCTGGTATGTGATGCAGATCCGATCAGGAGGTAATATGAAAGTTATGAAGTTTCAGAAGCAGTAAAAAAATGAGACAGCCAATAATATTTCTTTAAGGGGTGTTTTTTAGAGCCCGTACGGGCTCTAAAAAACACCCCTTAAAAAGAATCATATGGGGCTGCTCATAACGACGAAGGAGTTATGAGACAGCCCCTATTTTTTTTACTGCTTAACAAGTCATTATCTACTTTTTTACTTCCTTTTCCTGATCTTGTCCAGATCATATAATATATGCATCATGAACAAGAATCGCTTCCTATTACTTATTTTCCTTATATTTTTTGCCTCTTCCAATTTGCAGGCGCAGCAAGTTGAAAACAAAACCCTTTGGACTGCCAACTGGAGCGCTGACGGACAATACATTGCCGTCGGAGGAGATGACCAAGTCATCCGCCTGTTTGACGGACAAACTTTTGAGTTCCTAAAGACCTTTTCGATTGGAGAACAAGTCAAGCGACTGCGCTGGCATCCTCGTAAAAATATTCTTGCGGTAGCTGCTACCGGCCAAGGCTCGCGTATTATAGACATCGAGAAAAATAAAACCACTCTTTTTTCTGGTGTCGATAATCTAGGAGGTCGATCCATTGCCTGGAATCGCAACGGCCGATTAATTGCCATAGCGGATTACGACGGAAAATTATCAATTTGGAATAAGAAAGGAAAACTGCTTAAGCTCATCAAAAAAGAGAGCACGACAAGCTATGTAGCGGTCGACTGGCACTCTCAAAAAGACGAGATAACTGCCCTGAGTAAATACATACGGCAATATGACCGGAAAGGGAAATTAATCAGAAAGATCCAACATAGAGAACAGGAGGTATTAATGCTCTGTATTATCTGGCATCCTTCAGGTGACTTCTTTGTGATTGGCGATTACGGAGATTATGATCACGACTACCCTGCCCTGTTGCAGTTTTGGCAGCCATACGGCCATCTTTTGAAGTCAATAGAACGAAGCCGGGCCGAATATCGCAACATTTCCTGGAATAGAGAGGGTACCTTACTAGCCAGCGCGAGTGATGCCATGCGAATCTGGTCGAAAGAGGGGGAATTGATTGCCGAAGGCAAATCGGAAGACTTACTGTGGGGCATCGACTGGAGTCCGGACGGAGAATTTATTGTAACAAGTAGTGAGACTCGAAAAATATTGATCTGGAATAAGAAAGGAGAAGTCGTTCGGGACATAAGTTTTTAGCCGGCAGTGTAATCCATGTCTTCAGTGTCCAACTATCCCTGATTTTCACTATCTTTCCTTTATTTCCCGGCTACAGAATGATATGGTATGGAAGATATCCTCATCATACAAACCGACGACTTTCAACTCACGCAAATGGATTTTTTCATTCGCATGCTGGTGGCGGCGGGCATCGGATTCATAATTGGCCTGGAACGGGAATATTCCTCTAAATCGAAGAAGTCAGAACTTTTTGCGGGAGTCCGCACCTTTATCGTTGTTACGTTCTTAGGTTTTCTCTCCACCCTGGTCAGTGTTTTATTTACTCCTTTAATATTTGTGGGTGCGCTAATATCGGTCACCCTGATCGTTTCGGTGTCTTACTGGATAACAGCTAACAAGGGAGGGATCGGCGGCACGAGCGAACTGACGATTCTACTGGCCTTTTTTTTAGGCGGTACTACTTTCCTGGGTTTTGTAGAAACCAGCCTGGCCCTTATGGTGGTAACCACCGTATTTTTATCCTTAAAAGTACCTTTTAAGACCTTTATTGGAGAGATCACACAGGACGAGTTGTATGCCTTTATCACCTTTGTGGTACTGGCCCTCCTGATTCTACCCTTTTTGCCTAATGAAACATACGGCCCCTATCATGTTTTCAATCCAAAGGAGCTGGGGTGGGTGATTGTTCTCACCTCCGGTTTAACCTTTGCCGGATATTTACTCATGAAATTCCTGGGTTCCAATAAAGGTATTCTCTACACAGGCATTGTAGGAGGGCTCATTTCCAGTACGGTCGTCACCTGGGTTTTTTCTAAAAAAAGTAAAGAAATACCGGAGCTATCCATTCATTGTGCGGTAGCCATTTTAGCCGCCTCCACTATTATGATCATCCGGGTAATAGTATGGGTGTTGATTTTTAATCCAGGCTTATGGCCGGCCCTGGGCTTGCCGATTGCCATTGTATTCCTGGCCGGATTGGGCATTTCGATCTATTTTTACCGAAAACAACAATCAGCAGATCCTTTAAAAGCAGATACAGATGTGCCGCTAGGCAAACCTCTAAACCTTAGAGAAGCCATCTTTTTTGGATTGCTCTACACGGGTATCCTTTTCCTGGTGAGTTATGCCAATGAGCAGTTTGGCGAAGCCGGTATTTTCCTGTCTACCGGTATAGCTGCTTTGACCGACATTGACGCCATCACTATCTCCTTATCCAAATTAGCTGGAAACAACATCCAGTTTCTGACGGCACAGAACGCCATCCTGCTGGCAGCTTTGTGTAATACCATTGTGAAGATTGGTATTTCTGTCTTTGCGGGAAGTCATCGTTTAAGAAAGTATATTCTGATCGGTTATGGGGTGATTTTTCTGGCTGGAATAGTTGGATTTATTATTTTGAATGCCTGATCACCCGGTCGGGAAACCGCCAAATGATCATTCTTCTCTTTCAAAATACAAATTCTTCACCCTTCCCGAAGTCAGCAAAAAGGAATTCGGCCTCGGCATCCGATCTTCAAACTCAAGCAAGCCAAAATCTTCATTTTCAAATTTCCGCCCCGCCATGGGCTTTAATGCTGATATTTCGTCTCCGTCAACCCACAATATTAACCGAGTCCCGTTCAACTTCAGCTCATAATCCACCCCCAGTTCTTCACTGTGATACGTGCCGGTTAAGCGTGCGAGTTGTTGCGTAGTGTAGGAAGCCGGCTCTGTCGGGTCCTCTGATTCGCCTATCCCCTCATTTTCTTCGTTCTCAACCTCTTCAGAAATATCTTCTAAATCCAATAAGATGTCCGCCACTTCATTGCTTAGGCTTGCATAATTGGCATCCGATCGATTGGTAAGCAAAACAATAGAAAGCCGCTCTTCCGGAAATCGCAGGAACCTGGCCCGGAAGCCCACAAAAGCGCCTCCATGCTCCACTGTTTTATGCCCTTTGTATTCACCTACGCTTAATCCCATGGCATACGGCAATGTGTCTCCATTGTTCAAAACGGCCTGGGTTTGTAAGGTTTGGTGAAAATCCGGGCTACCTATCTTATGTGAGTAAAAGTTTTCATCCCACTTAGCCATATCTTCAACCGTGGTAAAAATGGCCCCATCACCGATCATCTCCAACTGGGTCATGCTGATTCGAAAACCATCTGCTGTGGGAGCGTAACCGGAGGCTCTGTTTTCTACAATTTTTGTATTATCATTATGAAAATGAGTATGATCCATTCCCAAAGGTTCGAAAATATTTTTCCGGGCATATTCCGCCATATTCATTCCCGACATCTGCTCAACAATCTGCCCCAGCAGCCAGTAGCCGGTATTACAATACAGGAATTCCTCCCCGGCAGAAAAATTATAGCCCTTTTGGCGTACAAACCATCCCATTAGTTCATCATCCGTATAGAAATCATCATCTGTCAGCCCCGACAAATAGGCCAGTTCCAGATAATCCCGCAGTCCGCTGGTATGGTTCAGCAAATGCCGGATCGTAATGTCATCTGCATAGTCAGGTAGTTGCGGATAAAACTTTGACAGCGTATCCTCCAGACTTAATTTCCCCTCTTCTGCCAATAACACAATACAGGCTGCCGTGAATTGCTTGGACACTGAAGCAATTCGAAAAACGCTTTGCGGGGTATTGGGTATATCATATTCCAGATTAGCCAGGCCATAGCCTTTCGCGAACTCTAGTTGGCCGTTTCGAATGACACCAATGGCTCCGCCAGGCGCCGAGTCGTCCCATTGAGAAAAAACCGAATCTACCTCCGATGTATAATCGGGTTCAGAATCAATGGTAGAGCAAGCATAAGTAAGGATTAGTAATAGCAAAAAGTAGATGTTCTTTTTCATACTGATAGTTCTTAAACCACCACTAAGCTAGGCAAATTCAACAAAAGTTTGGCGCTCACTAAGGGGATTCCAAATTTTGTTTTTACCTTTTGATGGAAATGAACAAGAAGTAAATGACTGGTGTGTGTATAAAAACCTGACAGCTGTCAGGTTTTTATACACACACCAGTCAGGAAAGGTAATAAGTAGAATAACTTTTTTATGAAATGGAAATCCACCATATCACTGGTTGTCATATTGACCGCTTTTTTAATCTTCCTGCTCAGTTTCCAGGAAAAAAGCGATCAACCTACTGAAACTGTAGTGACGCAAACAACAGCTGAAGGCTCCAATATCGCCTCCCTCATCCAGGGAGAACTGACTGGTGCAAAGCTGATGACCGAGCTGGGTTGTAACGCTTGTCATGCCGGCATTCCGGATAGCCTGGTGATTCCCTCCCGGGCCCCCGATCTTGCATACGCAGGAGAACGATATAATCCAGCTTTCTTGTTCCACTTTCTTCAGGAACCTTATCGCGTACGACACAATATCGGCCACTCCCGTATGCCGGATTTCCAGCTCTCGGCCGAGGAAAGTCTGGCCATCGCCCTGTACTTAGGTGAGCAAAGGGAAAATGGAGGGCCCTGGCCCAAATATCCGAATCTGGCTTCCGAAAAGAATATTCTGAGAGGTAAAGCAGACCTTCAAAGAGGTGCTACCCTATTGGATCAATTCGCCTGTAAAACCTGCCATAAAGTAAACGGCCAGGGAGAAATGCTGATCACAGAACTGGCTAACGTCAGTCACCGGCTGAAACCTGATTGGGTACAACGATACTTTGTTTCCCCTTACGTCTACAATGGTCACAACGAAATGCCCAGCTTTTTCTACAAATTCAGCGCTGACAGTTCCAGTTTTGAAGCGGTTGTCCAAAGGCCGGAGGAGGACATCAAGGATATAGCAGCTTATCTTTTTTCTTTAAATAAAACCAGGAAATCGGAACTGGAATCGAGTTACGATTCCTTTTTGCGAAAAAATAAAAACATTACAGCCGCCATAGGCGAAAAAATATTTGCGGCCCAAAACTGCGCCGGCTGCCACAACGGCCCTAAGCCTAATCCGGCAGTTGCTCAAACAGCTCCGGACCTCAGCCTGGAAGGACAGCGCGTCCAAAAAAGCTGGCTGACCAGCTATCTTAAAGCGCCCTCTCCTATCCGGCCCTTCGGTTACCATCCCGGCTCGGGAAGCCGTATGCCGGATTTCAGCCTGACCGATGAAGAGGTCCAACTGATTAGTGATTACCTGCATACCGGCGAAACTACAAACAGGGATATCGCCCAACTTTCCGTTTTTTCCACTAATAAAGCCGAAGTCCTGCTGCGCGAAAAACTCCCCTGTACCGGCTGTCATCAACTCAAGGGAGAAGGAGGAAAGATCGGCCCTTCGCTGAACCAGGTGCCTCAGCGACTGCAAAGCAACTATGTATACGAACTCATCAAGAATCCACATGAGCTGATTCCCGGTACAGTGATGCCTCGCATCCCCATGCCGGAGCGTCAACTGGAATTGATCACCAACTATCTTTTACAAAATAAAGAAGGAACATCAGATATAGTGTATGCCTCTTTGATAGATCAGCCACCCTACTTTTTCGGAAATGCCTCCACCGAAGCAGGCCTGTATCTAAAATATTGTGCAGCTTGTCATGGAGAAAACGGCCAGGGCGACGGATACAACGCTATCAATCTGCCGGTGCCACCTACGGTACATGCCAATGCTGAATACATCGCTACCCGAGCGGACGATACGATGTACGACGGCATTTACGCAGGTGGTTATATCCTAAATAAGAGTAACCGTATGCCGGCTTACGGCTATACATTGAGCAATGAAGAAATAAGGTCTTTAGTGAAATACATCCGGGCGCTGTGCGACTGTGAAGGGCCTGCCTGGTCATTGGATTAGTTCGGGCC
>JAUIKE010000259.1 GCA_030430845.1 Bacteroidia bacterium | reverse complement strand
CTGCCTTCCTTGACAATGTCGGTATCATCGGGAGCGATGTACACGACCGGAATGAGTCCGAGGTGCTCCGATATGCGTTCGTAAGGAACATCATTCCGTTCTAAAACCTTTCTTTTGCGAGGAATGACCTTAGCAACGATTTTCTCATTTTTTTCCTGAATTCGAAACAAGGCTTCCAGTCGGAAAAAATCAGCATCGTGCTGCGCCAGATAGGTATCCGGCAGTCCGGTATAATTTTTTCCTACAGCCAGGTAATAAATGGCATCCAGCAGATTGGTTTTGCCCATACCATTCTTGCCCACAAAGCAGTTCCAATGCGGATGGCATTCAATGAGTTGGTAAGTATAATTTTTAAAATGGGTGAGCGTAAATCGCTGAAGTTCCAAAGGTTTTGTTTTTTGCGCAAAATACTAAATTTTATGTGTTCATGGTTCATGGCTTTTTAAAGCTATGAACCATGAACCATGAATGCACAAAAACGTTCACATAATGAGACATAGCTAAAGCGATTTTTTTTTATTAGCTTTACGGACTGAAAACGATTACATTTTTAAATACCCAATTAGACATAATTTAAGATTATTTATGAGCACTGTTACGGATAAAACTAAGAAGGTCAGAAAAGCGGGAGCCACTAAGTATGACAAGGAGATGTACCTAAAATGGTACGAGTTAATGCTGAGGATACGCAAGTTTGAAGAGCGGGCGCTTATGTTGTATGGGCAGCAAAAAATTCGAGGCTTTTGTCATGTTTATATCGGGCAGGAAGCAGTAGCAGCGGGAATAGAATCTGCGATTACGAATGAAGATGCGATCGTTACGGCTTATCGTCAGCATGGTACAGCTCTGGGAAGAGGCGTACCCGCCAACGAATGTATGGCCGAATTGATGGGAAAAGAGACAGGGGTCGTTAAAGGAAAAGGGGGATCGATGCACTTCTTTGATAAGAGCAGACGCTACTTTGGAGGAAATGGCATTGTAGGCGCTCAGATCCCGATCGGAACGGGTATTGCCTTTGCTGAAAAATATAGAGGTACGCAAAATTTATGTGTAACCATGTTCGGTGATGGAGCAGCCCGTCAGGGTGCCCTACACGAATCATTTAATATGGCCATGACTTGGAAATTACCAGTCTTGTATATCTGTGAGAACAATGGTTATGCCATGGGGACTTCCGTAGAGCGGACCTCGAACGTAATGGAACTATACAAACTCGGATATGCCTATGATATGCCTAGCGAAACGGTGGATGGCATGAGTCCAGAGTCCGTTCATGAAGCAGTCAGCAAAGCTGCCAAGCATATCCGCGAAGGTAAAGGGCCTTACTATCTCGAGATCAGAACTTACCGGTATAAAGGCCACTCCGTTTCTGACCCGGCCAAATACCGGACCAAAAAAGAAGTGGAAGAATACAAGGAAAAAGACCCGGTGAAAGTTACCGAGCGCAAGCTGCTTTCTGAAAAAATAGCCACGGAGGAAGAGGTGAAGGCCATCAAGGAAAAAGTTAAAAATGAAGTAGAAGAATCTGTAAAGTTCGCCGAAGAGTCAAACTATCCGGATCCTTCCGAATTGTATACCGACAATTATGTCCAAAAAGATTATCCTTATATTATGGATTGATGGACTTGAATAATACTTAAAAAGGGTTGCAGCTCCTTGCTGCAACCCTTTTTTCTATTTTATTTCAACAATTTAACAGCTTTTTGGCTGGGGTGTTTCAAATATTAATTATTTTTGCGACGCTTTTTTTTAATCTAGGATTTAATTAACGCTAACGTTTGGAGTAATGGCAAAAATCAATAAGAAGAGAAATCAAAAGAAATCTGACGAGACTTTAGTGGATCTTGTAGAAGTAGGGGCACAGGCTTCGAGTTTTTATGATCGCAATCAAAATATCATCTTTGGTGCTTTGGTCGGTCTGGTTGTTATTGTCGGCGGTTTGTTCGCCTATAATAATTTTTACAAAAAACCTCGTCAAGCTGAGGCGACTGAACAAATGTTCCAGGCACAGCTGCAATTCGAAAGAGATTCCTTTATTCTGGCGCTGACTAATCCCGGCGGAGGCTATTATGGCTTTTTGGATATCATTGATAATTACGGCGGTACAAAAGCCGGTAATTTAGCTAACTACTATGCCGGTATTTCTTATCTCAACCTTGGCAAATATGAGGCCGCTGTTGATTATCTGAAGTCCTTCAGTGCTAAGGGAGAGGTTACTCCTATTATGAAATATGGTGCATTGGGGGATGCTTATACGGAAATGGGAGATATGGAAAGAGGCATGTCTTTTTATAAAAAAGCTAGTGCCGAAGATGGTAATGAAGAGCTGGCAGCCTATTACCTGATGAAGGTAGGTATGCTTTATGAAAAAATGGGGGATCTGAATGGTGCCCGAAAAACCTATGAGAAACTGAAGAGTGATTACCCAAATACAACGGACGGTCGAAATGCTGAAAAGTATCTGATTCGAGTGAATGCTCAAGGATAATGTAATAAATTCACTCTTATGGCTACTGCTAATAAAAACTTATCACATTACGACGAAAATAACATTCCTTCCGCTGAAGAAATGACCTTCGGTATCGTCGTATCAGAATGGAATCACGAAATTACGCATAAGCTGTACGAGGGCTGTTTGGAGACTTTGCTGAAGCATGGGACCAAAGAAGAGGATGTTCATACCGCCCAGGTACCGGGTTCCTTTGAACTGCCTGTGGGGGGTAAAATCCTGGCCTCTCGCCATCGTCTGGATGCCGTAATTTGCATCGGCTGTGTGATTAAAGGAGAGACGAGCCATAATGAGTATATCAATCAGTCGGTGGCTATGGGGCTTACGAATTTGAGTATTGCCTCTGGTATTCCTTTCGTTTTCGGAGTCCTAACTCCCAATACCGAGGAACAAGCTCTCGACAGGGCAGGCGGTAAGCATGGCAATAAAGGCGTAGAAGCTGCCGTGACGGCTATTCGTATGGCCGCCATGAAAAAGGGCCTGACCAAGTCTAAACAGCGGATTGGCTTTGGAAAATAAAATCAAAACAGAATAGGCGGTCATCGCCTATTGTGTCTTCGCTATAAGCCCTTTGGGCGATGATCAGTCTGCCTCAGGTGGGCCCATCATCTCTCAAAGGGCTTCCTTGTTTTTACCTAAAAGAAAAGAATATGAAAATCAGCTTCATTGATACCGGATTGTTTAAACTGGATGGCGGAGCCATGTTCGGAGTTGTTCCTAAACAACTTTGGAACCGAATGAACCCCGCAGATGAGCAAAACCTCTGCACCTGGTCCATGCGTTGCCTCTTAATCGAAACTGGCGACCGAAAGATATTGGTTGACACGGGCATCGGCGACAAACAAGATGAAAAATTCCGTTCCCATTTTCATCCTCACGGGGAAGATTCTCTAATGGGATCTTTGAATCATGAAAGCCTGAGGGCAGAAGACATTACCGATGTTTTTCTGACGCACCTGCATTTCGATCATGTGGGAGGGGCTGTTAAGAAAAATGAGGACGGAGAACTGGTACCAAGTTTCCCCAATGCGACCTACTGGTCGAATGAGGTTCATTACAATTGGGCATACCATCCGAATGCCAGAGAAAAGGCTTCCTTTTTAAAGGAAAACTTTGTTCCGCTTAAAGAAGCAGGCGTGCTTCAATTTCTGGATGTGAGCAAAGATGATCAGGAGTGGCTGCCCGGTATTTCCGTTCGATTTGTGTACGGGCATACGGAGGCTATGATGATGCTAAAAATTAAGAAGGGAGAGCAGACCTTTATTTATTCGACGGATGTTATTCCTTCTTCTCACCATATTGGCTTGCCATACGTTATGAGCTACGATGTGCGACCGCTCAAAACACTGGAAGAAAAAGGGCGTATCCTGGAAGAGGCCGTCGAAGAGGACCATATACTGATCTTTGAACACGATCATCAGGTGCCTGCTTGTAAACTGAAAATGAATGACCGAGGAAGGGTTGTTAAAGGAGAGGTAATTTCAGACCTCGAAGGTCTTTAAGACCTTCGAGGTCTGAGACCTTTGAGGTCTCAAAGACTTTTGATAACTTTAATGAAAGTTTTCTTTCCATAACCCTGTTGAATTGAATAAAATGAGAATCCGGATCACCCTTTTCTTCCTGCTTGCAGGTTTTTTACTCACTGCTGCTACCCCTCCCAAGGACTTGCACCTTGTCTACGTTTTTTTAGGTGAAGAATGTGTTATCTCACAAAATTACACCCTCAAGCTGCGTGAACTGCACGAGAAATATGCTGACAAGGATATCCAGTTTGTCGGAATATTCCCCAATAATTATTCCGATACGGAAAGTATGAAAGCTTTTAAAGAAAAATATCAGATCCCCTTTTCCGTAGAATTGGATAAGGCCCATTTGAAAGTCTATAAGTTTAAGATCAAAGTCACACCCGAAATCGTTGTCTATAATGTCAAAGACCAAAAGGTCGTCTATCAAGGACGTATCGACAACACCTATTTCGGCCTTGGCCAAAGAAGAACAGTCACAACGACTTCCGAACTGGAGGATGTGCTCAAAGCCATCAGCGAAAAAAACGATACGGAATTTGAGTCCCAACGCGCAGTCGGTTGCTTTCTCACACCTATTGATCCCCTTTTTAGGGATGTCAGCCCTTGTAAAGAATCAGATAATCCTGCGAATTATTGATTGGTCATCTGTGGGGAATTGTGGATTGTACTCATTATTGTAGATTGTTGATTAGCACGCAGATACCGCAGATTTCGCAAATGCTTGAATCTGCGAAATTCGCGAAATCTGCGTGCCTTAGAAAGAATCATCAATAAAAAGCACCAAATTTCAAATTTGCAATGACTTATGGGACCTCGGAACAACCTACAATTATGAAAAAGGTCTATATCCTATCTCTGTTCTTGTTTCTAAGCCTTGCATCTGCCAATGGCCAGGACATCACTTTCTCCAAAGATATTGCTCCTATCATTTACGAAAACTGCACCGTTTGCCACCGCCCGGGCGAAATTGGCCCGATGGCACTCACCAGTTATGACCAGGTACGGAACTGGGGACCCACCATTAAATACGTCACCGGGATCAAATACATGCCGCCCTGGAAGCCCGATAAGCATTATTCCCGTTTCCTGGGAGAACGAGGCCTGACCGATGAGGAGATCAATAAGATTAAAGAATGGGTAGATAATGGCATGCCGCAGGGGAATTTGGCTGACGAACCGCCTCTGCCGGAATTCCCGGAAGGCTCTCAGATAGGCAAGCCTGATCTGGTACTGTCTTTCAAAGAAGCCTTTACGCATAAAGGCAACAATCGGGATCAGTACCAGATTTTCGTGTTACCGACGGGCCTGACGGAAGACAAAGTACTCAAAGGGATTGAATTAAGGCCTGGCAACCGGAAAATTGTACATCATGCGCTCTTTGCCTTGGATGAAACCGGACAGGCGCTGGCCCTGGATGCTCAAACACCTGAGTACGGCTATCCCGGCTTCGGTGGTTATGGGGTGCCGGTCACGGAGAATTATCCGGGCTATGTTCCTGGAGCTAAAGTAAGGCTGTACGCGGAAGGTATGGGACAAAAAATGACGGCCGGCTCTAATTTGCTGATTCAAATGCATTATGCACCCGTACCCGTAGACGAGCAGGATTCCACCATCGTCAATATTTTCTTTGCCGATGAAAAAGAAGAGGTGAATCGTTCGGTCCAACAAGCCATTATGTTGCCCTTCGCTCCTTTGATTCAAAACGGCCCCTTCGTGATGCTGCCGGAAACGGTGAAGCGATTTCATTGTCAGTTCACTTCTCCCTTAGATGCCAGCTTGATCGCAGTAGGCCCGCATATGCATTTGTTAGGCAAAGAATGGGAGGTGTATTCGGTCGCGCCTTCCGGAGATACCACACGCCTGATCTCCATACCTGATTGGGATTTCAACTGGCAAGGCGGCTATTTTTTTAAACGTTTGATTAAAATAGAGCAGGGTAGTGTAATTCACGCCTTTGCTACCTACGATAATACTTCGAATAACTTTAAGAACCCCAATGTACCGCCCAAGATCGTGAGCTGGGGAGAAGGTACATCCGATGAAATGTTCTATCTGCCGTTCTTTTTTGTGCCCTATCAGCAAGGGGATGAGGACATCATTTTTGAACCGGATGACATCACAACTTCTGTTGAGGAGAGCCCTTCAGGCCTCTTAGTAAACGAATGGCATTCCATTTATCCGAACCCGGCTGCAAACAAAGCAACCGCACATTTTAATCTGACCACTTCCGGGAACTACTCCTTGCAGATCCTGAATCTCAAAGGGCAGGTGGTTAAAATGCCTTTTAGGAGTCAGTTCTTTCATGCCGGTAACCATCAGTATGTGATGGAAGTGGAAGATCTACAACAAGGCTTATATTTTATTCGATTGAAGGGCAATCAGATTGATCTGAGTACCAGATTGACCATCACTCGTAAATAGTATTCTGTCATGTGGTATCCTTCTTTGTATCGAGTAATGCTTATCGCTAGCTTTTCCTGTTTTTTTATATTATCCGCCCTTGGGCAAACAAGCTTGTTGGATAGCTTGAAGCGATCTTTGAAATTAGAACAGCCGGATACCAATACCTTTAATTTGCTGAATGATATTTGCTGGGAACTAGAATCTTTGGAGGCTTATGATAGTTTACTTCCTTATGCCCTGAAAATGCAAAAGCTTTCAGCCAGGCTTGATTATGAAAAAGGGCAGGCCTCGGCTTACTACAAAACTGCAACAGCGTATTGGCATTTGGGAAATTATCCAGAGGCCGCTGCCTCCTGTGATTCTGCTTTGCTGTATTTCGATAGGGCAGGGGACCCCAAAAAAATGATGCATACAGCTTACTTAAAAGGAATGATCCTGGGGGATCAAGGGAAGTATGAAGAAGCGATGCCCCTTTATTATTCCGCGATAAAAAAAGCACAAAGCTTAAAAGATAGCCTGGCAGAGGGAGCCATTCTAAATAGTGTCGCGCTTGTGCATAAATGGATGAGCCAATATGATCGCGCAGAAGAGGCATTTATGCAATCTATAGAGATCTTAAACGGTGAAGCTACAGAGTACCGCAGAGCTCTTTCTATGACCAATTTGGGGTATCTCTATATTATGCTCGAAAAATATGAGGAGGCCTTAACGCTTTCCCATCAGGCCTTAGCTTTATTTCAGAAGTGGGATTCTGAATGGGGGGTAGCTTCTAATAAGGGCAATATTGGAGCCTGTCTTCTGAAAATGGGATTGGTAGAAGAATCTTTGCCCTACCTGGAATCGCACCTTGAATATGAGAAAGAAAACGATCCTAAATCGCATGCAGGGGCGATCATGATGTTGGCCGATGCCAGACAAGCATCCGGTGAGTTAGAGCGTGCCGGGAAGATGTATCAGCAGGCACTGGAGATCAGTGTCGGGATCGGGGCCTTAGACTATCAACGGCAGCTTAAGGTTGCACTGAGTGAGAATGCAGCCCGGAGGAATGATTATTATTCCGCATTTCAGCATCTTCAGCAGGCTACTCAGCTTTCTGATACCCTGTACAGTCGGCAAACGGCGGACAAGGTGACCGAATTAGCCGAAAAATTTGAGGTCGAGCGAAAGGAAAATCAGATTGCCCTGCTCAGTATGGAAAATCAGCTGAAGGAAACAGAGTTGTCCAATGAGGCTAATATAAGAAAGGGGTTGTTGATAGGACTGGGGCTGGTTTTTATCCTTGGTTTTGTAGTGTGGAATGGGCAACGGAAGGCCATAAAAAATCAACGGGTGCTGGATGAGAAAAACCAGGAGATCCTGAAAAGAGAATATCAGCAGGCCTTAGTAGAACTGGAGTTAAAGGCATTAAGAGCACAAATGAACCCCCATTTCATTTTCAATTGTATGAATTCGATCAACCGTTTGATCCTGGAAGAGAAAAACGAAGAGGCCGCTCGCCTGCTCACTAAATTTTCCAGACTTATCAGGCTTATTTTAGAGCATTCCGGGAAAAAAAAGATCTCCTTGCAGCAGGAGCTAGATTTGCTTGAAACTTATATCCATTTGGAGGCCCGTCGCTTTGACGGATCCTTAGATTACCAGGTGCATCTGGAAATCGATGAAGATATGGAGTTCATTGAAATACCATCTATGATTTTACAACCCTTTGTTGAAAATGCCATCCTACATGGTCTCTTACCTCGCACAGATAAAAGCGGATGCCTGAAATTAGTCATTCAACAAAAAGAAAAAAGCTTGCTGTGTAGTATTGAAGACAATGGAGTTGGCCGTGAAAAAGCTAAGGAACTCAAAGAAAATTCGATACTGTCCCATAAGTCTATGGCTATGAAGGTTACAGAATCTCGCCTCCAATTATTGAATGGCATCCAGTCAGAGCAACTAGTGCAGGTCACGGACCTGGTTGATGCACAAGCCAGGCCTTGCGGGACCAGGGTGGAGGTTGAAATTCCTATTTGATCTGCACCATTGGATCAGAGCCGGGAGATTAGTTTCATGAACTCTTCCTTTTTGCGCCTGGAAATGTCAATATGGTCTCCATTGCTCATGATCGCATAGCCTCCCTCTCCCTTTACATAGGCCTCTATATGATTGAGATTGATAATGGCCGAATGATGAACCCGGCAATATATTCCCGGATCAAGTATATTGGTAAAATCTTTGAGCTTTTTAGAAACGATAATTGGTTTTTTCCCTTTTAGAATGAGCTGTGTGTAGCTACCGCTAGCCTTGCAATAAATAATTTCCTGGAGGTCTACGAAAACCAGTCCCGTAGTAGTAGGGACGGCCAGCTTGTCGCTTTTCCCGAATTGATGCCGGATGTTATGAAACAGCTCAGAATAGTCTTTGGGTGGCGGATCAGTCAATAAATTACTGACCCGCTTTACTGCTGAGATTAATTCCTCGACATCCACGGGTTTGAGTAAATAATCCAAAGCTGAAAAACGGATGGCTTTTATAGCATACTGATCATAAGCAGTAACAAAAATGACCTGGAAACTAGTGTGGTCTACTCGTTCTAACAAATCAAAACCGCTCATGGCAGGCATTTGTATATCCAAAAATACCAGGTCTGGCTTTTTTTGTTGAATATCAAGAATACCTTCTTCCGGCCCGGCACAACTGGAGATCACCTCTACCATTGGGCAATACTTTTGCAGTAGCAAACGAAGACTTTCCCGTGCATCGGCTTCATCATCTATTATAATGGATCGTATCATCGTATAAAATTTAGAGGTACCACTTATCAACCAGGACCTTCCACTTATGTTGCTTTTTCCCCACTTATAAAGTTACACTATTCCTTTATTCCAGCATTTAATATCTTGACCAGTGTACAAATAATTGATTATCAAGGAAAGCTTTATTCTAAAAACAAAACCAAATGAGAACTCTATTATGTATTTTCTTCCTAGCCTGTCTCCCCATTGCTGTTTTTGCTCAGGCCCTTCCACAACAGGTGGAGCTTCAGGAACTGGGCTTGGGTTTTGATATTCCACAAGGCTGGACCGGCCAGATAGAAGGGGAATACATTTTTTTGGGACATAACTCTATTCCGGGATTGATGATCTTGTCTCAAAATAACAGCATGAATACTGAAGAAATGCTCAACTTTGCTATGCGTGGAATTGGAGAAGAGGGACTTCAACTTCGGCCGGAAGCTCAATTCGCTACTAAAGGCAACAAACGCGTAGAAGGATATTATACCGGCCGATTGAATGGAACTCAAGTCAAGGCATACGCTATCGGCATGATCAACAACCTGGGGAGTGGCATGAATATTTTGATTCTCACAGAGGCCGGCCTTTTTAAACAGGCGCACATAGTTGAGGCCAATAAATTAGCTAGTTCGGTTCGATTCTACCAGGCAAAGGAATCTAA
>JAUIKE010000258.1 GCA_030430845.1 Bacteroidia bacterium | reverse complement strand
TGAGCTGGTGAATTTGGAGGAAAGGACGTAACTTTGGGGAGCGAAACCGGGCGCTAGTCACCTGGTGACTTGGAGTCACCAGGTGACTAGCGAGCAGCCCGCCGAATAATATTTGGCTAGGTCCTCCGTTTGTCCCCCTAAAACAGATGCCCGCCCATATTCTTTCCCTTACAACACCTTTTTCTTCCCGTTCAGCTATCTTTTTTACCTGTTTAGAAAAAGTTATTTTGCCTAACAAATAAGGAGTATTAATATTACTACTATGCAATGCTTGAAAAGAATATCTTACATGGCTGTCCTCCTTCTGATGAGCCTTTCAAATATGAAAGCTCAGGAAAGCTTATTTCGTATAGAAGAGGGGAGCATCTCCTTTGAGTCGAATGCGCCTTTAGAAGTGATCAAGGCTCGTTCGGGAGAGTTGCGCGGTCTGATCAATCCAGGCAAGCGAACCTTTGCCTTTTCTATTCCAATGAGTTCTTTTCAAGGATTCAATAGCCCGCTACAGCGCGAGCATTTTAATGAAAATTACCTGGAAAGCTCTAAATATCCCAATGCCACCTTTTCCGGCAAAATCATTGAGGATATCCAGTTCGATCAGCAAGGCACCTATTCTATCCGGGCAAAAGGTGTGCTGAGCATTCACGGTATTGAACAAGAACGTATAATAAAAAGCCGGCTTACTATCAAAGAAACGGTCCTGGAAGTCCAATCGGACTTCACCGTACTACTTGAAGAACACAATATTTCCATACCTAAAATTGTCTATCAAAAAATTGCAGAAGAAATACAAGTTCAAATTCAAGCTACTTTTTCAAAAAACTAAGCTACTTCAACCCTTAGTTTTTTGCGCTATTTCTTTCCTCTTCGGAATCCCTGCAGATGGACAAGCCCCCTATTTTTTCGACTTCGAAGAAAGCGAAGATCTTCAAAGTAGCTCGCCTCACCTTATTTACGAATGCAGCAACGGTTACCTATGGATCGGTAGCGAACAAGGTCTTGTCCGATTCGATGGTATTGAAGCTACATTTATACCGGTACTCGATTCCACTTTTAGTAATGATGTATCTGCTATCTTCCAGGATCATACCGGCCGACTATGGGTCGGATACGCTGACGGGCACATTCTTTATTCCGAAGATTTCACCCAACTCCATATTTGGGAACCTGAAGAAGGTCTTCCGGTAGTTCCCATTACCAGTATGGGTGAAGACCCCGCGGGTAACTTCTGGTTCTCGACCTATGGAGAAGGGCTCTACCTATTGTCGAACAACAGGTTGTATAACTTCAATACCGATGATGGTTTATTAGGGAATGATATTTATCAGGCCGGCATCGACTCTACAGGCTATATGGTGCTAGGGACAGACGGAGGAGTCAATCGTTGTGCTTTCATTGACGGAAAAAAAGTGGTCCACTCTATCACGCCAACTGAGGGGCTGCCCGATGAAATTATCCGGCGAATTTTGGTGGATCAAAAAGGCAGTATTTGGTTGGGGACTTATGAAAAAGGTATCTGCTATTTAAGTTATGAAGAACAACCAATAGACATTCCTTTTGATACTTGGCCATACGGTACCATTACAGCCCTGGCGTTTTTCCAAAATAAAGAACTGTGGATAGGGACAGAAAGAGAAGGCTTGATACGCTTCAACTTCCAGGAAAATGAGTTGCAACGCATCTCGGGTATTAATGGATTGGAATGGGGTAAAATTCTGGACCTTCATAAAGATACAGAAGGGAATCTTTGGGTACTCAGTACCGCCCACGGCATATCCAAGGCGTTTCGCCCATTTGAATACGTTGCTCCAAAATTAGATAATATTCAAGCGATTCATTCTGATGGCAAGGATAATATCTGGATTGGTACCCAACAAGGTTTATTCCTAATGAAAAAAAACGGAGAGCAGGTTCCTTTTTTTGAGCCGGTACTGCCGGAATTGGATCTCAATATCCTCAGTATGTTTGAAGATCAGTTTCAGAACCTCTGGATTGGAACCTTTGGAGAAGGGATCTACTGCTATCACCATCCAAGCGGACGATGGCGTCAAATCACTGAGAAGGATGGCCTCACCAATGGAAGCATCCTGTCGATCGACGGAACGGATAAGCATATCTGGATGGCCACTCTAGGAGGCGTAACAGAATATCCGGCCCAATCTAACGCATTGGAATCCCCATCCCTCTCATTTCAAAATTACAATGCCTCTAGTGGACTGGGTACTAATTTTATCTACAAAGTATTCATTGATCGCCAGGGTCGTACCTGGTTTGGAACCGATGGGAAGGGGCTGAGTGTATTGGAAAACGGCCGGCTCCGGAATTTCCCGGAAGTCGGGGGCGTTCCCCTCAACTCTGTCTATTCCATTACCGAAGATCATCGCGGACATATTTGGTTCAGTACTGCTAAAGAAGGGATCTATGAATTTGACGGACAGCATTTTTCCAGGCTCAGCCGAAAGGAAGGTCTCCGCAATCTATCAATCAGCAGCCTGGCGACGGACGCAAAGGGAAATATTTTGATCATTCATCCTTCAGGTATTGATATGCTGCAGCCCGAAACCCGGCACCTGATCTACTATGATGAGGAAGTAGGCATCAGCGACTTCAACCCTAACCTGAATGTTGTCTGCCAGAATAAGAAAGGAGAATTATGGCTGGCCAGCCAAAACCAAGTCATCAAATATGCCTTATTGGAAGAGTCTCTGAGTATACATCCTCGTACTCAATTAACCCAGGTATCCGTTTTTCTTGATCCAATAAACTACTACGAAAAAAACCGCTTCAAATCATCAGAAAACAGCATGGTCTTCGAATATGTAGGGCTATGGTATACCGATCCAAACACAGTTCGGTACCGATATCAACTGGAAGGCTTCGACCAAAACTGGATTTATACCAAAGATCGACAGACAACCTATTCGAATCTACCTCCCGGTCAATATACCTTTAAAGTTAGCTCTACTGAAAATGACGCCTTCGATCAGGAACCAGTAGTAAGTTATGCCTTTAGTATTGCCAGTCCTTTTTGGGTTCGCCCATGGTTTGTCATTTTAAGCACTTTTGCAAGTGTTTTATTGCTTTATTCCATGATGCGCTTCAGAGAAAGAAGATTGGCCAGAGAAGCAGAATTGAAGAAAGAAAAAATCGAAAGTCAGTACGAGGCCTTAAAAAGTCAGATAAACCCTCATTTTCTCTTTAACAGCTTCAATACCCTGATTACTATCATCGAGGAAAATCCTGAGTTAGGCGTCCGTTATGTCGAACAACTCTCCGACTTTTATCGCAGTATTCTTCAGTATCGGGAAAAAGAGGTCATTCCACTTGAGGAGGAGCTGCAGCTGATCAGGAATTATTTCTTTCTGTTAAAACAACGCTATGGCGACCGGCTCGATTTGTGCATCGAAGTGGATAACCCAAAGGGATGGTTCATGGTTCCTTTAAGCCTTCAGATGCTAGTAGAAAATGCCGTTAAGCACAATGTCATCTCGTCTGACAAACCTTTGCGTATTTACATAAACAAAGACACAGACCATTATCTAAAAGTCAGCAATAAAATACAACCCAAAAGAACCCAGGAACCTTCTACCGGCTTTGGCTTGAACAGCATTTCAACAAGATACGCGCTACTCTCTTCCCGGCCGGTCGAAATAAATGAAAAAAACGCTTGCTTTGAAGTACGCATTCCCCTTATTAAAACCTAAGCATCTATGAATATTTTGATCGTAGAAGACGAACAGGCAGCTCTCAGACGCCTAAAAAAGTTGTTATCAGAGGTAGAAGTTTTACAAAATTTGAATATCCTCGCTGAATTGGAGAGTATTGAGCAAACACTGGGTTGGTTGAGTACGCAGGCAGTGCCAGACTTGATTTTCATGGATATTCATCTTGCAGACGGCTCATGCTTTGATATCTTCCAGCATGTAAAAGTGAAAAGCCCGATCATTTTCACCACTGCTTATGACGAATATGCACTCCAGGCTTTTAAGGTTAATGCTATTGATTATTTACTTAAACCCATAAAAAAAACAGAATTGGAGGCGGCGCTCAACAAGTACAGTGAGCTTAGGAAGCCCGATAGCGTTAACTACGAAAAACTCATCCCTCTCATTGAATCTACTCAAGCTTCCAAACGTTTTATGATCCGGCTCGGTCAGCAGATAAGGCTGGTGGATATCAATGAAGTTGCCTTTTTTTATACGGAAAACAAAATCACTTTTTTGGTTACCCGGCAAGGAAAACGATACCCCATCGATTATTTTTTGGATAAGGTCGAGGAGATGGCAGATCCGCAGAAATTTTTTAGAATTAACCGCCAATTCATTATTCATATTGATGCCATTGAAGAAATGCATGCCTTTTCCAAATCCAGGTTTAAGATCATTTTAAACCCACCGGCCAAAGAGGATGTGGTGGTTAGTGCGGTCCGATCTCCTCACTTTCGGAAGTGGCTAACCGGAGAATAAGAGTATCCATCATTCCGCCGCCGCCGGAATGATGGATACTCTTATAAAGTATTTTCCTTGTTCAGCACCCTATTTTCCTCGCTCAGCACCTTTTAGTTGTTTACCCTCTGATGAAGGTATATTTTTGATCATAAATAAAATATACTGATGAAACAACTAGCTTATTTATCCCTCTTCGGTTTGTTCTTTTTGATCGCTTCTTGTGAAAACTCACTGACAGATGACGACTCTTCCTCTCAGGATATTTCGGTCATCATCAGTGAGGAGAATGCCCTATGGCGCATTTCCTATTTCTGGGACAAAGACAAGGACGAGACCAATGACTTTCAAGGATACACGTTCACATTTGAATCTGATGGCAAATTGGAAGCCAAAAAAGGAGACCAACTCCAAGCCGGCACCTGGAGAGTCATTCAGGATGACGGCCGCCAAAAATTTGTAATCGATCTTGGGCAGCTCAGTCCGTTGGAAGAATTAACCGACGATTGGCTGATTCTGGAAAAAAGCTCCACCGTCATTAAGTTGAAGGACGATAATGATGAGCATCTGGAAGAGCTTCATTTTAGCAAAATTTAAGATTGATGTAATAACACTCAAGAGCCGACCAATCCGCCCGAGGCAGATTCGTCATCCATTATTATTTTTCAGGGGGGCTTTTTTATAAAAAAGCCTCCCTGAAAAAATTTTCTTGGGCATCGAATAAGAGCTTAGGTCATTTGAGACAGCCCCATCATTGATATCTCTTAATGTAATGAGAAACAAAAAGTCTTGGCAGTTAATCATCTGTGCTGCTATCATAATAATTGCGGCCAATTCGTGTAAGCACGAGCCTTTCGTGCTGGATCCGGATGATATGACACCCATCGATACGACCACCGTCACTCCTCCTGACACGACAGGAAGTAATCCGGTTGATACCAGCGGTAATTCCAATCCTTGTGATAGCAGTCTGGTTTATTTTGATACGCAAATCCTTCCTTTACTTAAGTCCAATTGTGCATTGAGCGGCTGCCATGATGAAACTACAGCTGAAGAAGGCATCATTCTAACTTCCTATGAAAAGGTGATACAAACCGGAGAAGTCAAAGCAGGAGATCCTGAAGATAGTGATCTGTATGAAAGGATCATAGATAGTGACCCCGACAAGCGCATGCCTCCTCCTCCAAACGTGGCGCTCACACAAGATCAAATCAGCCTGATCCGGGAATGGATTGCACAAGGAGCCAAGAATTTGAGTTGTGAAGAGAACAACAGTGGTTGCAATCTCGATGGAGTGAGCTTTGTCACTGATATCCAGACCGTTATCAACACTAATTGCAGAGGATGTCACAGCGGGTCAGCTGCTTCCGGAGGGGTTTTCCTGGATAATTATCAAAACATAGCTTCCGTCGCGCAAAGCGGCCGGCTTTACGGAGCGGTGTCTCATCAGGCCGGCTATGAGCCAATGCCATTAGGAGCCAATAAGCTGCCACAATGTACCATTGATCAAATTGACGCCTGGATAAAGGCAGGGACTCCCAATAATTAAAGTTTGTTGTAATGAAGTTAAATAAAATTACTGTGCTCGGTGTTTCCTTGATCTTGCTTCTGACATTAGGTAGTTGCTATTACGATGTAGAAGAAGAAATTTACCCGAAAACGGACTGTAATACCACCAATATCACCTACAGTATGGACATCGTAGCTGTTTTACAGTCCAATTGCTATGTATGCCATAGCCAGGCCGCTAATCAGGGAGGCATCACGCTAGAAGGTTATAATAACCTAAAAAGCTATGTGGACAACGGCCGCTTCCTGGGGGCCATTAAACATGATGCGGGCTACTCTCCTATGCCACAGGGCGCCCCGCAATTACCCGACTGTCAGATTGCTCAAATAGAACAATGGATCTCAGATGGAGCTCCGAATAATTAATTCAAATTCAATGCCCACAAGAAAAATTTTATTTGAGTTCTCTGGATGTTTGGCGGCCGCTGGCTGTAAACCTTAAAAATCTATTTACCATGAAAAAAATACTGCTTTTTTTACTCATTCTGGCCGTCGGCGGCGGTGCTTACGGAGTATACATGTACAACAAGCCTCATAAAAATATGCAGCGACAGGGAGCAGACTTTGAGTTATCTGCCGCTGAACTATACAGTGAATTCGAAAATGATGAATCTGCTGCCAATACCAAGTACCTCGATAAAGTCCTTCAGGTCACAGGAAACATACGTGAAATTATCAAAGAAGACGAAAAAGTAAGCGTCATCCTCGAGACTGGCAACCTTATGGGAGGAATCACCTGTGAGCTGGATGGCTTTTCGGAACACGATTTTTCTGCCTTAAATGAAGGTGACCAACTGAGCCTAAAGGGTATTTGTACGGGCATGCTATTGGATGTAGTGCTCGTCAGGTGCGTCATTATTTCATAACCTTTAAACAAGATAAAATGAGAGTTTTCAGTCTTTTAATCCTGCTAAGCCTTATGGTGGGCTCTTCCGTTTCAGCACAAAAATATTTTACGAGAAACGGTAAAATTTCGTTTTATTCAGACGCTCCAATCGAAAAAATAGAGGCCCATAATATTCAGTCAACCAGCGTCCTGGATGCTGCAACAGGCAGGATGGAGTTTGCTGTCCTGATCAAAGCTTTTCAGTTTGAAAAAGCCTTGATGCAAGAACACTTTAATGAAAACTATATGGAGAGCAGCCAATTTCCTAAAGCTACTTTTAAGGGAGAGATCAAGGATCCTGCTCAAGTGGATTTCGAAAAAGATGGCGAGTATCAGGTCATCGTTACAGGAGATATGACGATCCACGGAGTGACAAAGCCGATTGAGGCGCCGGGCTTAATAAAAGTTGAGGGAGAAAAAATCACTGCCACTTCTGAATTTGAATTGATCGTAGCGGATTATGAGATCAAAATACCCGCCGTAGTAAGAGATAATATTGCCAAGACTGTAAAGGTCAGTGTAGAACTCAATTATCAGCCTTTGAAGAAAGGTTCTTAAAGTTTAAGGAGGGCTTTATTTCGCCTGAGGCGAAATAAAGCCCTCCTTAATTAACCATTTAATTATGAAATACCTTCCTTTTCTACTCTTGTTAATATTACAAACCAGGTTTTCGGCTGCACAGGACGAAGATCTTTTGTCGCTTTTGGAAGAAGAAGAAACGACCGAATTAGTAACGGCCAGTTTCAAGACCACACGCGTCGTCAACCTGCATTCATTGGAAAATGTAGCCGGCGGAGTGCTGGATGTCAAGATCTCTCATCGGTTTGGGATGCTGAATCGAGGGCCCTACGAGTTATTTGGCCTCGATATTGCCACGATCCGCATTGGAGCCGATTACGGGATCTCTGACCGACTGATGATCGGTCTGGGACGAAGTAGTTTTGAAAAAACCTATGATGGCTTTCTCAAATACAAGTTCTTACGGCAAAGCACTGGAAAGGAAACCATGCCTATTTCGGCTGCATTCTTTGCCAGCACCGCCATTACTACTCTAAAGTGGCAAGAACCAGACCGAGAAAACTTCTTCACCTCTCGCCTCTTTTACTCTTTCCAATTGATTATGGGGCGAAAATTCAATGAGACCTTTTCACTACAACTTTCTCCTACTCTGGTGCATCGAAATTTAATAGCTACTTCTGCGGAAAAAAATGATGTAATGGCTCTGGGAGTGGGAGGGCGCATCAAATTGAGTAAAAGAGTCACTCTCAATGCAGAGTATATTTATGTAGCTCCTGACCAGCTAGCGCCTGAGTTTCGCAATTCTTTTTCCATAGGTTTTGATATTGAAACAGGGGGGCACGTTTTTCAACTCCACTTCTCTAATTCCACTTCTATGATTGAGAAAGGCTTTGTGGCAGAAACGGTCGGCAACTGGGGAGATGGCGGTATCCATTTCGGGTTTAATATTTCCAGAGTTTTCACCGTAGTGAAGTCAAAAATAGAGTAAAAGGATGACCGGGCCTCTGCCCGGCAACCTCTTTTTTTAATTCTCTTCCTCATCTAGCTCCTTTTTATCCCTGCTCAGCTACTATCTTTTGTTTCCGACCTCCTTCCCGGCTTAATATTGTGATGTACTCAACATCATTTTATAATCCGAAAAAAATATTTTATGAAATCCCTATTCTATTTTTTACCCTTACTCCTACTTTACCTGGCCAATCCACTTGTACTTCAGGCCAGTGACGATTGTAAAAGCCCTTCCGGCCTGCAAGTCGACCCACTAGAAAGCGGCCATATTAAATTAAGTTGGGAAGCTGTTAAAGATGCAAAAGGATACAAACTTGAAGTGGAGGACGCCTATGACAATCCGCATGATTTCGAGGTCGAAACTACCGTTTCTCACAACTACTATGTTGTAAGCGGATTAAAAGCTAACAGCTCTTATAAATTTAAGCTACGGACTATTTGTAAAGACGACAAATCCGATTGGAGCGAGGATTTCTACTTCATCACTCAAGCTCCTCATTCTTCGGAGTCGAACTCAAGTGAATCAAACAATAGCAGCGGTGCTTGTGATACTCCTACCGGACTGACCATCTCCAATATCTCAGCAAACTCTGCTACCATCAGCTGGAACCCCGTCGGTGCAGCAGTCAACTACGAAGTCGAAGTCGAGGATGGGGATAACACACCTGCCTTTTACTTCAATCAGGTCACCAATACAACCTCTGTAACAGTTTCCGGGCTTGCATCCGGCGGCCGGTACAAGGCTAAGGTGAAAAGCAAATGCAGCAATGACAACAGCGAGTATACGCAATGGGTGTTCTTTATTGCCGGGCAGGGGCCGGTTGGATCAGATTCAACAGCAGTTGACACCACAAGTACGGCTTCTTGTATGGCCCCTGCCGACTTAATGGTCACCGCTATTACCGATTCGAGTGCGGTGGTTTCCTGGGATCAAACAGAGGGCACATCCCTTTCAAATGAATTAAAGGAAAAGGAAAGCGATCAGCAGGAGAGCAGTTTACTGAACCAGGTGAAAGCTATCAGTCTTTTTCCCAACCCTGCCAGCCAGGAGTTGCGAATTGACTTACCTGAAAATAACGACTTATTAAAGGTAAGTATCCGGATCTATGACCAGCGCGGGCAAATGGTTTGGAATGAAGAGAACTTACCTTCTCAGGTCTTTCCCAAGATTGTTCCAGTGAACCAGCTTAAATCTGGGATATACCATGTATCAATTATGACCAAACTAGGAGTAACGACAAGTAAATTATTAGTTGCTCATTAAAAAAAAGCTTTAGGCCGCAGCTGCGGCCTAAAGCTTTTAAAAGAAATTAATCTGTAGTTTCTTATTACATTCTCAAGCAGTCAGTCACCGGCAACGGCAATGCTACTAAAGAACAGGTAGCCGCCATGTTACAGCAAATGATCAAAATGGACCTCAGCGATCATTATCTGGATGCAACAGATGCACTGGGTGTGGCCAT
>JAUIKE010000032.1 GCA_030430845.1 Bacteroidia bacterium | reverse complement strand
ACGATTTTTATATTAAGCTGCCAAACAGCTTTTTTTATATTACGTTTTTTTATCTTGATGCCTATGCGCAAAGCGGCTATTAGGCAAGTCCCATAAACCGCGAAGCGGTGACAGCTTCTTGCCTACGGTGTCAACCGTAGGTAGAAAGATGGGGGTCAAATAGAGCTGCAGCGCAGCGGCACAATAAATATTTTTTCAAAAGTGCGAAACTTTTTTTAAAACGTTTTCAATCCAAAATTCTTACATAACCCACACCAAAAGTCCAAAGAGCAGGGGTCTCGCCAGGCAGTACCAGTATACCTAATTCCGGCCGCAGACTGGAGGTTCGGTTTTTGGAGAAAAAACAGCTGCCGATGTTAAACCCCCAGAGGTTATTATCATTGCCATCCAGGAAAAAATCCAGTTTGGAGCTCAGGCTTAACTCAGCGGACTCTGAGATGGGAAGTGAATAAATTACTCTGGGACTCAGGACAAAGGTTACTTCCGACCCTCCTGTTCCGCCAAAAATATAAGCGCCAAGCATTGGTTGTACAGCCAGGGTGTTTGACAAAAAACTGAACTTAGGGTAAAAAGCAAAATGCTGGATGCTCAGGTTTTCGTCATCGTTCAGCTGCATGCGGTAAAAAAGCTTAAGATCAGTCCTGGAGTTGAGCCCGTACCCGAAGCGAAGACCCAGGTTGGTGGTGCCGAAGCGATCCTGATTGATGACGTAATTTCCCGCGGCACTGCCCATTACCTCAATCTGACCTTTTTCTAAAGAGGCGGCCCGTTCAAAATGGGTGTTGACGGGTGTGAAGCAAGAAGTCATTAGGCAACACAGTAGACCCGCCCCAAAAAGAGAATAATGACTGTATAAAAAACACCACCATTTTTTTATCCAAGCAAACGCCCTTCTTGTCGAAAGAAAATCCATTTTGATTACGAAAAAGGATTTTCTCCCCTCATAATTTGGTATCATTGAAAGTGAATCAAAAACCTTTGCTGATGAAAAACCTTTTAAGAAAAACAATGCTGCTATTTTTCCTTTCCTTCATTATTGGGCATTTTTCCTTTGCCCAGGAAGAAAGGGATTTTAAAAAATTAGACGAATATATCGAAAAAACTAGAGAGGACTGGAAAGTTCCGGGTATTGGCGTGGCCATTATTGAAAAAGATCAGGTGGTGCATGCCAAAGGCTTTGGCTTTGCCGATCTGGAAAATGAGCGAAAAGTGACGCCGAACACACTTTTTGCCATCGGCTCATCCTCCAAAGCTTTCACGGCGGCGAGTGTCTGTCTGCTTGCCGACCAGGGAAAGATTGACCTGGACGAACCGGTGATTACTTATTTGCCGGATTTCCAGCTACATGACGAATATGCTACGAAAAAAATGACAGCTAGGGACTTGCTCAGCCATGTTTCCGGACTGCCTCGTCACGACCTGGTCTGGTACGGTTCGCCTAAAGGCCGGAAAGATCTGTACAAGGTCCTGAAGCATCTGGAACCAACTCATAGCTTCCGAGGTGCCTGGCAATACCAGAACCTGATGTACATGACCGCCGGCGTACTCATCGAAGAAGTTTCTGGAAAAAGCTGGGAGACTTTTGTGGAGGAAAACTTTTTTAAACCTCTAGACATGAAATCGGCTAACTTTTCAGTGAATGCCATGAAAAAGGCCAAGGACCATGCACTTCCATACAACGAAGAAGAAGAAAAGCTGAAAAAAATGGATTTTCGTAACATTGATGCCATCGGCCCGGCCGGCTCCATCAACGCCAGTGTGAATGAAATGGCCAACTGGGTGAAAATGCATGTGTCCGGCGGAACATTTAATGGAGAAGAAGTAATCGGTAAGGCTTCTCTGAAGCAATCTCATCGTCCTCATTCCATTGTTCCGGGCAATGCCTCTGAAGAATTCTCCTACACTAACTACGGTTTGGGTTGGTTCATCACCTCTTATCGCGGCGATCTGCTGCTTCAGCACGGAGGAAACATCGACGGATTTTCTGCCATGGTCGCCTTTATGCCCATGGACTCTATAGGTATGGTGATCTTGACAAACAAGAATGGTACCGGAGCTACTAGTGTGATCCGGGAGGCGATCGCTGACTTTATGACCGGCAAGGATATGATCGATTGGAACAGCAAGCGTTTGGAACAAGTCAAAAAGGCCATGGAGAGGGCTGAAAAAGCAAGCAAAGAAGAAGACCAAAATAGGGTAGAGGGGACTAAGGCTTCTCATGAGCTGACTGCCTATGCAGGTAAATACACTCATCCGGCTTACGGAGAAATTGAAGTGAAAGAAGAAGACGGAAAATTAGCGGCTATTACTTATGCAGGAGATTTCCCTCTTAGTCATTATCATTACGATATCTTCGAGTTAGAATTCCCTACCGGCAATTTAAAGATCAGCTTTAATACTGGAATGGATGGAAAAATAAAAAGCATGGAAGCGCCCTTGGAGCAGGCCCTTCCTGATTCACCTATTGTTTTTGAAAAAAAGGTGAAGGAAGTAGCAGTGGAAAAAGATGCCCTCGAAAAATACGTAGGAGATTACGACCTGATGGGCCAGGTAGTTATCAGAATATATGTAAAAGAAGATTACCTGCGGATGTTCGTCCCCGGCCAGCCTGAATACAAATTGGTGCCGATCGGCGAGCATGAGTTCAAGCTAGACCAGTTGGAAGGCTTCCGAGCTAAGTTTACCATTAAGGATGGAGCCGACAAAGCGGAAAGCTTGTCATCCATTCAGCCGAATGGAACGTTTACAGCGCAGCGAAAGGAATAAAAGACAGGGAGGTCGCCTTGAGCGACCTCCCTGTCTTTGAGCAGAGACTACCACGAACGGTAGTGACCAATGGATGAGCTTTCAAAAAAAAGGGCATAGCCTTTTTTTTGAAAGCTCACTTTTTTCTAAATCGAATTAGGAGGCAAGACATTCACCCATTGCCCCGGTCTTCTAGCATTGATCGTATTGTCGTACATGGCTTCACAAGACACAGCCGGCAGGTAATAGCGCCCCTGATAAGCTGCATTTAACTGCACCCGGTAGGTACGTGTGGTATTTTGACGAATATCAAAGAATGTACTCACCCGATCGTCTCTGATATCTTTATACTCTGCCTGATCACCTTCCTGTACACTTTGGAAATTATCCATACGCGTATTGGTGATCTCCCAGCCGGAAGGGAAGATCTGTTGTATGACCATTTCTTCAAACAGGAAAGGCCGGGTACCGGGATGCGTTACTTTTACTTCTGCGTAAAAATCCGTGCCTTGAGGAATACTACCGGGATCTAAATTGCTGCCATTCGCATTTTTATAGGCCACCGCGATCCTTAAGTCGTTAGATGCGGCAGTTTCCTGGCCGGTCAAAGGTTGGCCGCGCTGGATGAGGCGAATGAACAGGGGAGCGCTGCCTTCATTGCGTAAGCTTATTTGTTCGCCATTTCTTCGCTCGACGGGCATAACGATCTGCATGAGCGGATATTCAGAAGAGCCTCCGTCCTTCATTGCATCACTTCCTACCTGATAGGCAAAACGCATCGGCTCGAGGGCATCGCCATCCCCGATGAATTTGCAGACAGCCATGAGAGAATAGGCCGTCGTCTGAGTACTGTACCAGGATCTGGAGGACATCCGGTCTGAAATATACCGGACAGTATTCGCAGCCTGCTCGCGATTGCCCAGGAGCAAAAGCGTCTCCAGAATCATGGCCTGGTCACGTACAGCCGAGCCGTAGGTACTTCCCAACTCTCGATAATCCTCGATATTGGTAGTCAGGCCATCAACAATGCGTTGGGCGATCTCTGTTTTTCCAATGGTGGCATAGGAAGCCGCTAGCCTCCATTGAGCCTGGATCGAGAGATTTTCCATTTCCAGCATGCGGTTCATGGCAGAAAGTTCCGGCTTGCCGGCTACCGCTAAAGTGAATAGGCGGTAGGCCTGATTGAGTTGATTGCTTTGGCTGCTGTAAAAACCATATTCTTCCATATCACTACGCCAGAGGCGGGCTGCCTTTTTCTGAAAATCAGCCCATTTATTGAGGAGGCTTACCGGTACGGTGTAGCCATTTGCTTTAGCTTCCAGCAGGAAGTGACCGGCATAGTTGGTTCCCCAGTGATTAGGGCGGTCGCCGCCAGGCCAGTAGGCAAAGCCTCCTTGTGCTGTCTGGAATTGCTTGATCCGATCGATGGTGGCAATGATATTATTTTTCTGTTCCTGTTGTTGTTGTTCACTCAGCTGTATCAAGCGATGGACATAGAGTTGCGGGAAGCCGGAAGAGGTGGTTTGTTCAATGCAGCCGTACGGATATTCCAGTATGAAATCCAGACGTTTTTCCAGATTGAGTGGTGGGATAGTTGAAAGTTCCAGCATACCATCGTTGGTGCCGTTCATGCCGACTGCTTTGATGGTGCCGTTCCAGCTTTGTCCAGGGTCTAAGACCTTGGCTTGTATGTCTGTAGTGTATGGATTGGGGTTGCGCACCTGGATCTCGATGTCCTGGCTGGCTGTTTCTCCGCCGCCCCTTGCCAGTATGGAAAACTTAGCGACCCCTACATTCTCATTCACATCTATATCGAAAGCCACCAACTGCTGACCCGGTTGATTCATCGTGATCGTTTTGGAAGCTTCGCCGTTGACCTTAGCCAGGCCACTGGATTCCGTCACTTCGATGGTGACGGTTTTGACCTTATCTGTACTAGTGAAAACATTCACCGGAAGCTTGAGTTGCTCTCCCGGACCGAGTACCCGAGGCAGTGTTGCAAGCACCATTAAAGGCTTGCGTACCGGCGTAGTTTTTTCCGCATTCCCATATGCTCCGGCGCTGGAAGCAACGACCATAGTACGGACAGCCCCCACATAATTAGGCATCATGATCTCGTGCTTGGCCTTTTTACCTTTTCCGAGGAAAAATGGGCCAAGGTGCATAACCACCGGTTCAAATCGATTCGCATCGGTATCTTCCGGCTGGGGCTCTGCTTCTCCATCCCCGCCTATGCTCAATATACGGTTCATTTGACTGCCAAAGGCCCCCAGTACCTGGTCGTACACATCCCAGGTGCGGACGCCCAATGCCTCTCGTGCATAAAAGCTCGCATGCGGATCGGGTGTTTTGAAACGAGTTAGTCCCAGTAAACCTTCATCAACGACTGCCAAGGTATAAGTCATAGCCTGTCCCTTTGATTCCGATACCTGAACGGTAAAGGATTCTTCTGGCCGTAATTCATCATTCATGGCCAGAACCGGCTGGATAATCGTAGCGGGATCATCCACTTTTATGGGCAAAACACCGTACATCCGGATGGGGAGATCGTTATCCGTTTGTGCATGTGGCTGCAGCAAAGATACATGAGCATAAATATTGGGAGACATGCGCTCATCAGCAGAAAAAGAAAACTGTGTTTCTCCCTGTTCTACATCGATCCAGAACTGGTCCAAAACCGAGCTGCCGTTTTCCAGTGTGATCAATGCTTTACCGGCTTCCCCGGTTGGTATACTTAAGGTAACTTCTTCACCTACCTGGTAATCCGTTTTATCCGAAATAAAATTGAGCATGGCTGCTGCTTGTCTGTTGTCAGCATCGTCTCCATACCAGGGATAACCTGCGTAGAAAAAGTCGCCGGAGCAATGACCTCCGTCTTCGTCACAGATTCGAACCATATATCTTCCCCAGTCATCTACTTTGACATTCCAACTGGCCACCCCTTCGCTATTGGTCGTCAGATTGACGGTTTGCTGAGCGTTAAAATGGGAGCTGGAATTATATCTGGACACATTATCGTTATTGCTATCCCACCACCATCGCCACTCTACGCGATATAACCCGATGGATACGTTTCGGTTAGCTGCCGGATTGCCGTTTTCATCCAGCATGACGAATGAAATCGCTTTTTCTTTTCCAATATCCAGTCGTTTTTCTCCGTATTTGTTTTCTGGAATAGCTACACCCGTGAAAGCTGTATATGGCAGGTAGGACTTGCTGACAACATCGGTACTGAAGTTGCCGCCTTTTTCAAATACACGAGTTTTAAAGGTCGCTCTCAATTTCCCGGGAGCTGTTTTGCTGCTGTACAAGCTGTTTTGAATGCCGGCTTTACCTGTATTGTCGAGCTGACCGTCAAAGATGGTTTTGGTAGCAGTACTTATTCGGCGAGCCGGGTCATCAAATTCATAATTGGGGTATTTATCAAAAGTAGTATTGGCCGCTTGTAATTGTACCTCTACTTTAGCCTTTAGGTTACTCGCAGGAGCGCCGTGGAGCCACTTGGCATTCAGGGTGGCGGTTTGCGGCTCATCGGCCATTCGAAGGGTTTCCCGGCCAAAGTCCAGGTCGATGGCGAGGCGATTGGGCTGGATGGTTTCTACCTTGATCGTTTTAGTGAAGACGGCACCTCCGGCTTTTACCCGCGCCAGCCAGTTGCCGGTCGGCGCTGAAGAGGCCGTTTTAAAATGCAGCGGGTAAAGCGCATTCTTGTTTTCGGAGCTGGTGAACTGCTCCTGGACCTGACCTCTGGGGTCGATCACTTCAAAACTGATCGGATAATTAGCCGGTAACTGGCCATCTTCTTTTTCCAGCATAAAATTCAGATAGATGGAATCACCGGGCCTCCAAACACCTCGCTCCCCATAGAGGAATCCTTTTAAGCCTTTTTGGGTAACAGCCCCACCGACGTCAAAGCGGCTCATAGAAAGGGCATCTCCATCCTGAAGGCGCAGATATCCCTTGTCCGCTTCATGTTCTGCTTTTACTACGAATGGCTTTTTACTTAATTGGATTCGGGCCACGCCCTGTGCATTAGTGGTGGTTTCTCCCAGCAATTGTTGCTGGAAATCGTAAAAAGTAACCTTAGCATTGGGGCGGGGCAGGGTAGTACGCAAATCGGAGACCACCACAAAGTAATCCTTACTATCACTTCCTTTTGCAATGATACCCAGGTTAGAGGCCACCACATTGCGTCGGATAAATTGATCGGAATTGTAGTAGGCTGTATAGCAGGGATCTTCTCTCTGTGTCCAGCGATAGCCTTGATAGTAACCTGCGATACCATACCAGCTATCCATCATACTGATGATCTCATCGTCATTATCGAGGCTGGCCTCGAGGGGTTCATTGTATTCAGAAATATTTCCTTCAGAACAGCTAAAATTGGTATAGGCTGGTTGGAAGCCGATGCGGACCTGGTAGATAGCCTGCGGGTCTTGCTCGATCATCTGACTGAGATCGAGTGCATAGCGTGTCCATTTATCGGCCTGGCCGGAAGGGTTCAGGCTTTGGAGCGGCACGCTTTTTCTGAGAACGATGCGGCCTACCTGGTACAGGGAGGAGGTACCGCTAAGCTGGTTGGATTGTAAAAACTGTAGGATGTTATTGTGGTAAATCTTAAATATCTCAACGTCCACTGCTGTCAGTCCGATCGCCTCAAATGGAAAATACAAGCCATCTGAGTTGGGCAAAATTACACCCGTTCCAACGAGGCGGACAGCAGGTTTGATCGCTTCGAAAAGAATATTCCAACGGCTTTCACTTCCTAGTCGGGTATTGAGTGCATTTCTGACGGCTGCATCTACAAAAACGGTTTGCTGTCCTTCAAGACGATTATTCGGAAAAATCCGGATCTCCTGACCTTCAATGAGGTAACGTAAGTCTCCGGTGTTGTTACCAATGGTGATCAGGCCGTTGAGGTTTTGATCTTCCTTGATCGGATCGGAAAAGCGAATGGAAATATACTGTTCGGGACTTTGGATCGACTGTACATTCGTCACTTTAAAGTCTCCCAGCGCGGGAACTTCCACTTTCTGTTGACCATTTAGTTTGACGCCCATTTTTTCACCTACCCAATTCAGTTGGACCTCAGACGCATTATCGGTACGCTGTATATTTTTGACAAAAAAACGATGTTCGTTCTGACCTTCCAGGTGCTCCCATTCGATAGGCAGATCGGTATTTCCCTGTTCGGCGCTTAAAACTGCTTCTACTTCTTCGGGACTGGCCTGGTCAGCCGTAATGATACTGCCACTAAAGACCTGGCTTGAGAGTTGTTGTGGATTAGGGGTTTGCAAGCCTACGGTAATGACTTCAAAGAACTGTTCGCGGATACTGAAGTCAAAATCAAAGGAGCGGGCATTTTTGGGTAGCCCGGAAATGATTTTTTGCAGATCTACTGTTGCGGTATAGCGTTCGCCGGCCTTAAAGGAACTGCTTGGGTCAAACCGAAGGGTCCGATCATCTTCCCAGCTTAAGGTGCCTTGAACATCCGGACTTAGGGAAAATAAGGCAGCAGCAGGAGGCGTATCTAAATCATCGGTAACTGACTGTGTGAAATTGACGATGACCGGGCTGTTTTTGGAAATGGTACCCGAGGTGAATCCATAAATGTAATGATTGATCTCAGCGGGTAATTGGCGACTATTCTGTTTTTGTTGACAGGCAGAGATTGTAAACAAAAAGAATATCAAAAAATAAGGATAATAATGCTTATGGCTTAACATATTTGATAATTTTGGAGTTATTTCAATCATTTAAACTCCTTTTTCAGCGGAGTATTTTCTAACAGGTGCAGTTTTTCAGACTGATATAAATGTACAAAATTCTTTTTTCAGATTGCACAAAAACATGATTTCATGGCTCGGATGTTACCGCTTTTCCCATTGCAGTTAGTGGTCTTTCCTGGAGAGGATCTCAACTTACATATCTTCGAACCCAGGTATAAACAACTAATAGGAGAATGCAGGGATGAAGGGTTCTTTTTTGGAATTCCGGCATACTTCGAAAAGGAAATGCAAAACATCGCCACTGAGATCGAGTTGGTCCGTGTGGAGAAAACTTACCCCAATGGTGAAATGGACATTCGGACGCGTGCTTTAGGCCTGGTGAAGATTAATGAATTTTATGAAAGCATGCCTCAGAAGCTTTATTCAGGAGCAGTGGTAGAAGACCTGGAATTAATTGAAGACGGTGATTTTTTGTTGAACGAAACGATTTTAGAACTGCTGGCTAAGCTGTTTGGCCTACTCCAGGTAACCAAGGACCTTCCGGGCAATTCTTCAGAACTTAAGATGTACGATATCGGCCATCATATTGGCTTAAGCATTGCGCAGGAGTTTGAATTGTTGAGCATTCTCAGTGAAAAGGAACGGCAGGCTTTCGTACAACAGCATCTGGAAAAACTTATCCCGGTTTTATTGGAAATGGAGCGTTTGAAAGAAAAAATTAAGATGAACGGTCATTTTAAGCATTTGATCCCTCCTAAGCCTTGATGAAAGCGAGCATAACCGCCACAGGCGGTTATGCTCGCTTTCAAATAAAAAACCACACAAATGTCAAGGATGTTTTTGACCCTCGTAAAGACATGGATAAGGAAGCCGGTGTGGTTCAGTAATCCCCTTGTCTCCGAAGAGAATCCCAAATGAATGGGATTGAGGCCCGCCCTAGTCACACCAAGTCTCGCCCTAATTTATATAATTTGTAGAGTCAAAACTTTTAGACACCTGCGTGGTATTCTATGAACAGCTGATGAGTCTGTTCAGTTCGAAAGATAAGTATTTTTTAAGAGAAGTTGTTTAAAGTTATCTACTGTAAGCCTTCACGCGCAGGTAAGTACGATAACTTTAAACAACTTCAGAATAAGGATTTGGGCAATTGCCCAAATCCTTATTCTTTGGAAGGTTTTATAGTTAACATGGCCGAAATAACGTGTGAAAAAGTATTTTCCTGGCTACCCAAATCCGTAAAAGCATAATCAATGACGAGGTTTCCTAGCTGTAGGCCCAGTCCGACGCTGGGGCGAAAAGTCAGACTTTCTTCTCCGTCAAAATCTTTTTCCCGCTGAAACTGGCTCGTTCCGGCCCGCAGGCTGAGGACTCCTCTGTATTGATATTCCAGGCCAAGGGCGGGGTCCAGACTAAAAGGGTTGGCAGAAAGCAGGGTGTTCCGTTGACCGTCAGTGGTGATGATCCAGTTAAGCTCAGGACGCAAATGGCTTCGACCAAACTCGAATCGGTAAGCAAAGCCCAATAAAACCTGAGGATTGGTTATTTCTACGCTGTTTATGGGGACTTCATTATTGGTTAGCTCCAGCACTTCTTTTTCTTCGTCCGTAAAATTAAAAGACCAGGCATTAAAGGTGGTTGTGATGTCCTTGGCTACCAGCCCAAATTGCCATTTATTGATGCTATACTGGGTACTGAGGTCCAGGCCGAAGCCCCAGGAAGTAGCAAAAGGACCGATGGTGCGATGCACAACTTTAATATTGCCGCCCACGGACCAATCTGCCTTTTGGGTATTAATTTTTTGGGCATAGCTGATCAAAAAGGCATAATCTGCAGCAGAAAATTCGCGAAGGTTGTCAAAGTTAATGGTCCCGTCACTCTCGTACAAACTAAGCGTGTTGGGTATTTCATCAATGCCGAAGCGTATCAGGGATAAGCCTAATCGACGGCGCCCCTGAGAGATGGGGAACACAATGCCCAGATAATCAAATTTTCCGACCCCTCCGAACCATTCAGAGTGCATGGCGCCGAGTTGAAGGCCTGATGAAAGCTCCAGGTTGGCCAGGCCGGCAGGGTTCCAGACGCCCGCTGTTACATCATTTACCCCTGCAATGACGGCATTGCCCATTCCTTGTGCCCGGGCACCAACCCCTATGGATAGGAATTCATTGCTGTACTTTTGAGCCTGGAGTTGCATCGCCAGGAGTAATGCCAACAAAAGGGTAAAAGTATTTTTTATGGTCATTTAAGTTGGTTTTTGCTTCTGTGTTGAGTTAGTCTCAATTGCCTCCGACAGATGAGACTGACAATTTAATTTCTTTGGCCGGTGACTTTAAAACAAAAACGTAGTTTTTGCATGCAGATTGTCAAAAAAAGGTCGTTCGGACGAAATTAAAAATCATAATTCAGTTTCTTCACTTGCTTTTTTCAGGTCCCTGTTAACGGCAATGCTGGCATTTAATTCAAAACCAATAAACAAGAACAGACAATTGAGCTGTATCCACAGCATGATTGATATAATAGTCCCAATGGAGCCGTACAATTCATTGTAGGTGTTGAAGTTATTGACGTAGGATGAAAATAATACAGAGACCAGCAAACAAAGCGCGGTGGCCAGAGCGGTGCCTGGCGTCCAAAGGGCAAATTTTTTGATGGTGGACGGACCAAAACGATAAATAAAGGAAATGGACGTATAAAAAAGAGTCAGGATCGCAAACCACCGGAATATCCCCAGCAAGGTGGCTGACATGCGGTTGATCAGGCGAAATTCAGAAGCCCAGTGAATAATGCTGTCACCCAGGATAATCAGAATAACTGAGCCGATCAGCATCAGTCCGATCCAAAAAGTCAGGCCGATGGCTACAAGTCGTTTCTTCCAGAAATTGCGATGCAAAAAAGTAGTCTGATACGACTTTTCAAAACCCCTCATCAAAGCTAACATACCATTGGAAGCAAATACAATAGCCATTAAAAAACCAACCGATAGCAATCCAACCCTTGGGTTACTGGTGATATCGTCAATAAAATCAAATAAACGATCACCGGCCACCCCCGGCATTATACGTTTGATCGAGGTTTGGAGGATCACATCAAAGTTTTCTCCTTGTGGTATATAATTCAGCAAGTAGTTTTTTAGATAAGGTATCAAGGTAAACAAGGCCATAATGGATGGGAAGAGGGATAAAAAAAAGCTGAAAGCTGCCGAATTGGCCCGGGTAAAAAGGTCGTACCGGGTCACTTCATTGATCAAAAAAACCATGACATCATAAATAGGCACCCCTTTGAATCCGGGAAGGGACTTCCTTTTTACCCAGATCCGCATTCTTCTGACGATCCGACGCGTCCTGATCCAAACACCGATTCTTGAAAAGTCAGGCTTTTTCACTATCCGCAAAAAATGGTTTTAATTTATTGACTAAAGTATCCGGAGCATTGACTGTTTTATTGGTGGTCGTATCCACAAAACAAAGGCGGACACTTCCTCCGTTCACTAATTTATTTTTTTCGTTAAAAATTTCTACATGGAATGTAATAAATTTCCCTGGCAATTCTCTCAGACTGGTCCGAATACTCAATTTTTCATCGTAATAAGCTGGACGTACATATCTGCATTGTAAGCTGGTTACCGGCATCATTACTTTCCAGTCATCCTCCATCTCCCTGTAGGTTAAGCCTATTGAGCGGAGCATTTCCACCCGGCCAATCTCGTAATACTTTGCATAATGACCATAATAAAGGTAGCCCATCTTATCAGTTTCGGCATATCGGACTCTTTTGTGAAATTCGTGTTGATACATAAGCCTTACAATTGTTCTCTTTCAATCGGACAAGTCATACAGTGCGAGCCGCCACGGGCTCTGGATAATTCGTTCGAAGGAAGCGTTATGATGGTTTTTTCAATATTATTGACATTCAGTGTTCCTTTCTCTGCTTTTTTAAGGAGGTCGGTAGCATGTAAAATGGAGTAGCCTGCTTTTTGAAAAGCCTTTTCGGTATGAGGGTTACGGTCGTAAGTAACTGCCACACCCGGTTTTAAGGCCACCAGATTGCAGCCGTCTGTCCATTGTTCTCTTTCCTGGTAGGGCGTCTCTCCGTCTCCACTCCATATGAATTCGATCTTTCCGCTGATCTCTTTTCGGAGAAATTCACTCAGGCTACCGTAGATAGCAGTGGAACCGTTTTTGCGCATGACTTCCACACTTGAGCCTAAGCCCTCCAGAATAAGCGGTTTGAAGCCTACAAAATGATGGTGATTGATCTGGGTAAAAATTGTATCCAGGTGCATGTAGGAGCGATCGTTCGGGATGTTGACCTTCACTACATTGGTAATGGCACCTTTATCAAACAATACCTCCGAAAGTGAGTAAATCCCATGTGCGGAAGTTCGTTCGCTGCAGCCGATCAATAAATAATCTTCATTGATGATCATAGCATCTCCACCTTCTAAAGAAACCATTTCTGCCTTTCTGCTGGGAGGGAAAAGATCCACATTGTTTAAGTTAATGAGCCTGTTTTGAGGCCGAAGATCTCTAAACATAGGGTGGGCATGCATGATGAAGCGGGTGAGGTAGTTTTCTCTAAACCGGGCTTCTTTCGCTGCCTTAGTAATGATCAGGTGGTCATTGACCGTAACTGCTATATCCCTGGTAAAGATAAAATTAGGGATGGGGTCAAATAAAATATAATCTTCTTCAGGGTAATATCCGTTAATCAGTACGCTGGCCAGATTCTTGGCCGGCATGGCCTTTAGTGATTTTTTGAGAGAAGACGGCAATTCTTCATAATCGACGATCATGTCGATCATTTCACTTTTTGATTCTTCATCTTCAATTAAGGCCTGCCGGAGTAATTCCGAGGTTTCGAGCACATTGTCAGAACCCAGAAAAAGTTTGAGCACCTGAGTAAAGACGTCATGCTCTTTTTGCATTAGGGGCAGATGGACGATATCGTCAAAAAGCAATTCTTCGGAACGTTTCGGGGTAATACGGGAAATACCGGTATCAGGCCGGTGTACGATCACTTTTTTTAATCGGCCGATTTCGGAAGAAACATTGATTAGGGTATCCATAAATGAATTTACAGTTTAAGAATTTTTTCTATTTCGTAAATGGAATTGATCTTGCCGGCAAAGATGCAATAAAATGGCGGATCTTCATTGAGCATGGAGATTTCCGTTGGCCGGCCGTCGTCAATATAATTGGCTTTAAGTTTGGATTTGACGGTAAAATAGGAAAAGTAATAGTTGAATTGGACACTTTGACTGAAATAATTACGCATCTGTGACAGCATCTTCCGGTAGTTCGACGAAGGTCGGGCCGGACAGCTGTTACAAATGCTCAGAAAGTCGGGCGAGCAATTACTTTGCTCTTTCATACAGTCGAAGGATGGAAGGTCATCATAGCTGACTTTATGGTGGGTATACGCAACAGAAGATAAGGATAATAAGCCAGATAGCCCGTAGGGCATAATGGAGCCAAACTGCCCATCCATGACGGTCAGCCCCATGTTTTGGAACTGTGGAGAACTGACAAAGGCGATCTCGGATATTTCATGCTGAAGATCGATGTTCCTCAGCCCAAATAAATTATTGACGGCATTGCTGCCGGAATAGGTGGCATTAATGACCTGAGCGGCTTGAATAGAGTAAAGATTCGAATCTTCTAAATTTTTTAATTCCATCATCCACGCTTCTTTCTCTTGCTCAGCCTTTAAAATTTGGTGATGCAACAGTACCTGGATCTGGCCGGTATATTTTTTGAGTTGTTTTTTGTAAAACTCGGCTATCAGAATGGGATCAAAGGTGTATTCCACGGTTTTGAAAACCGCCTCCAGGCGTTCGTAATTAAACAGCGGATGCTCGGTGACTTCTTCGCAGGGGATCTTAATATAGTCGCAAAAGCGTTTGAACTGCCGGCTGTCGGTAAAAGAACCATAGCGGTCTATGCCATAATATTTCTCGAATTGAAAGTTGATAAAGGCCTGATGATCCTGAGTAAAGCGTGCTTTGTTTTCATCGGACATACGTGCCGTGGCCACACTCCGGGGGTAGTGGTACCCGCCGTGCAGCCGAGCCTGGTTGACGATGGAGGCTTTTTGCAGTAGCTGCTGCTCTTTTTCGATGAGCGCCACCTGCAGGCCGTGTTCGGCCAGGTAGATGGCTGCGTAAATGCCGAAGATGCCTCCTCCGATTATTGCAAAGTCGTATGTTTGAGTTTTGGTCATTGACAGATGATGATTAGGCTAGACCTCAAAGGTCTCGAGACCTTTGAGGTCTAAATGGACTGACTTACCCGAACAAGGAACGAAAACTGTATATTGAAAGCAATTATTTCTTAAATTTTGTGAAATGAGGGCTTTCTATCTGTGCTTTTTGGGCCTTTTTTTTACTCGTAGGGTGCTCTTCCTTTGAGCTCTATACAGAATGCATGTCGTAAAAAAAAATGGAAATGAATGATTTTATGGAAATATTGGAAAAAGCGATAGGGGGTAGTCTAATTTGTTTTGGCACTTATTTTTTCTATTACGGGCTAAAAAAGGCCAAATGGAGCGGATTTGATATTTATATAGTAATTAGACGATTTTCAGTATCATTGTTATGCATAATGTTGGGAGTATTGATTCTATTGGAATATGCAAACTTTCTTGGCTCCTAATTTTATTTGTGGATCGAACAGCCCCTATTTAAATGTGTAGAGCTTTGTAAAAAACAATGTACAATTTATCAATAGACACTCAAGTCTGGAGACTTGAGTGGAAACAGTGAGGAAGTCGGAGACTTCCACTAACGTAGGACTTCAAAAGTCTCGAGACTTTTGAAGTCTTTGGAACACATCAAAATAATCCTCCTCCCGCAAAACCTCATAAAATCCAACACTCCCTTCCAATTGCGGCACCCTGGAAGGCCCCAAAATAATTCCCTTTATGTCAGGAGAATGAAAGGCATGGATCATACCCAATTGGTTCATGCTGTCAATTGCGGGACGTTCCTTATTGACATTAGCTTTATTCAAAACGCCTTCAAGTGCTGTGATGAATTCCGCTGGTGAAGATGTCTGGCCCGATCTGGCTTTGAGAGAACTGTCGGCCCGATAAGCCTCCGGCTTCAGTTTGATACCTCCCGCATTAATGCCGTAGGTGTAAAAGCTTCTTTGACCGTGAAAAGGATGATATCTTTCATAGTCAGATTGTAAGAGGTTGTGCTTGATCTGGATGTCGAATTGGATGGAAAATGCTTTATTGATCTTGGCATAATGATGTGGAAAGCGGATGCCGGAGAGTCCCGGCCTAAGCCCTTTGTTTTGGGCCGTTTGTAAGGCCTCAAAAGTCTCTTCGATGTCCGTTTCAGCCTCTCTGTTGTCCCAGTGTACCATAAAGCCCCGGAGGTTTTGTCCGAATTTTTGCAAGTAATCTTCCAGGTTCATGAGGAGAAAACTCTTAGAGAGGTTGTGATCCGGTGTTCTCAGGTTATTCAGGCTTCCAACTTTCATATTCACTTCCAGGTCCTGAATGCCGTGAACCTGAATCCACTCCAGCAGAGTGGTCTCCGCCCAGCGGAAATGCTCCGGATTTTTATCGATCGGATAATTGGTCGCACAGTCTACCAGGCGAAAGCCCGCTCCGTAAAAGTGGTCGAGCAGCGCAAAGGCAGTAGCCTTGTCAAGCGTCCAGCCCCACATGGCGGTACCGAGCATGATTTGTGGAATATTTCCCGATTTATTTTTCATGGCTTCTTTTTCTTCAATTCAATCATCGACCGAATGTATTTTTTTGCCAGAGGCAGGATCTTTACCTTACTACTGCTGGTATCATCCGTCCAGGTGACGGGGAGCTCGTAAATTTTTAATTTCTTCCACTCCGCGACGGTCAATAATTCTGTGGAGAAAAACCAGCCGTCGTTTTGAGCTCCCAGGCGGTTTAGTTCCGGGTATACGGAACGCTTAAGAAATTTAAATCCGCACATGCCGTCGGAAAAGCGGACGCCCAGGTAGGCTTTTAGCAGCCAGTTGAACACCCTTGAAGCGACTTCTCGCTTGAACGGCCGGTTGATGACTTTCGAGCGGGCATGCAGGCGACTGCCGTACACCACATCATAGTCTTGCTCCTCCAATGCCTGGTAGGCTTCCAGGAAATGAGTCAGGTCGGTGGCCAGGTCCAGGTCCATATACCCGACAAGGTCGGCATCAGACTGTCCCCAGGAGGTTTTCAATGCCAAGCCTACCCCTCTGCTGGGAACGCTGACGAGTTGTACCTCCGGAATCTCTTCTGAAAGAGCGCCGGCAATTTCCCGGGTCCGATCGGTAGAGCCGTTATCTGCGATGACGATCCGCCATTGTTTATGCGCTGGAAAATGCTGTCGGATAAAAGCGTGTAAGGTCTTGACATTTTGTTCCAGTGTATCTTCTTCGTTGAGTACCGGAATGGTGATATCAAAACTTTTCATAGGCGCGGTTTGTAGTAAAGGTATGATATGGTTATCGAGAAAGCTTCGTTCGATGCGAAAAAAAGAAAAATAAACGGAACCTAAAAATTAAGAGCAGACTAAGAAGGAATTGAAAACTTTGAAATTTAATTATATTGCAGGGGATTAAACGGAGTGCAGCCGGCAGCCGCACTCCGTTTAATCCCCTGCAACATAATTTACCAGGGTTTTCACCCAAAACTCATTATTTTTATTAACAGTTTGCATGGTAGGATAAAGTACGGTATTTTAGAGCTTTCTGACTGAAACAATTGTATTTAAAGAATATATGGATAATTCTAACTTTGAGGTAAAGAAAAAGTCGTTTTGGGAACGTCCGGAAGGAGTAACAGGAATGATCTTTCTAACGGGCCTGGCCATTGGTGGAGGGTACCTGATCTACTCCATTTGGCCGATATTGGTAGGAGCCTTTTCCAATATCCTGACTCTGACCGCTCTTTTACTAGCCCTGGGGGCTATTTTGTATGTAGTGCTGGATCCCAAAACCAGAAATCTGGTCTGGTATTTTTATAAGAGTGTGATGCGTTGGGTCACTGGGATCTTTGTCAACTTAGATCCAATTGGCATATTGAAGTCGTATGTAGAAGAGCTGAAAGACAACCTGAGAAAAATGAATCGCCAGATCAGTCAGCTCAGGGGCCAAATGCACAAGCTTCGCGAAATCATCCACAACAATAAAAAGGATATACAAAGTAACCTGGAATTGGCGAGTAAGGCCAAGGCCAGCGATAAAAGGGCTGTGATGATCCTCAAATCCCGTAAAGCGGGCCGTCTCAAAGAGTCAAATATGAGATTGGAGGATCTCTACAAAAAAATGGAAGTACTGTACCGGGTGTTGACCCGTATGTACGAAAACTCTCACATCCTGATGGAAGATATTAAAGATCAGGTGGAGGTGAAGGAGCAGGAACGAAAGGCCATTCACGCGAGTCATAATGCGATGCAATCTGCTATGAGTATTATTTCGGGCGATCCGGATAGAAGGGCCATGTTCGATGCCGCTATGGAAGCGGTGGCGGATGATGTAGGTAAAAAAATGGGAGAAATGGAGCGTTTCATGGAAATGTCTTCTAGTTTTATGGATTCGGTAGACCTTCAGAACGGTGTTTTTGAAGAAAAAGGCCTCAAAATGCTGGAAGAATGGGAAAAAGAGGGCGCATCTCTTATTTTAGGGGACGAAAAAACAGCCCTCTTGTTACAGGCCAATGATGATGCCGATGTGCTGGACCTTGATGCCCCCATAAAGGAAAGAGTAAAAGAACAGGGGCATCGGAATCAGTATGATACCTTCTTTGAATAAGGATGAATTAATATTTTGCTAATATATCTTAACATTTATTTTAAAATATAGCTGCTTCATGCGTCGTTTGGGATGGCATGAAGCAGCTATTTTTATGTCTATCCATCTGTTTTTTCAGCTGGAGTTGCCTGAACGCCCAATCCTATGATCTCACCGCCGGTATGCGAATGGGAACCGACTGGGGGCTTAGCGCTCAGTTTCGAGTAGCCAAAAAGGTGACCATTGAAGGAATCCTTCAGTCCAGCTTACAAAGGGAAGAGATTTTACTTACTGCAATTGCCGAACAACACAATCCCCTCATTTCCAGAAGACTGAATGTATACTACGGTGTGGGCCTGCATAAAGGCTGGATCAATAACGACCCGGAGCTGTCCTTGAAAGACCCGGCCGGTGTGACGATGATCGCCGGCCTGGAATTCACCTTGGCTAAGCTGAATATTTCCTATGACATCAAACCTGCCGTTAATGTGACGGGAGGGGAGCATCGGTTTTACACCCAATCCGGTATCAGCATGCGATATGTGATCGCCAAGAAAAACAGCATTTTTAAGGTCGATAAGAAAAAGCAACGAGAGCGTCGCAAAAAACAAAGGCAAAGAGCAAGAGCCAAGAAGAGAAAAAATTAAGGAAAGCGGCTGCGGCCGCTTTCCTTAATTTTTAATTTTAAAAAATTGTTCCGCTATACTCTGTTTGAAATCTTTCTGGAGTAATAACTTAATATTGGTTACTACAATGGAACCCATGTTTTCGCATTCCAAAAAGATATTATTCTTGTGGTGATAGGCCAGTTCCTTTCGCAAGCCTTTTACTTTTTTAGGGAAGGAGATTTGATCATTAATCATGACCTCGAAAAGATCCGCCACCTGAGATTGGGAAGCTTTGACACGGGCTGCTATGAGACTTCGCTCTTCTAATTGATACTGCTCCAGGGTTTGAGCCGACATATGGCCCATCCCAAGGAAAATAATGGGATTATTTTCTTTGAAATACTGAGGCAGATAAAAACTCTTCCAACCTTCGTAGGATTGCTGGTCAAAATCGATGGCCCGCATCCTGAACTGCGATCCTTCTATATCCGGTGTAACCGCTACGACGTAATTGTACGAACGCATGTCTCCCAGCAATCTCACAAAACACCGCTCATTAAATTTGATGAATTCCTTTGCGATCCGGATTTGATTAAACTCCGTATCATTCAGGTTCCTTTTGATAAAATCATCGCAGGGAATACCGACAATATGCTCTTCAATTAAGGTGTTTTTATCCACCAGATACATCATGCTGTTGGGAGATAGCAAATCTTCAAGTTCCAATCCATACACACGGGAGGCATCCGCTTTTTTCACATAAAAGTGATCGTAGTTGTCATTCATCCTGTTGATGATGCGCACTCTGAAAGGATGGGTATTCCCAAAGGTGCAGAAATCGATCCTCGACACCGTGAGGTGCTCCATTACACTTACGTCCCCATCTGTTTTTAAGAGGGCATAGATGTAGGTAAGTGCATCATGGATGTCTCTTTCGTCGGATTGATTGTAATAAACCGTTTCCCACAGAGTGTCATTGCCTTCCTGGTCCAGTAAGGGGAGGGAAGTGGTATACCGCATCAGATCCTCATAATGAACAGGCAAGGTGGTACTCCGGTTGTATTCCTGAAGGTATTCCTGCAAAGGCGCTTTTATTGAAAAAGGGATCTTCTTTTTAGAAGGTACATTTCCGTTGTGCAACATAGTCTTAATCTTTTAAATGCTGCCTGGCCAGGCAGCATTTAAATTACATTTATTTTGTTCCAATTCCTACTTTTTCATCACTCATAATCTGCTCTAACTCTCCCAGTACACTCATATCCTCAATCGTTGATGGTGGCTTGAAGGCTTTTCCATCTGCAATATGGCGCATGATCTTTCGGAGGATCTTGCCGGAGCGGGTTTTAGGGAGTCGGTCGACGATTACGACTGTTTTGAAGGATGCCACAGGACCGATGGTTTGCCGGACCATTTGGATCAATTCAGCCTGTATCGCTTCGCCCATACTGCTGTCGATGCCTGCTTTTAAAACGACAAAACCGACAGGTATTTGGCCTTTCAGTTCATCTGCGATGCCGATGACGGCACATTCGGCCACTGCTTGGTGTGAAGCCACAATTTCCTCCATCTCGGCTGTTGATAAGCGGTGACCGGCCACGTTGATGATATCATCGATGCGACCTGTGATGAAAACATATCCATCTTCATCTTTGTATCCACCATCCCCGGTGAAATAATAGCCGGGAAAGGGAGACAGGTAAGATTTGATAAAGCGAGGGGTATCGTTCCATAGGTTGGGTAGGCATCCCGGTGCAAGTGGTAATTTGATTGCTACGGCTCCTTCCGAATTGGGACCTACTTCGTTGCCGTCCGGATCGAGCATTTGGATATTGAAACCACAAACCGGCTTGGCGGCCGAGCCCGGTTTGATCGGCAATAACTCGACACCGGTCATATTGGAAAGCATGGGCCAGCCCGATTCGGTTTGCCACCAATGATCGATAACCGGGACCTTTAGCAATTCGCCTGCCCACTCAAGGGTGTTGACATCACAGCGTTCGCCTGCCAGGAAGAGATAGCGTAGCCGGCTGGTATCATACGGTGCTTTTAGTTTGCCTTCCGGATCTTCTTTTTTAATGGCTCTGAAGGCAGTTGGGGCAGTGAACATCACGCTTACATTATGTTCTTCCATGACACGCCAAAACACCCCCGCATCCGGTGTTTTGATAGGTTTTCCTTCGTATAAAACCGTGGTGCAACCATATATCAGAGGAGCGTAAACGATATAGGAATGTCCTACCACCCAGCCAACATCAGAAGCAGCCCAGAATACTTCGCCAGGCTTTACCCCGTAAACGTATTCCATGCTAAAGCGCATGGCCACGGCATGGCCCCCGTTATCCCGAACCACTCCCTTTGGGGTACCAGTGGTGCCGGATGTGTATAAAATATAGAGCGGATCCGTAGCTTCTACTTCAGTGTATGAAACAGGATCAGCCTTGCTCATTTCTTCCTGCCAGTCAAAATCCCTGCCTTTTTTCATAGGTGCCTGGATGAACTCACGTTGGAACACGATTACGGTATCAGGCTGGTGTTTTGATTCATTCAGTGCTGCATTCACAATTTTCATATAATCGATCACCCGTTTGATTTCCATCCCTCCACTGGCTGTGACCAGAGCCTTGGGCTTCGCATCATCGATCCGGATGGCCAGCTCATGTGGGGCAAAGCCTCCGAATACCACTGAATGAACCGCGCCCAGTCGGGCACAGGCCAGCATAGCGATCGCTGCCTGAGGGATCATAGGAAGATAAATCACCACCGTGTCTCCCTTTTGTACACCTTTAGATTGTAAAACCGCTGCAAAGCGGCTGACCTCATCCAGTAATTCACTGTAGGTGTAGGTCTTCTTTGTATGGGTGACCGGACTGTCATAGATCAGGGCAGCCTGATCGCCTCTTCCATTTGCAACATGGTGGTCCAGAGCCAGATAGGAGGTATTTAACCGGCCTCCTTTGTACCAGCGGTATAGCCCATTTTCATCTTTGGATAAAATCGTTTCCGGAAAACGGAACCAGTCTAATTTTTCAGCCTGCGTTTTCCAAAAAGACTCGGGGGCTTCTAGGCTTTGTTGATAGAATTGTTTATAGTTCATAGTTTTTCGTTTAAAGGTTTTGAATAGTTCCGAGGTTCCTGGCTTTTCGATATTATGGCTTGGTGGCGTTCCATGTACCGCTGCGCCCAGACGGGCCGTATGGCTGCAGCTTTCTAAAGGGTACTTTTTTTATGCTCGGGTTGACACCCGAGCTTAGGAAGCTTTCGCCGCAAGCGGCTATTAAGCCATGTCCCATAAACCGCGAAGCGGTGACAGTTTCTTGCCTACGGTGCCAACCGTAGGCAGAAAATTGGGCGTCAAATAAAGCTGCAGCCATACGGCCCGTCTGGGCGCAGCGATACTTATGCTTTGCTGCGTAAGGTCAGTTAATAATAGTTTTCTACCTTCTACAAACAAGATGTATTGCCCTTGCAGTGACTACTTATTCACAGCTCCGGTAATAATTTCTTCTACGACTTCTGGATTCAGCAGGGTAGAGGTGTCTCCTAAATTGGAGGTATCCCCTGAGGCTACCTTTCTCAAGATACGGCGCATGATTTTGCCGGATCTGGTTTTGGGTAAGCCCGAAACGACCTGAATGATGTCCGGTTTGGCGATCGGGCCGATCTCTTTGCGCACTACATCCACCACTTCTTTTCGGAAGGCCTCTTCATCGTGAACGCCTTCTCCTACGATCACGTAGGCATAGATGCCTTGCCCTTTGATATCATGTGGGTAGCCGACAACAGCGGATTCGATGACTTTAGGGTGCTCATTGATGGCATTTTCTACTTCGGCCGTACCCATACGGTGCCCCGACACATTGATCACATCATCTACCCGGCCGATAATCCGGTACATGCCGTCTTTATCTCTCCGGGCTCCATCTCCGGTGAAATATTTATCCTTGAACATAGCAAAATAAGTCATCCGGCAGCGTTCATGATCGCCGTAGGTGGTACGTAAAATAGATGGCCAGGGGAATTTGATACAAAGTAAGCCTTCCACATCATTGCCCTCAATTTCGTTGCCTTCCTGGTCAACCAGGCAAGGCTGTATGCCGGGAAGTGGATTCGTCGCAAAACATGGTTTGAGTTTAGTGACATTAGGGATAGGAGTGATCATAATACCTCCTGTTTCAGTTTGCCACCAGGTATCGACAATGGGGGCTTTTTCCTTACCTACCTTTTCGTTGTACCAGTTCCAGGCTTCTTCATTGATAGGCTCGCCTACGGTTCCGAGTACTTTGATGGAGCTGAGATCATATTTTTCTACATGCTCATCCCCTAAGGCCATAAGCGCACGAATGGCAGTCGGGGCGGTATAGAATTGATTCACTTTGTACTTTTCACAAACCTCCCAAAAACGTCCGGGATGCGGATAAGTAGGTACTCCTTCAAACATGATGGAGGTAGCTCCGGCAGCCAGCGGGCCATAAACAATGTAGGAATGCCCGGTGATCCAGCCAATATCTGCTGTACACCAGTAAATATCATTTTCCTGATATTGAAATACATTTCTAAATGAGTAAGTCGTATAAACCATATATCCTCCACAGGTGTGTACCACGCCCTTCGGCTTTCCGGTCGAACCTGAAGTGTAGAGTATAAAAAGCATATCTTCGGAATCCATTACCTCTGCCTCACATTCCGGACTTTGAGGATCCACTTCTTCGTGCCACCATTTATCGCGGCCTTCCGTCCAGGCAACGGTGTCATCGGCATTGTTGTGTACAAGTACTGTTTCGATGGAGTCGCAGCCCATGGCGATGGCTTCGTCCACAACCTTTTTTACAGGAATGTGCTTAGGCCCTCTATTATTAAAGTCAGAACAGATCACCATTTTGGCCTCCGCATCCTTGATCCGATCAGCCAGGGCCTGAGCAGAGAATCCTGCAAATACGACTGAATGGACTGCGCCAATACGGGCACAGGCCAATACGCCAATGGCGAGTTCGGGTACCATGGGCATGTAAAAACATACACGATCTCCTTTTTTTATACCCAAAGCTTTAAGCGCATTAGCCGTTTTACAAACTGCTGCATGTAATTCCTTATAAGTATAAACTGTTTCTTTGTCTTTGGGGTCATTCGGTTCAAAAATGATAGCAGCCTGATCGCCGCGGGTTTCGAGATGACGATCCAGGCAGTTTTCCGTGATGTTCAGTTTACCTCCGACGAACCACTTGACGTCCGGCTTTTGAAAATCCCATTCCAGCACTTTATCCCAGGGCTTCTGCCAGCTAAAGGTAGCGGCTTGCTCAGCCCAGAACCCTTCCGGGTCGGCTACGCTGCGTTCATAGGCTTGTTGGTATTCTTCGACTGTTTTGATCTGAAGTGTCATATGATTTCTAGTTTTATTTCGATTATATATGTATATATTTAGATTTTTATATTTATTGCTGTAAAAAAATAGGGTCAAACCCCAAATTCTATCACCTCATTGACGGTAGTAATAAAGTCTTCATTGTCAAAAGGTTTAGTGAGATAAACCTCACCGCCATTGGCATATCCCTCGAATCGGTCCGCATCGGTTCCTTTGGCTGTAAGGAAAATAATGTGGATATCCTGATTGTTCTCCTCCTCGCGAATTTTCCGTGCGACTTCAAAGCCATCCATCTCAGGCATCATCACATCCAGGACGACGATACGGGGAGGCTGTTTTTCAATGATTTCCAGAGCTTGCAGGCCGTTGGACGCCTTGAGCACTTCATAGCCTTCTTTGTTTAAAAGAAACTCAAGTGCTACAAGAATATTAGGCTCATCGTCCACTATTAAAACCCTGCTTTTGGTGGTGCCTTTTTGCATTCCTGGATAGCTCTTTTTCAAAATAATGATAGCATTAAAAGTACGCTAAATTTAGGAAAAAAAGAATAAAATATTCAAAACTTATGGATCTGAATTATTTTTATTATTCACCCTCTTTTTCTCGTTCTTACTTGTTTGGAATGGAGAAGTTGTAAGTGGTAACTGAACGACAAAGTTGGCTCCTTTTTCCCTTGATTTACCCAGGAAAATTTGCCCCTGATGTTGTTCAATAATGGTCTTGCAAATGAAAAGCCCCAAGCCACTACCTTTGGGCTTTCCGAGTTGTTGGTCATTCAATTGAGTGAATCTTTCAAAAATGAGGTCTTTGTCCTTTTTGGGTATCCCCTTACCATTATCTTCGATTTCCAGAACTGCATGCTCCGCCTTGGAGGCAAGACGAATCCATAATTTACCATTTTCCGGATTTGCAAATTTCACGGCATTGGACAACAGATTGACGATCACCTGAGTGAGTTGGTCGGAATTTCCCTTAACCCAGATCGGCTGCTCAGGTAATGAGATTTGCCTTTCCACATTTTTTTCTTCCAGTACTCCCTGAAGCCCATCCAATGTTTGTTGGACCAGGCTAGCCAGATCAATGACAGACTGATTATCCTCCGGGCTCTTTACCTGTACTTTTTCCAGGTCGAGCACCTGGTTGATCAAGCGTGTGATGCGTTCGCTTTCTTTGACGATGATATCAAGAAATTCCTGCTGCTGCGATTCAGGCAAATCGGCGTTGTCCTGAAGTATTTTGGACAAGGCCTTTATGGAGGTAATGGGGGTGCGCAATTCATGAGTAACGGTAGTAATAAAATCAGCTTTGAGTTCATCCAGCGCTTTGAGTTGTTTGTTGGCCTGACGCAGTTGGCTGGTCGTTTTTTCCAGTTCGGCTGATTTCAGTTCCAGTGCGCGGCTATATTGAATAATCTCCTGAGTCTGATCCAGTATGTTAAACATTTCTTCCAGGCTGATCGGTTCTTCCTTTGCTATTGATCGGATGATCACTTTGGCGGAAGCGGATCCGATGGCGCCCGTCAAGTGCTTTTCGGCATAATTGACGAGGTCAGCATTGGCGGTGGTGATTTTTGAAAAATCGAGTTGGTGTTTCAAGGCATATTTAGCCATGATGACTTTGGTTCGTTCCTCCCCGAGGAAGCGAACGAGTAATAATTCGAGGTCTTTGATCTTTGCTTTCCTCCTGAAAACTTCATACTCGGCTCCGCCGCCGGAACGGTATTTATAAATGTCCACAAAGAGGTCGGCCTGGGATATTTCCAATTGGGAGGGGCGGCTGTTCAGAGATACGGTAATGAATGCCGCTAAATTCAATAAAAGGCTCCAAAAGGCTGAATGGACGATCTCATCAAGCCCTTCGAGTCCAAAGAGTGCATAGGGTTTTAGTAAGGGCCACCCGAAAAAGCCCTGCTCCAAAACATTGCTTTTGATCAACCCACTTTCTACCAAAGTTGGAAAAGGCAAAGTAATGAACCAAATTACAAAGCCGATGACCAAACCGCTGATAGCTCCGGATTTAGTAGCTCTTTTCCAATAAATGCCTCCAATGATAGCCGGTACGAATTGAGCGATCGCTGTAAAAGAAATGAGTCCGATAGAAACCAGGGAATAGGTGTTCCCGATCATTTTATAGTAAGAATAGGACAGTAAGAGTACTACCACAATAGCTACTCTTCTGATGCCTAACAACTGAGAGGTAAGATTCCCCTGGTTTTTATTTTTCCAAATCCTGGGTTTAAGGAAAGTGGGCAGGATCAGGTTATTACTGATCATAATGCTCAGAGCCAGAACGGCCACGATCACCATAGACGAGGCTGCCGAGAATCCACCTAATGCAGCCAACATAGCCAGCCGGAAATGGTCCATTGCCAGAGGTAAGGTGAGTACAAAGGTGTCGGGTTCGACGTTTTGCCCCTGAAAATAATACAAGCCACCCACCGCAATAGGTATAACAAAAATATTAATGAGCAAGAGGTAAAGTGGAAAGATCCAGGAGGCTTTGGATAAAAACCGCGAATCGGTATTCTCCACGACGGCCAGATGAAATTGGCGGGGTAGAAACAGAAAGGCAGCCATAGAAATAACAATCAGGCCAAACCACTCACCCTCACTTATGTCGACCGACTCAATGGAAAAAAGGCGTTCGATATCCGGCAGCGTACTCCCTTTTTGGAACAAATCCCCGAAGCCGTCAAAAATACCAAAAGTGACAAAGATGCCGACTGCCAGAAAAGCGAGCAGTTTGACGATAGATTCGAATGCAACCGCGGTGACCAGCCCGTCGTGCCGCTCATTGGGGTCCAGATTGCGGGTGCCGAAAATAATGGCAAAAAAGGTTAAGGCAATGGTTATGTACAGGGCAGAATCATAATAAAAAGGCTTGGAGCCAATATCTACCAAAACATCTGAAGATTTGAGGATTTCAAAACTTAAGGTTATGGCTTTTAACTGAATGGAGATGTAGGGAATGATGCCCAATAAGGCGATAATGGTTACTAAAACGCCCAAAGTGGAGCTTTTTCCATATCTGGAGGAAATGAAATCAGCAATGGAAGTGATGCGTTGGTTTTTACTGATCAGAATAATTTTCCTCAGGAATACGAACAGGATAGGGGCTACAATGGCCGGGCCCAGATAGATAGGCAGATAACCGACTCCTTGTGTGGCAGCTCGGCCAACACTCCCATAGAATGTCCAGGCAGTGCAGTAGGCAGCCAGAGATAAGGAATAGGTAATGGGGTTATGAACAATCCGCTTGATAAAACTGCCTCCTTTTTCCACAAGCGAAGCGATCAGGAACAGGATCCCCATATAAATGACCGATACCAAAACTATGATGACGGGACTCATACCTGATTTCCTTTTACTGATCCTTATTTTTTTGATTCTTATCCTTAGGCGTTTTGCTTACCCAAAAGGTAAGCAGAATGATCAATGCCCAGCTGAAAAAAATGTATACATAAAGTAAAGGCATGGAAAAGATCCGTCCTTTACCGCTAAACAGATCAACGATGGGAAAATTGAACAATAAAATGGCCAGCGCAAAAATTCCAATTAACTTTTGCCATTTATCCTTATTCATGAAGTAGGATTTGGAATACATATCGGAGGTGCGCTTTAAAGTGAAAAAGTGAATTGTCGACTTAAATGTAAACAATAAATTTCACCTATTGGAGCAAGTTTGCTCGGAAACACCTCTGTTAAATAGAAGCTTAGGCTTTCTTACTAGCTGGTGAGTTATTTAATCCACGGGTTGTGTAAAAAGTCCTACGGCCTTTTTCCCCAACCAATAATATTCTTTTAGGAGGTCGTTTGAATAAAAAAACGAAGTTTTTTTATTCAAACGACCTCCTAAACAAAATTTTAAGGGGGGTGTGAAAACGAGGAACGAGTTTTTACACAAGCCCGTGGATTGTTAAAATGATCAATGTCCTGTAGCTTCTCCAGCTCCACGAGGTATTCGAATATTTTCAACGATATCCTGTACATGTGCAGGCGGCGGCGGTGTCAGCTGAGATATGCTTATCGAAACAACGAAGTTGATCAGCATACCGAGTGTACCGATACCTTCCGGTGAAATGCCAAACCAATATTGTTCAGGTGTTCCTCCGCCATACTTGAAATAGATGATATAGGTAGCTGTGAAAATAAGCCCTACGATCATACCGGCGATGGCTCCCTGCATGTTCATACGCTTGGAGAAAATACCCAAAACGATGGCGGGGAAGAAAGAAGCTGCGGCCAAACCAAAGGCAAAGGCCACTACTTGTGCCACAAAACCGGGCGGATTGATACCGGCATATCCTGCAATGACTACGGCTACTGCAATGGCGATACGGGCTGCTCTCAATTCTCCTTTCTCGGAAATCTCGGGCATAAGCCATTTTTTCAAAATATCATGAGAGATCGAAGAAGAAATAACTAGCAGCAATCCTGCAGCGGTGGATAGGGCCGAGGCCAAACCACCGGCCACTACCAGGGCGATCACCCAGCCAGGTAGAGAGGCAATCTCCGGATTGGCCAGTACCATGATGTCGCGATCGACGGTTAGCTCGTTTCCTTTCCAACCTTTAGGTGCGGCCACCGAGGTGACATATTCTGGATTGGCATCATTATAGTACTGAACGATTCCATCCGCGTTCTTATCTTCAAAGGTGAGTAGGCCCGTTTTTTCCCAGTTATTGAACCATTCAGGCAGCTCAGCATATTCTTTTTCATTAACCGTATTGATCAGATTCGTACGCGCGAAGGCAGCGATAGCGGGAGCGGTCGTATATAGCAATGCAATAAAGATCAGCGCCCAGCCGGCCGAAACCCTTGCACCGGATACCTTCGGTACCGTAAAGAAGCGGACGATTACGTGTGGAAGTCCTGCCGTACCCAGCATCAGGGCAGCCGTCACGAAAAAGAGATCAATCGTGGTTTTCTTCGAGCTGGTATACTCCTTAAAACCAAGATCCGTAGACAGTTGGTCGAGCTTGGCCAGCAGGGCCGTGCCGTCTGCCAAATCTCCACCTAAGCCTAATTGCGGAATAGGCGTACCTACCATCATGATAGAAATGAAAATAGCCGGAACCATATAGGCAAAGATCAATACGCAATATTGAGCTACCTGCGTGTAGGTGATCCCCTTCATGCCGCCTAATACAGCATAAAAGAAAACTATACCTACGCCAATAACAACGCCCCATTCAAAGTCAACTTCCAGGAACCTGGAAAAGGCAACCCCAACTCCTTTCATTTGCCCCACTACATAAGTAAAGGAAATGAACAGTGCACAAAGGGCCGCCACCAATCGGGCCGTCTGAGAATAATACCGTTCGCCTATGAAGTCAGGAACGGTAAACTTCCCGAATTTTCGGAGATACGGGGCCAGCAACAGGGCCAGTAGTACATAGCCGCCCGTCCAGCCCATCAAATATTGAGCGCCCTGATAACCCATGAAAGAAATCAATCCGGCCATCGAAATAAAGGAGGCAGCCGACATCCAGTCTGCAGCCGTTGCCAGACCGTTTACAACAGGGGGAACGCCACCTCCTGCTACATAGAATTCTGAAGTAGATCCGGCGCGCGACCAGATGGCCACGCCGATATATATTGCGAAGGTTAGACCTACGATGATAAACGTCCAGGTTTGAACATCCATGATTTTATTTTTTTCTGTTTTAGTTGTTTGCTTATAAATGTTGAGTTTGAAAAACGTGCCACAGGCATTTTTTCAAAACACTTTATTTCTCATCCACATCGTATTTCTTATCCAGATTATTCATCAGATAGACATATATGAAAATGAGGACTACAAAAACGTAGATGGAGCCTTGTTGGGCAAACCAAAAGCCAAGCGGGTAACCTCCGATCTTAAATGCATTTAGTGCATCAGCAAAAAGGATACCGCAGCCGTAAGAAACCACGAACCATATGCTCAGCAAAATGGTGAGGTATCGTACGTTGGTTTTCCAATACTGTTTTAAGTTTTTTTCAGACATGATTGACTGTTTTATTGAATTTGAGTGAAAAAGACCGTGTTATAGTTTTACAGAAAAACTTGAGCCTGCAAACGAATCTGACTGGTCGTTTCGCGAGGATCATCGGATATCTTGTGATATTCGAGTGTTAATTTAGCATTATGTCCGAGGATATAATAATTTAAGCCTACATCAAATGCGGAGGGCTTGTGATCGGGGAGCCCTTCATAATTAGCGGCCTGAAACGCAATATAAGGCATGATGTTGGCGCTTTTGAAATAATAACCGAGATGTGTATAGATCACGGAGCCCGTTCCGGCCCATCTGCTGACATAATGGTCGCCGTAATTATAAGTGGAAAAGGAGGCATAGGCTGTTAGTCCACCGCTATTCGTAGGAAGGTCCAGAAAGGCGTCCGCTGCGAAGTGGGCGACGCTTACATGATCGCCGGTGCTGTCATTGTACATGCCGTTGGGGTGTGTGAAAAATCCGGCGCCAATGTTAAACACCTTTTTCTTGCCCAGATAGGTGCCTACGTAATAGGGGAGTTTGGTAGATTCTTTTTCAAAAAAGCTATACGAAAAATAACCTTCAATAATACTACCACCTGTAACATTTCCTTCTTCATCAGGAGTAGACGCGCCTGTGTAGGTCAGGTTACTGTTGTTGAGCCCATAATCCTTGCCATTTCCGAGTGGGCTGCGACTTGGAGCGTTCAGGGCCAGCCGGTAGTCAACTTTTCCGAGGTTCCCTTTTGCATAAATGCCGATATGACGGGCGAACTGATCGGAAATTCCAAGTGAATGCCAGTGAACAAAGGGCCTTGACTGATCCAGGGTCATGAAGTTCAGGGTACTCTGATTGGACAGACGCGTCAATCCTTTCCAATAATGCAAGCCTCCACCAATGTAGAGACTCGGTGTCACTTTGAATTCCGTCCAGGCACCATGCAGGAACAATTGGGGGGAGTCGCCATTGTTGCCAAGTGAGGTCATATTCGAAGGCGTTAATCCATTGAGTCCGAAGTGGGTCAGGATCAGAAATTTCGGTGAAACCTGTGCAAAGGCCAAAAACCTGGACCGCCGGATGCTTGGCGTGATCTGTAGCTTGGTGTCCGTATCCAGATTATTGGTCGTGGCCCAAATTTGATGCCACATGATGAAGCGGACATACTTTTGGCCACTTTCGTCTAGTTTGATAGTAAGCGGCTTGTAAGAGTGATCTTCTTTTTCCTGAGCCGATGTTTTACCCGGCAGCAGCCCAAGGAACAAAGCCGCCAAGAGAACGGTGTAAAAAGTTAGCTTGCCCATAAGCAGTAGGTTTGTAAAGTTTGGATTTCGTTTTGTTTGATGGTCTTGTGTATTAATGACGACACTAAAGTATATACATATCTATATATATCCAAATAAAAAACCAAAAAAATATTCTGAAAAACGAATAATATCCTTGCTCAATAGGCAATTTCCAATCTTTTTTTTGTCATAAAAGGCAGGCCCTAACAATATTTTGATTCACGGAGCAGAATAAAGTTTATTTTATATTCTGTTGATTAACAGTTTTTTGTATTGTATTTTTGAGCAGCCTTAATAGAAGGATTGTAAAGGGTTGACTTATATCCTTTCGCATTTGGATAAAAAAACATAATATTTATATGATAATATAGAGATAGCTCTATAATTATTTGTATTTTAGGAATGAAGCAAGGATCAAAGGACTTTGGTAAGTGTTTCGACAATATCGTAAAAGTCATTGGCGGCTAGGGAGTAGAGAGAGTTTTTCCCGTCTCTTTGAACGACTACGACGTTTTTGTTTTTCAGAATACGCAAATGATGAGAGGCGATTGCTTGCTCGATATTCAGCTTTGTATAAATATCGGTAACAGTCATCTGCCCGTTTTTATAAAGCAGATCCATGATAGCAATGCGGATAGGGTGGGCAATAGCCCGTAGTGTTTCTGTTGAATTCTCGAGAAAACTTTCTTTAAAATGAGTTTTCATGCGCTGCGTTTCTGATAAAGTGATGTTTTTTATTTTTTCTCAATAACTTATTAACAAATATATATAGATAAATGGTTCTAAACCTACTTTATTTTTTTGAAGTTGATTAAAAAAGTCATGCAAAATACCATTCCAAAACGAATTTTTGATTTTTTAAAAGACCTGCCGCCATTTACTCTGCTGGGAAAGGAACGTCTGATGGATATTTCAGAACAAGTGGTGGTTCAATATAAAAAAAGAGGAGAAACTATTTTTCGCCAAGGGGATGAACCAGAGGCCTATTTTTATATTGTTCATGAAGGAGCCGTTCACTTGCTAAACCAAAGGGAAGGCGAAGGGGATGTGCTTGTAGATGAATGTGATGAAGGAGACTTGTTTGGTATTCGCCCCTTACTAGCTGAAGAGCCTTATGCTTTGACGGCAGTCGCCAAAGAAGAATGTCTGCTGTATGCCATTCCCACGGCCAATTTTCCACAAATTATGGAAGAAAACCCTAAGGTGGCTCTTTACCTGGCTTCCACTTTTGCAGTGGAGGCCCGTCCCAAGGCTCTACCGGTTCACAAAAACTACAGCCTATCGGGAGAGATAGGCAATCAGGAAGCTGAAAGTTTGGTAGAAGTGCAGTCTATTGAGCGCAGCAAGCAACCTATTACCTGCTCAGCAGAAACCTCCATAAAAGAAGCTGCCCTCATTATGTCGGAAAAGGAGGTGGGCTCCATTATTATCGTGGATGGAAAGCAGCAGCCGATTGGTATTGTTACAGACAAGGATTTCCGTATGAAGGTAGTAACCGGCAGGTTTGCCCTGGAGGAATCCATCCGGCAGATCATGTCGAGCCCTGTGATCACCGCCAGATCTGATCTGAGCATGGCGGATGTACAAATTAAGATGATCCGGCATAAGATTAATCACCTTTGCCTGACTGAGAATGGGGAAGACAATTCGGCAGTGATCGGGGTGATCTCCGAGCATGATCTGATGGTAATGCAGGGAAACAACCCGGCTATACTCATTCGGGAAATGAAAAGAAGCACTGAAGTCCGGGAAATGAAACGTATCCGTATCCGTGCGGAAGAATTACTGGAAAAATACCTCGATCAGGAAGTATCTATTTCCTATATCACCAATATCATGTCGGAAATCAACGATGCCTTGATCGTCCGGGCCATTGAGCTATCGATGAAGGAATTGGAAACCAAAGGAAAAACCAAACCCCAAGTGGATTTCTGCTGGATGGCCCTGGGAAGTGAAGGCAGAAGAGAACAGTTGCTTCGTACCGACCAGGATAGCGCCTTGGTTTTTTCGGATGTACCGAGTTCGGATTATGAGGCGGTAAAAGCTTACTTTCTGGATTTGGCTTCACAGGTGACCGACAAATTGAACGAATGCGGGTTTGATTATTGTCCAGCCGATATGATGGCCAGTAACCCGCAATGGTGTTTGTCGTTGCAGGAATGGAAGGCTCAGTTTTCTAAATGGATCCATTCGCCGACTCCGAAGGCCGTACTACACAGTACCATCTTTTTTGACTTCCGGCCGGTATTTGGAAATTTTTCCCTGGCGGAATCCTTAACCGAGCACATTTTTTCCGACCTGGACCAGCAGTCTCTTTTTATGACCTATCTGGCGAAAAATGCGGTAGGCAAACCACCTCCCCTGACCTTTTTCCGGAACTTCGTAGTGGAAAAGAGCGGCGAGCATAAGGATGAATTCGATATCAAGGCCAGAGCAATGATGCCCTTGACAGATGCAGCGCGTGTGCTCATCCTGCATGCCCGGCAAGGAAAGATCAACAATACTTTCCGACGCTTCGAAGAATTGGCTGACCTGGACCCCAATAATAAAGAATTGTTTGAGCAGGCCGCAGATGCCTATGAAATACTCATGCGCTATCGGGCGCTGCAAGGTTTAAAAAATAAGGATACCGGGCGTTACCTAAAGCCTTCCGATCTGTCTAAAATGGAGCGACTCAATCTCAGAAACAGTTTCAAGCCGATCGGGGAACTTCAAACCTTGATCGCTACCAGATTTCAGGTGATGTATGTGAGGTAGGGTACATGGTTTATGGTACATGGCATTGTAAACTCCAAACTATGAACCATGAACTCCAAACTAAAAAAAATGATCTTCAATTTATTCAAAAGACGAGAAACCGGCCTTGAAAGCCTGCCTGCCTTCTGGAAGACCTATCACACTTCCTTTGAGCAGGCTTATGACCGAAAAACTCCGATCGAAGATATTCGCTTTGTTTGCTTCGATACCGAGACAACGGGCCTGGACCCCCAAAAGGACCAGATTTTATCCCTTGGAGCAATTGCCGTTCAGAATTGGGAAATCAAGGTGTCGGAGCGACTCGAATTTATGGTACACCAGGAATATCAGCCGGTCGGGCAAGCCATCGAAGTTCATGGGATCTTGCCGAAGAAAAGAGAAGAGAGCCTGTCTGAAAGAGAAGCAGTAGAACATTTCCTCGCCTTTATCCGCCAATCCGTTCTGATTGGACACCATGTAGGTTTTGATATTAATATGATCAATATAGCACTATCCGGTATCTTGAAAAAGAAATTGAAGCTGAAAAATGCCTCGGTTGATACGATTAATTTGGCAAAAAGATTGCTTCCGCCGACACACCATTTATCCTCCGGAGAGTTGTCGCTGGATCAATTGGCCCAAAAGTATCAGCTTCCGATGCAAGACCGTCATACGGCTGCGGGAGATGCCTATATGACCGCTATTTTGTTTTTAAAAATGCTGGACAAACTGGAAAAAAGGGGAAATAAAACTCTTTCAGACTTATTGAGGAAATAAATTGTGTTAATTTGTGCAATATCAGTGCTTTACATTTGATTTCTGGCATCTAATTCCGTATTTTCCCGAAAAATAGACTTCTGTGTTGTCGTCAGTGGTTTTCGCCCCATCCGAAAGCCAAAAATAAATGCTGATTCATCGGCGAACCATTTTGCCGTTTGGATTATTTAATAACCGTTTCGTCACGTTTTGAAATTAACGATATGAATTTGCGTCCTCGGATAGCCCTTGTTTTGGCTGCTGTATTGGTTTTGGGCCTATGGTCTTGCTTAAAAGACCAGGAGCTTAAAGAATCAGATGATTCGGTACGGTTTGAGGACATCTCCTATCGCAAAGCTTCAGAAGGCTGTAAGGGCCAGTCTAATGACTGCGCTAAGGTGAGTGTTCAGTACCCTGTGATGACTACCGGGAATGAACAAGCCAAAAGCAAGATCAACCAGATTACTCAGCAAAAAGTACTAGAGTCCTTAGCCATTTTTTCAGATCATAACAACAAACTGGTGGTGAACGTCGATTCCGCCATGGCTGAATTCATAGAGCTGTATGAGGACTATGTAACGGATTCTGAGTTTTTTACCATTCCCTGGGAACTTAAGATAAAGGGCCAGATTGTTTACCAATCTAATGAAATGGTATGCCTCCGATTAGATAACAGTTCTTACACTGGCGGCGCACATCCCAATCATCATACAACCTTACTTAATTTTAATACCAATACGGGGCATTTGCTTCAATTAAATGATGTAGTTCGAAACGTTGAGCAATTCAAATTGATCGCAGAGGACATTTTATTGGGAAAAAAGAAACGCAAGGATCAGATATCCGATGAACCCATCATTGAATTGACGAGTGATTCCTTCTTTAACCTTCCTGAGAATTTTGCTATTAAAGAAGACGGAATTTTGTTGTTCTACAATCCTTATGAAGCTTCTGATTATGCTAACGGCTCGATCTCTTTTCTGGTTTCTTTCGATGAATTGCAGCCAATTCTTTCCAAAGAGTTTAAACTCAACTGATTGATAAATACTCCTGAAAATTTTTAAATAGGAATAGGGTGCTTATCCGCCCTATTCCTATTTATTATTATGTTTGTGGCCTATGAAAAAACCAATATTTTTTCTGCTACTCGGTTTGATCGTATGGGCTTTGATCAATGGGACACAGGCCTACTTGACGGAGTTGGATCCGGATGAAGCTTATTACTGGATGTATTCAAAATTTCCGGACTGGGGATACTTTGACCATCCTCCCGTGGTAGCCCTAATGATTCGCCTGGGGTATAGCCTGGTGGAGAATGAATTAGGTGTGCGGCTCGTAACTCTCCTTTTACACGCAGGCACCGTATTTTTGATCTGGTTGCTGGCAGGAAAACCAGAAAAAAAGGAGGAATTGCTGAGTTTATTTATTTTGCTGGGGGCCATGCCGATGTTTCAGCTGTATGGGTTTATTACAACTCCCGATCCTCCCTTGTTGTTTTTTACGGCTTTTTTCTTTTGGATGTATGCTTTGTTCCTGAAAAAAAAGTCGTGGGTTTATACCTTTTTATTGGGACTTTCTATGGTTTTGATGTTGTATAGCAAGTATCATGGCCTATTAGTCATTCTTTTTACTCTTGCGTCCAACCTGCGATTGTTAAGGCAGCCTCGTTTTTATATAGCTTCCATATTCGGTGCAGCCTTGTTCATTCCGCACATTTTGTGGCAGTTTGACAACGAATTTCCCTCTTTGAAATATCATTTGGTAGGTAGAAATGATCCGTACGCCTTGAAGCATACACTCAATTACCTGGTCAACCAACTGATCAATTTTAGCCCATTTTTGGTGCCGCTTTGGGTATCGGCACTTTGGGAAAAACCAGGAAAAGACCCTATGAAAAGAGCCTACTGGTTTACCATTGTCGGATTTTTGGGCTTTTTTCTGTTAGCTACCATCAAAGGCCATGCCGAGCCACAGTGGACGGTGGTGCTGAGCATTCCCTTTGCCCTATTGGGGCTTACTTATTTGAGGGAGCATCCAAAGCGACGGAAATTGTACCATTTAATGGGGCTTTCGTCCCTGTTGTTGGTACTGGCCGCTCGTATCCTGATCATCACACCACTAGGCGCCAAGATCTTACCGGAATTCCATAAAAAGGAATGGATAGAGGCATTGAAGGAAAAAGCCGGCGACCGGCCCGTACTGTTTGTGGATAATTATCGAGATCCTTCCACTTACTCTTTTTATACCGGGAATCTTTCTGCTGCCATCAATGACCCGGTGAGTTATCGCCGCAATCAATTTGATATTTGGTCACTGGAAACGGCTTATCAGGGCAGGGATGTTCTGCTTTTCGGTTTGCCCGAATGGGTTTATTGCAGAAAAATGGAGCCATTTAAAATGTATCGGAAAAACCGGAAAACCTGTGAGGTGGAAAATATTCAGATTGTTCAAAAGGTGTATTTTGAACCGACTGCTCAGGCCTTGGAGCTAAAAAAAGGTATTTCCGGCTCCATCCAATTGTCTATTCTCAACCCTTACCCGCATGAGGTAAAGGTCAATGACCCCATATGGCGGATCACACCCATTCTTTATTTTATCCGGGGAGAAAATAGCTGGGAAGTAGAAGCTCGTCTGGACGTTAATTCCTTTCCGTCGAAGAAAAAAATACCGGCCGGCTTGTCATTCACCTTGCCGGAAATGCCCTCCGGCACGTATCATATGGCGATTATGCTGGAAGGGAACGGTATGATTTATAGTGTGAATAGTGATTTATTGGAGGTACAGATAGATTAAAAAGAAACAGGAGTTCTCCCAAAATTTTGGGAGAACTCCTGTTTAAAATATGATCAATTTGTATTAGTATCTAAATTTTATTAGCTCCAAACTCCTGCTCCACACCGGAAATGGGACTAATCATTCAAGTGAAAGACCATCAAGGGCATGTTCGCTTTATTGGCCAGTAATTTGGTTTGGCTTTTGTGGAAAAGCTTATCCCAGAAGTTGTGTTTTCTGTGGTTAACGATCACCATCAAATCGATGGGGAAGTCTTTAGCATAAGACAACAAGCCTTCCGTTACATTACCGGCTTCCACTTCGGCCATTTCAAAAGCAAAGCAAGGTTCTCCTTCCTCGAATAATTCTTCGAAAATACCTGCTTTGGTGATGTCATAATCCTGTTCTGCTTTTTCTGCAACATGTACAAAGTGCACGCAAGCATTCAGAGACTTATTGAAATCGACCAGTGTTTTGATCATGGCATCATTGGCAGATTCATAATTACTGGCATAGAGCATATGTCGGACTCCTTTGAATTCGACCTTTTTCGGCACTAAGATGACTGGGCACTCAGCGCGTTTGGCTACACTAATTGAGACACTACCCAGGACTTTATCGATCAGGTCGTTTTCGCCGGTCATACCCATGATGATCAGGTCATATTCTTTGGAAGCCTGAACAATTTCATCGGCCGGGAAGCCGATCAATAACTCTTTGTCAATTTGGAGGGTAGTGGCCACACTGCCTACGGGCTGATTTTTGTATTCCTCCACAAAATCATTTAACATTTTTTCGCGTACTTCCATTAGCTCCGTTACCGGAGGAAACATATTGGGATATTCAGATTCCATAGGAGGCATGAAAACGTGCGCAGCTGTCAGGCTGGCCCCTTCCATCGTTTCTGCGATCTGCTGTGCATAAGTGAATGCATCCTGGGCCGCTACGGAAAAATCAGTTGGAACTAATATTCTTTTCATGGCTGTGCGTTTAAATTATAGAATACATCTTCTGATGTTTTAAAAATCAGAAAATATGCTTGGTAAGCGAATGAGAATCATTAGCAGAGTAAGCTGATTTTTATCAATCGACGGTTTTTTTTGAATGCCGCTCATCATCCATAACATTGTTTAATTCCCATTTCACGTATCTGGAAAAAGGGTTTTTTCTTTGCTCACAGTCTTTTTTTAAACAAATTTTGCAGGCGGACGGCGGGCTGCAGGGGTCTACATGTATAAAAAATTCGGAAATAGCCGGATCATATGCTTTGAGCAAATTTTCAAACTGGGTCACTTCATCGTGCCCTTGCTGCAGGTTAAAATACCAGGGCAGGGTTAAATGACAGTCAACGTGGTATTCGTTGCCGTACTTGATGACTCGAAAATTGTGCACATCCACCCAGTTGGTTTGTCTTTTTTCTTCTAATACCTCTACCATTTCGTTGATCAACTCATAATCTGCTTCGTCCATGATCCCGGCGAAAGCGGTGCGCAGTAGTTTGAAACCTGTATATAAAATGATGCTGCCGAAAAGGATGGCAATCAAATGATCCAGCCAGAATATATCCGTTATCAGAACAATAACAAGGCCGATTAATAAGCCGGCCGAGGAATAGGCATCACTCAACAGGTGACGTCCTTCCGATTGCAAAACAAGAATCCTTCTTTTTTTTCCAATTCTCAACAACCACCAGCCTGTCAGAAAATTGACAAGCCCTGAAAACAGGATCAGGCCGATGCCCTCTTCCAAACTGTGTAGTTGCGTAGGATGAAATAAATTGAAAACGGCTTTACCAATGATCAAAGCTCCCGCCAGGAATATCAATCCTCCCTCAAAGCCGGTAGAGACAAATTCTATTTTCCCATGCCCGTACGGATGGTTCCGATCACGAGGCCGGGCCGATAACCATAGGCTATACCAACCAATGGCGCCGGCTACTACATTAATGATATTTTCCAGGGCATCTGTCAGGATGGCATTAGAATTAGTAATGCCCCATGCAAAAAATTTCACTACAGTCAGGACAATCCCGATCCCAATCGCAATAGATTGGTACTGTAAGGGAGATATGCTGCTTGATTTACTCAAAATAACAGGTATTAATTGCGCGACTGATGAGAATACAGTATTTTCCGCATCGAATGATCTTCTGGTCGGCAAATGTACATAATTGTACAATGAAGTCAAATATAGGGGTTGTGTGAACCCGCCGACCGGCGGGTTCACACAACCCCTATATCTGTCTACTTAATTGACCATAAAATTTAAACATATGTTACCAACGATTGATCCAACTAAAACAAGCGCCTGGAAAAAACTGTCCGATCATTACTCAAAGATGAAGGACATCCATATGAAACAACTCTTTGAAGCGGATGCTGATCGCTTTGATCAGTTTTCTGTTCGCTTCGAGGATATGCTCCTGGATTATTCTAAGAACATCATCACAAAGGAAACCCTGAAGATGTTGTTTGATCTGGCCAGGGAGACCAAGGTGAAAGAGGCAGCTCAGCAGATGTTTTCCGGCACCCCCATTAATCAAACCGAAAATAGGGCTGTGCTTCACATTGCTCTGCGCAATTGCTCCAATACACCGATCATGGTAGATGGAGAAGATGTGATGCCGGAAGTGAACCAGGTACTCGCACAGATGAAAAGCTTCTCAGAGGCCGTTCGCTCAGGCAGCTGGACGGGCTACACGGGGCAGCCTATTAAAGATATTGTCAACATCGGCATTGGTGGTTCGGATCTGGGACCGGTGATGGTGACGGAAGCTCTAAAGTCTTACTGGAAGGAAGGTCTGAGTGTGCATTATGTCTCCAATGTAGACGGCACTCATATTGCTGAAACTTTAAAACGGGTAGATCCGGAAACGACGCTTTTTATGATCGCTTCCAAGACTTTTACCACGCAAGAGACCATGACCAATGCTTTCACGGCAAGAGACTGGCTGCTGAGTGCTGCAAAGGATGAAGAAGCGGTGGCCAAGCACTTTGTGGCTTTATCTACCAATGCGGAAGGTGTGGCCAAATTCGGGATTGATACGGCGAATATGTTCCCATTTTGGGATTGGGTAGGGGGGCGATACAGCCTGACCTCGGCCATCGGCCTGTCTATTTCCTGCATGACCGGTTTTGACCGATTTGAGGAATTGTTGCAGGGCTTCCACGATATGGATCAGCATTTTCTAAATACGCCATTTGAAGAAAACCTGCCGGTGATATTGGCCCTGATCGGCATTTGGTACAACAATTTTTTTGGTGCTGAAACAGAAGCTATTCTTCCTTACGACCAGTATCTCCATCGCTTTGCGGCTTATTTCCAGCAGGGCAATATGGAAAGTAATGGTAAATATGTAGATCGCAACGGTGATCCGGTTACCTATCAAACCGGCCCTATTGTGTGGGGAGAACCCGGGACGAACGGCCAGCACGCTTTTTACCAACTCATCCACCAGGGAACCAAATTAATCCCTTGCGATTTCATTGCGCCGGCACAAAGTCATAATCCGGTAGGGGATCATCACCCTAAGCTGTTGTCCAATTTTTTTGCCCAAACAGAGGCTTTAATGAAAGGGAAAACGGAGGCAGAGGTACGTGCCGAATTGAAAGGTTCGGGAAAAATCCAGGAAGAGATCGACCAACTGGTACCATTTAAAATTTTCCAGGGAAATAAACCCAGCAATTCTATTTTAGTAAAAAAGGTCACACCGCATACATTAGGCAGTCTGATCGCTTTGTACGAGCACAAAATTTTCGTTCAGGGGGTTATCTGGAACATCTTCAGCTTCGATCAATGGGGCGTCGAATTAGGTAAGCAATTAGCTAAGGCTATTCTGCCTGAGCTGGAAGGAGAGGAGCCGGTTGCTTCCCATGATTCCTCTACGAATGGTTTGATCAATGCATATAAAAATATGAGATAAAAAAAATGAAATGCCCGTCAGGGCATTTCATTTTTAATTTCTTTCACGACTAACAACTGCTCGTCATCATAAATTTGGATAAAAAATGATCCACTCTTGGGGGGCTTGATCTTGAAGCTTCCCTGCTCAAAACCATTCGAGGAAGAAAGCTCTAGTAATTTAAGCTTTTTGGGTTTGCTGAGCATATTTCCGCTTTCACCAACAATGGAATACTTGGGTTTGGCCATGGTGGTTTGATAAACTAACTCATATTCCTTGTCTGATAGTTTTTTGATGAAAATCGGATCGATGGTAGAAGACCTTTGGACTTGCCGGGAATTGGCTTTAAGATAATCACTGAAAAGCCAGTAGACCGCTCCGGGAAATTCTCTTGCCCAATACCATTCTTTATGTTGCCCATCTTCATGGATGGCATGATAGACCCGGTCAGCAGAAAAACCTACATTGAGCAGGGTGCGCTTCATGGCCAGCATGTTCTGGGGCATGCTGCGATCTTCATTGGCCCCGCAGATCATATAAATTTTGAGGTTTGGTTTATTTCCCTCCTCCAACACATGCCAATAGGATTGGCCTTCGGTGTACCAGAATGAAGGAGAGAAAACCCCTGCTTTCCCGAACACCTCGGAGTACTCAACAGCTGCGTACATCGAAATAAGCCCGCCCATAGAAGAGCCCAGGATGGCCGTATGGTCCCGATCTGAGAGCGTTCTGAAATGTTGATCGATATAAGGTTTTAGTGTTTCGATGATAAAACGGACGTATTGATCTCCTTTCCCTCCGCCATAACGAGCATTAGGGGCATGGGAATATTCGCTCATTCGATCTCCACCGCCATTATCAATGCCCACGGCGATGATGCCTTGCCCGGTTTGCTGCTCAATTTGCTGAAGACTTTCGTCGACTTTCCATTCTCCGGCAAAGGCCGTACTTTCATCAAAGAGATTTTGGCCGTCCTGGAGGTACATCACAGGATAGGACTTGTCCGACTGATAATAATCAGACGGCAGGTAGATCCAGATCCGACGCTTGCGATCTAATTGTGGGATGTTAAAGGATGGAGCTAGGATGATAACATTGCTGCCGGCGGTACTTTTATTCGTTCCAGCGGTCCCTTCCCATGCCTTGATGTTACAATATACCGTTTGGGGCTTGCCGGAGTATTCGATCAGGCGATCAGGTCTGAACTGGCCCTCGGCATTTCCTTCAACGGTTGTCCAGCTGCCTCTTGTAAATTTATACTTATGCGTTCCTTTGGGAGGGTTTAGGGTAATGGAGAAAAGTCCTTCCTCGTTTTTTTTCAATTGATAATTAGGATCGCCCGGCGCCCAGTTATTGAAGGTGCCGGAAACATATAGTTGTACCCGCTCAGAGGTGTTCGGCGGCAACTGACTCACCATGAAGGTGATCTGGGCTGCTAAATGGCAGTCAAACAGCCCTGTCAATAACAGGATCAGTGATATTCTTTTCATGGAATTTTTTGCTCGTAAAATAATAAGAGTAGTGGGTATTGGGTAGTGGGTATAGGGATTTTTTCAATTTGAAAAAAAAATTGCTTTTCTACCCAACCCTTTAAGGTGTTAGGGCAGTCTACATCATCAGATTGTTTTTTTTGATCTAAAATCATGGACCAAACAAACGGAAAACAATAGATTCGCCTTATGAGACATTCATTGTTTTCTTTAATAGACGTTAGCTAACAATTCAATATGCCCAAGGCGCCCAAATACACAGAGCGGGAATTGGTAGAAGGTTGTGTGCGAAATGATCGTTACTGCCAGGAATATCTGTACCGGCAATACTTTGACAGTATGATGCGGATGTGTATGCGCTATACCCAGGATAAAGACCTGGCAATGGAAATTGTCAATACAGGCTTTCTAAGGGTATTCAAAAAACTGCACACTTTTCAGTTTAAGGGCTCTTTGGAGGGTTGGATAAGAAAACTGGTTTTTCATAGCCTGTCAGATCACTTCAAGAAAAAAGAAAGAAAGGTCTTTTTCCTTGAAATGGAAGATCGCGATGCGCCGGTTTCGGAAACCGCACTGAATAAACTATACCTGGAAGATATACTCAAACTGGTTGATGAACTGCCGGATGCGACCCGCGATGTCTTTGTACTGTACGCCATCGATGGATATACCCATGTCGAAATCGGAAAAATGTTGGGCATCAGCGAAGGGACTTCCAAATGGCATTTATCAACCGCCAGAAAAAAACTCAAACGATTGATAGGACAATTCTACAACAAAAAGAATTATGCACGATAGAGAGGAACATTTATTTGATCAAGCTTTCACCGACCGGGCCTGGAGCGAAATGGAAATGCTCCTGGATAGGGAGATGCCGGTACAAAGCAGAAGCCGTCAGCTGATATGGCTCTGGGCTTTGGGCTTGGTCATCCTTGGTGGAGCAGGCTGGCTTTTTGGACCTGCTTCCAATGTGATTAGAGTAGATGATCGAACCTCCTTACCTTTGGTGGATCAAACGATAGAAACTGTGAAGGATCCTTCTGAATTAGATGCCTCTGTTGCTGTTCTTCCGAATACTACCCCTGAAGAAAAAACAAAACAGGCCGCAAGCGCTCAATCTACTGAACCTGATAAAATCATTCCTGAAAATACATCTAGGGAAAACCCTGTTCCAGTCATTTCCAGTATAAAAGGAGAAACACCCCTGCAGTCGGCTGTTTCTAAAAATTCAATTAGCGAATCTCAAATTGCCAAGTCTTCCGATCAAAAGGAAGCCGCTTGGATATCATCCCATGAACAGCAGTCTTCTGCTGAAGATCAAGTAGAATCCGACAATTTCCTTATCATGAAGGAACATGAGCGCAACAGCTACGCTGTTGCCGCTCTTTCCTTTTTAGAAACTGGATTCAAAGAATTATCGTGGCCTTTGAGAAAAACGCCTGAATCCATTGAGTTCAAATCTAAAGTCAGACCCAAAACTTCTAAATGGAACTGGGGCGTTCAAGCCTCTGTGCTAAGCACCGAGTTTTCCAGTATGAATGGCGGGTCATTAGGTGTTTGGGGGCAAAGGCCACATTTTTTCACCCCCCGCTTGTCCTTAAGGATGGGTTTACAATACGAACAAATCTATTTAAGTCCTTCCGCCGTATCGGTCCCAGCCAATACTCGATTGGATGCAAATTCCGAAAACAGTGATCCGACTACCAGTTTCCCTCCTAACAGGCAGGTAGATACATTGACGGCCCAGGAAGCTGCGAACCAATTGCAATTGAAGGTTCGCCAGTTTCAATTGCCACTCAGTTTACGCTGGCGTATGGGGCAAAAATGGACCGCTTTTGGAGGTGCCCAATTGTCTTATCGCAATGTATTTACCCGTGAACCTGCAACCGACGATCAGCAGGTGTCTTTTGCAGGCTCGGATCCGCAAGAAGGGCTGTACTCTTCCCTTGTAAAACTAGATCCGGGCAGTACGTTCCCCACTGATAAACTGAATCGTTGGGATGTGGGGGCTCATTTGGGTATTGGATACCGTCTGAATAGCCGTTTGGAAGCTATGATGAGTTATGAGCACGGATTCCAAAACTTATTCCAAGGATTAGACCTGGAAGCCTTTGATCGGAAATGGAGACTGGGGGTTTCTTATCGATTTAAGTAGGTGAAAACCACAGACTTTTTTATCTTGACAGATCTCAAAATCTGTCATCATGATAAACTGCCAAAAATCTCTTTTTGACCTCGAGGAAAAGGTTACTTACCTGAACGGAGCCTATATGTCCCCTCAATTGAAGAGCATCACTCAACTAGGTACGGAACTGATGGCTCGAAAGGGTCGTCCTTACGAGATCGCTGTTGAGGATTTTTTCGATCCTATGGATAAGCTCAAAGCAAATTTTGCCCGCCTGGTCAATGTAGCCGATAAGGATCGAATTGCGCTCATTCCATCCGTTTCTTACGGAATAGCCACTGTGGCGAATAATATTCAATTAAAAAAGGGTGAAAATATTGTCATCGTAGAAGAGCAGTTTCCCAGTAATTATTATTCCTGGAAACGGCTGGCCGATGAATATGAGGGAAGTATTAGAATGGTCAAGGCTCCTGCCTCCGAAAACCGGGCCGCAGCATGGAATGAGGCCATATTGGAGGCTATTGATGAGCAGACCAGGGTGGTAGCCTTATCTCATGTGCATTGGGCAGACGGCACAAAATATGACCTTTCCGCAATTCGGCAGAGAAGCCGGGAGATGGGCGCCTTATTGGTGATCGACGGCACTCAATCCGTCGGAGCCCTTCCTTTTGACATGCAGGAAATCCAAGCCGATGCATTGATCTGTGCCGGTTATAAATGGTTGATGGGGCCTTACAGCCTGGGAGTGGCCTATTATGGAGAATATTTTGATCAAGGCCGCCCTATTGAGGAAAACTGGATCAATCGACTGCATAGCGAAAACTTCAAAGAACTGGTGAACTACCAGGGCGCTTACCAGCCCAAGGCCGGTCGATATTCGATGGGGGAGCAAAGCAATTTTGCTCTGGTCCCTATGCTCAATCGTGCAATAGAGCAATTGCTTGATTGGAAACCTGAGGAAATTCAAACCTATTGCGGGCATTTATGGGACCAAATTCTACCCGAGTTGAAAGCTTTGGGAGGACAGGTAGAGCAAAAGGGGCATCGCGGCGAACATTTGGTCGGAGTGCGCCTGGATAATACTTTTGACAGGGAAAGATTGAGTGAAATATTAAAGGCGAACAAGGTCTTTGTGTCCTTGCGGGGAAGTTCGATCCGGGTTTCCTGTCATTTATACAATGAAAAAAAGGATCTGGAGCTGTTGTTGGATTGCTTTCGTCAGGCTAAAAGGAGCGCTTCTGTTCACTTGAATGAGATATGAGGGATTTATTATTTGCGACTATGATCTTGGTGGTGCTTTCTGTTTTATGGATCATTGCCAGGGCTATCATACTTCGAGGCAAATGCCTGGATGATGAGGAGATCCGTGCGTTTGTACGGGGGAAAATAGATGGTTCCAGTAGTGAATATCAGCGAATGGCCAGCCATCTTGGGACTTGCGAAAAGTGCCAGGAACAAATGCGTATGATCCAATTTGGCAAGCCGCTGGATGAACATCTGGTGGAAGAGTAAGGATCAGACGGCCGCCTGATCCTTATTCTTGTAATCAATCCACAGCCAAATCGCCAGTACAATCAGGCAAATGACCATATAGCCACCTACTTTATATACATCCCAGCTACTGGCCATACTGCCGATAATAGCAGCTCCAATGGCGGTAACGCCCGCCATAACCGGGTAAGCCATCGTTTTATAAAACCAGCCATACGGAAAAAAATGGGCACCGGTAATGATGGCGTAGGCCATCGGCATATCGGCGGGCGCCCGGAAGAATGCCAGAAAAATAAAGGGGAAGTAAAATAGCTGGGCAAAATTCATCCAAAGGCCTAGCGGCTGCAAGGGATTGCCTGCTACCGTCCATTTTGTCTTCAGGATTTTTGAAAACAACCAGGCGGCCGGCATCATCGGAGCCACCGCCATAAACGTCCAAAAGGCACTTTGCTGATCATTCATCGGCATCGTCCAGATCCAGGTAATGAGTCCCCAGCAAAGGATGGCTCCAAGGATGAAGTTGATGCCGTTCTTGGCTTCCAGGGATAATTCAATGCGCAGCTTGTCGAGTTGAGTTTTGTCCATTGTTTAAAATAGTCCACTTATATTTCCTTCATTATCAATACCAATTTGTTCAGCCGCTGGCGTGCCGGGAAGGCCAGGCATGCGCATCATCGCCCCCGTGATGGGGATCAGAAAACCAGCACCCGCAGCCACCTCTATTTCACGGATATGCAGCCGGAATCCTTTCGGCCGGCCGATCAACTTTGGATCGTCAGAAAGTGATTTTTGTGTTTTGGCCATACAAATCGGCAGGTGCTCCAGTTCTAACTTCTTAATCCGCCGCAAGTCTCTCCGGGCATCGGAGCCGTATTCTACGCCCTCTGCACCGTATATTTTGGTAGCCAGCGTTTCTATTTTTTTCTCTACAGGCCAATCCCAATCGTACAGAGGCGTGAAAGTCTGTTGGTTGCCATTTATGGCTTCCACTACAGATCTGGCTAAATCTTCAGCGCCGGCTCCTCCTTTTTCCCAAACCTGCGTTAGGACCGCTTTAAAGCCCATGGACTCACATTTTTCTTTTACCAACTGTATTTCTTCCTCCGTATCATGCACAAAGTGGTTAATGGCGACTACAGCAGGAAGATTATACAAACGAGTATTTTCGAGATGCTTCTCCAGGTTGACGAGACCTTTTGCCACCGCTTCCGGATTGGGTTCGTTAATTTCCTTGAGGGAAGCCCCTCCGTGATATTTGAGCGCTCTGATGGTTGCTACTAATACAATTGCTTTAGGCGACAGACCCGCATTGGGACATTTGATGTCCAGGAATTTTTCTCCGCCCAGGTCAAAGCCGAAGCCGGCCTCTGTAACCACATAATCAGATAAGGATAGGCCCATCTTAGTGGCAATGATCGTATTGGTGCCTTGGGCGATATTGGCAAAAGGTCCTCCGTGAATGATGGCAGGATTGCCTTCCAGGGTTTGGACCAGGTTAGGCAGGACGGCATCTTTTAGCAGGGCTGCCATGGCACCGCTTCCTTTAAAGTCTTTGGCATAAACAGGCTGGCGATCGTAAGTAAAACCGACAAATATATTGTCGATCCTTCTTTTCAAGTCGGCCCGGTCTTTAGACATGCACAGAATGGCCATGATCTCGGAGGCGGCCGTAATATCAAAGCCTGACTCACGAGGCACGCCATTGGTAGGACCGCCCAGCCCGACAATGATGTTACGCAGGGCCCGGTCGTTCATGTCCATCACTCTTTTCCACTGAACGGTTCGGGGGTCTAGATTAAGCGTCGAATGTTTGTTCTGGATGGTATTGTCGATCAAAGCAGCCAACAGATTATGAGCTTTTTCTATGGCTGAGAAATCTCCGGTGAAGTGGAGGTTGATATCTTCCATGGGGATCACCTGAGAATGTCCTCCTCCTGTTGCGCCACCTTTGATACCAAAAACAGGCCCCAGAGAAGGTTCTCTGAGTACCGCCATGGTTTGCTTACCAATACGGTTCATCCCTTCGGTCAGGCCGATGGAGACGGTCGTTTTTCCTTCTCCGGCAGGAGTTGGAGAAATGGCAGAAACCAGGATAAGTTGGTTTTGTTTGATTTTTTGTTCATCAATAAGGTCGAGAGGGATTTTGGCTTTGTGTCGGCCGTAAAGGAAAAGTTGGTCTTCGTGTAGCCCTACTTTTTGGGCTACGTCGCGGATATCCCGGATGGATACCGACTGCGCGATTTCAATATCTGATTTCATTCGTTGGTTTTAGTTTGGTTAAAGAACTAGCCAAATATAAAAAAAACGCCTCCCCCGCTTGGAGCGAGAGAGGCATTTTTTTATTTATTTGTGGTCAGAATGGAAATTATATGTGCAGTCTGGCTTTACGAGCCAGCAATTCTTCTTCTTCTTCTTCTCTTTCCGGATCCGGCACACAACAATCTACCGGGCAAACAGCCGCACATTGAGGTTCTTCGTGAAAGCCGACACATTCGGTACATTTATCCGGAACGATATAATATAAATCATCAGAAACGGGATCCTGCTGATCATCTACTCCAACCTTTTTCCCATCCTCCAGGACATAGGTACCCTTTACTTCGGTACCATCGGAAATGGCCCATTCAACTCCTCCTTCATATATCGCATTATTGGGGCACTCTGGTTCGCAGGCTCCGCAGTTAATGCATTCATCAGTGATCATTATTGCCATTGTACTATTATTTTTTTAGTATCAAAAAATCTGAAAAGAATAGGCTGTAGTTATTAAGCAACCTAAAATATTGCTTTTCCTAATATATCTATACTAACGGTTATTTTAAATAAACAGTTTTACTCAGAATCAAAAGAACTATTCAAGGTTTCGACTGATAATAGGCGCAAAAATAACCTCTAGTTTTTAATATTTCAAATGTAAGGATGAATCTATGATGCTATATTGTAGTGATTTTTACCTTCTTTGCAGGACTTTTAAAAATTTAAGCCAGCTTGATCTCATTTTGAATTACCTTATTTTGCACGCTTCTTTTATATTTGTTTATTTAATCCAAGTTGGGTTCTACTTAAGATAAATCTCATTTGAGCGCTTAATTTTTTTAATACTACTAAAAGCTCTCAAATAGAAAAATTTATTCGAATGGCTAAAGGAAAGAGTGGCAAAGTGACTCCATTGATGAAACAATACTTCAAAGTGAAATCAAAGTACCCGGATGCAATTTTATTATTCAGGGTAGGAGACTTTTATGAGACTTTTGGAGAGGATGCCGTTACGGCTTCCAATGCCTTAGGGATTGTGCTTACCAAGCGAAATAACGGCGGCAGTGATATCGAACTGGCCGGCTTTCCCCACCATTCTATGGATATTTATTTGCCGAAATTAGTAAAGGCTGGCTTCAGAGTAGCGATTTGCGAACAATTGGAAAAACCCAGTCCGCAAAAAAAGATCGTCAAAAGAGGGGTCACAGAAGTCGTCACCCCAGGTATTGCCGTTGATGAAAAATTGCTGGACCATAAATCCAACAATTACCTGGCATCTGTGGCATTCGGCAGAAAGGGGCAGTTTGGACTGGTCTTTTTAGATATTTCCACCGGAGAGTTCCTTTGCTGTGAAGGCGATCAGGCTTATGTGGATAAACTGTTGCAAAGCTTTTATCCTTCCGAAGTCCTTTATCCTAAAGATCGCAAAAAAGAATTCCAAAAACTGTTCGGAGATCGTTTTTATGAATATCCGCTGGATGAGTGGATTTATACCTATGACTTTGGCCGGGAAAAACTGCTGGAACATTTCGCTGTTAGCAGTTTAAAGGGGTTTGGTGTAGAAGAAATGGATCTCTCCCAGATAGCCGGTGGTGCGGTGTTGCATTATCTGTCGACTACCGAAAATAAGGACCTCCAGCACATCAATAGTTTTAGCCGTATACAGCCGGATAAATACGTATGGCTGGACCGCTTTACCATTCGCAACCTCGAAATGCTTTATTCTAATCATGACGGTGGTGTTCCTTTGATCAATATCCTCGATCAGACGATCTCTCCAATGGGAGCCCGGATGCTCAAAAAGTGGGTGGTCCTTCCCCTCAAAAGCAAACAGGCTATCAATGCCCGCCTGAACGCGGTGGAGTACCTGATCCGGCATGCAGAATTCAGCCGCTCCCTTATTCAGCAGATCCAACAGATTGGAGACCTGGAAAGATTGATCTCAAAAGTGCCCTTGGGTAAGATCAATCCCAGAGAAGTCGTTCAGCTCAAAAAAGCTTTGATGTGTGTCGGCCCAACCAAAGAAATTTTGGAAAACGGTGGTTTGGACTACTTGGTTAATATGGCGGAAGGACTCAATCCATGCGCTAAATTGATAGAAAGAATCCAAACCTGGCTGATGGATGAACCTCCGGTTAACCTGACCAAGGGGGGGGTCATCGCTGCCGGTTGTGACGAAGAATTGGATGAGTTAAGAGGTATTATCAAGAATAGTAAAGATATACTTGTTAAGATACAAACCACTGAGGCTGAGCGAACTGGGATCAATAGCCTGAAAATTGGCTTTAACAATGTTTTTGGCTATTACCTGGAGGTAACTAACAAATACAAGAACGAGGTTCCCGAAGAGTGGATTCGAAAGCAAACGCTTACTAATTCGGAAAGATACATCACGGAAGAGCTGAAAATCCTGGAAACCAAAATCCTGGGTGCCGAAGAGAAGATCCTGGCCTTAGAGGAGCGACTGTTCCAGCAGTTGGTACTTGATCTGGCGGACTATATCCGCCCTGTTCAGCATAATGCGATGCTGATTGCCCGTCTTGACTGCCTGCTGTCCTTTGCCAAGATCGCACAGAAGAATAATTATTGTAAGCCGGAGATTGACGATAGCTTTGTCATCGACATTAAAGAGGGTAGGCACCCAGTGATCGAAACTCAATTGCCTTTGGGAGAGGAGTATGTTCCGAATGATGTATATCTGGATAATGAAGAACAACAGATATTGATGATCACCGGCCCCAACATGTCCGGTAAATCAGCTTTGCTCCGCCAAACGGCTTTAATATCGCTTATGGCCCAGATGGGCTCCTTTGTTCCGGCCGGCTCCGCCCGCCTGGGCTTGATCGACAAGGTGTTTACGAGGGTCGGGGCTTCTGATAACATTTCATCCGGTGAGTCGACCTTTATGGTAGAAATGAATGAAACGGCCAGCATCATGAACAATATTTCGGACCGCAGCCTAATCCTGCTAGATGAGATCGGCAGGGGAACGAGCACCTATGATGGCATCTCCATTGCCTGGTCCATTGCGGAGTATCTGCATTCGGGTACTTATAAACCCAAGACGCTTTTTGCAACTCATTATCACGAATTAAATGACCTGGCAGCCAGATTGGGCAGGGTCAAAAACTTTAATGTAGCTACCAAAGAGGTAGGGCATAAGGTCATCTTTTTGCGGAAATTAGTGCCCGGAGGTAGTGAGCATAGCTTTGGTATTCACGTAGCGAAAATGGCAGGGATGCCGCATCAGATCGTAGAGCGGGCCGTGCAGATCCTGCACCAGCTGGAACAAAAATCGATCGAGCAGGAACTGGAACCGGTGGATTCCAATGGCGTAAAAGTTAAAAAACCGGCCACTGCTGCGATTTCAGAGCAGGCCCTGCAACTGAGCATTTTTGAAACAGTCGATCCTCAAATGGGTAAAATTAAAGAGGCTTTGCTTGATTTGGAGTTGAATAATATGACGCCGATCGAGTGTATGATGAAATTGAATGAGTTAAAGCGGATATTGGAGGAGGATTAAAGGTCAAGCATGAACAATGAACAATGAACAATGAACCAAAATATGAAGATAGCGCTAATCGGATACGGAAAAATGGGTAAAACCATTGAGCAATTGGCAGTAGATGCCGGCCATGAGGTGGTTTTGAAAATCGATCTGGACAATGCAGATGATTTGACTACAGAAAATCTGAAGCAGGCCGATGTGGCCATTGAATTCACCCGGCCTGAAACGGCTTTTGACAATGTAAGCTTTTGTTTTAAAGCTGGGGTGCCGGTTGTGAGTGGTACGACCGCCTGGCTGGAGAAGTACGAGGAAGCTGTAAAAGTATGTGAGGCAGAAGGAGGAGCCTTTTTTTACGCCTCCAATTATAGTATCGGGGTAAACATCTTTTTTTCTCTAAGTGAATACCTGGCGAAAATGATGGATCCCTACCCACAGTATGAGGTCAGTATGGAAGAGATCCATCACACTCAAAAGCTGGATGCACCGAGTGGAACGGCGATCACCCTGGCGGAAGGCATCATTCAACAGTTGAATAGAAAAAACAAGTGGCAGTCGGAAGGTGCTGATAATGAATCAATAATACCTATTCACTCAAAGCGAATTGATAAGGTGCCAGGCACTCATAATGTTAAGTACTTCTCTGATATTGATGAGATTGAAATTATCCACACCGCCAAATCCAGAGAAGGCTTTGCCAGAGGTGCTTTGCATGCAGCTGAATGGTTGGTGGGGAAAAAGGGGGTATTTGGGATGAAAGATATGTTGGGGATTTAATAGTTAAAAATAACTGGTATGATAAAAAAAGTACGTAAAATCATTCTTTGGATACTGGGAATATTTATTAGCTACATTGCCTTTGTGCTGATCTTCGGTACTTTAACCGATTTTCAGCCCGATCATATCCTGGAGATCGAAACAGAACAGACCGCAGAAGCAACTGTGATAACGGACAGTGTCATTTCCCTGGCCATCTGGAACATAGGCTATGCCGGACTAGGGGAGGAGTCGGACTTTTTTTATGACGGCGGTGGGATGTTGAGGTCAAAGGGGCACATGGTGCGACCGTCTAAGGCGATTTCTGAAAAAAACGTGCAGGGAATCCTGCAATGGGCGGGTTCCACTCAGGCCGACTTTTTCCTGATGCAAGAGGTGGATCGATCTTCCAAGCGCAGTTATCAGGTGGATCATTTTGCGAAATTAGCTGAAACATTTGATGGATATTATGCCGGTTTTGCGGCCAATTATCAATCTCCCTGGGTGCCTATTCCGCTGTTGGAGCCCTGGAAGGCTTATGGTAAAACGAAGAGTGGGTTAGGGACCTATTCCCGTTTTCAGCCTCAGGAAGCTACTCGATATCAGCTGCCCGGTGAATATGGCTGGCCGACCAAGATCTTTCAATTGGACCGATGTGCAGCTGTTTTGAGGTTTGATATGGAAAATGGTAAAGAACTGGTTCTAATGAATGTACACAATTCAGCTTTTGACAAAGGCGGGGAGCTGAAAAAACAGCAAATGCGCTTTTTAAAAGATTTTTTCCTGGCTGAATATCAAAAAGGGAATTATGTAATTGCGGGAGGAGACTGGAATCAATGCCCACCTTTTTTCAAAAAAGATGGATTTGTACCCGATCCGGACCGGGCCGCCGAACTCAGTAATATTGAAGCCGAAATGCTGCCGGAAGATTGGCAGTGGATCTATGATCCTACGGTGCCGACCAACAGGAGTGTACGGAATCCATTAGAGTTAGGTAAAACCTTCGTGACGATCATTGACTTTTTCCTGGTGTCTCCAAACGTAAAGGTTTTAAAAGTGAAAGGGCTGAACCTAAACTTTAAGTTTTCAGACCATCAGCCCGTATGGATGGAGGTAGAATTGGAAGGGGGCTAGGCGCCTTCCAATTCTGCTAACTTTTGTTTTAGCCACCCCTTACTGGCCACGTGTTCATTTTCCAGCACATCTTTTTTCAGTTTTTCTATGCCTTTTTGATCACCAGGGAATAGACGGGTTAATTTTTTGGTGAATTTGATGAGGTCTTTATAGCTGTTTTTTCGGGATTCCGGAATGGATTTGTTCCGGTTAAGGTAAACCCGGAAACTTTCAAACAAGGAATAAAGCGGTTCTATTTCATCCATTTCGTAGTAAGTGGCCAGTAGCATTACCTTTGAGTTGAGGTTGTAGGTAAAATCTTCATACTCCACTTCTCTGAGCAGTTCGATGACTTTATCATGTTTTTTCTGATAAAAATAGAGCTGAGCTAAGGCAAAGGTGAAGGCATTTTCGCGATAACTTTCCGGTAATTTTTCTTTGTATTCATGGATGAAATTTTCAATCCATTCAAACTCTCCTAAGCGCAAAGCAACCGTAACGATGTTACGGAACAACCAGGGAGAAATTTCCTCATTGGCGATTACAATACCTCTTTCCACTTTTTCCTGGTAGAGAGAAAACAGTTCGGCGAGGAACTGAGAGTTCCCCTCATTTAATTTCTTTACACAATAGTTTTCGGCAGAAGCATATAAGTCGTCATTAGCTTCTTTAAGCGGAACCTCCATGGCATATTCCTGAAGAAGCCTCCTCAGTTCGTGATAGTGATCTTCATTTTCCGGTTCGAGATACAGGTAGCAAGCTTTATGATAAAGGGCGATACGAGGTGAATGTTTGAAGTCTTTCTCTTTCAGGTACTTTAGGAGGTCTTCAATCAATTCGATGCGGTATTCATATTTGGCCACCCTTTTCTGACTGAGGGTAGGCAGATAGAATTTTAATTTTTCGCTGATGTAGAACAGATCCAGAAATTTATTGATCTCTTCTACATTGTTCTTATCTCCTCTTTTTATTTCTGCGTCGGTTAGTTCGTAGTAGTTCCGTTCGATTTTGTACTGATGAAAATAGTAATTGGAAGATTCATGAGGGTATTGATGAATCAAGCGCTGAGCAGATCTGACGGAGGAATTATACAGTTTTTCCAAATCCCTTTTTCCGATGGCTTCGATTAAAAAGGACGCCTGATAAACAGGATCCTGTTCGTAAGTTTGTTGAGCCAGGAAGTTCTCCAATAGTTTAAGCAAATCAGAGAGATATTTGCGAAATCGCGTATCATCAAAGGGAGCCGGGAGCCCCAGAAGTTTCCAGATCACCTCTTTTTTCAAATCTATTTCCCCCTCGCCGTTAATGTCGTCTGCCAGGATGTCGAAAAGCTCCGTAATGGTCTCACTTCGGTTGAAGTAAGGTGATTGGAGATATTTTCTGAACCGGTTTTGTTCAATCTTAGAAAAGTTTCCGAGTATGGAATATAACTTGCTACTTCTCATAGTGCTGCACCATCCGATGGGCCTGTGGTAAAATTTTGAAAAACCCGATTATTTTTTTATAATAAAAGGAAACAATTGCCTTTAAAGAAACGTAAACAATAACAGATTTTTAAAAGTTAAAATTACAATTACCCAACAAATTTACATTTAAAAAAAAATAATAACAAAACTACTTGTCTAGAAGCACATCTACTCCATTGATTTTCAGCGATGTGGTTTCATATAGTTTAAAGCAGTTTGTTAATTATCAGAATTGTTGGTGATTTCATTTCCAACTAAGGAAAGAATATTGTATTTTTAAGGGAATTTTATAGGGTAATTAGCAATGGCCCTTTTAGCAATGAATTATTAAATCCACAGACCATGAATGTATCATTACGCCATTTTATTGCGTTTTGGTTTCTCTTATTTTCTTCGTATTCGCTGCATTCACAGGCGATCGTACTGGAGACCTATCAGAATACTTCCTTGGTTCATAACTTTTCCTCTAATCCTTTTGGTCCACAAATTACTGAAAAACCGGATAATGGTTCGGCCAGAATACTGAATTTGGGGAATGGTCAATATGACTTAGTTTATGAACCGGAAGCCGGTTTCATCGGTGCAGATGAACTGGAGTACTCTTTCTGGGCTCTGCCTGCTGAATACAAAAGAGTTACCGTTTACATTAATGTGCTGCCTTCTGTTGTGAATGCCTTCCAAGATTTTGCAGGAACGCCTACTAATATTTCCGTTGATATCGATGTACTGAATAATGATGAAGCTACTTCAGGTGCCTTAACGATCAGCCAAATTTCTTTAGTGAACAATGGGGAGGTAATCATTAGTGAGGACGGATCTTTGCTGACTTTCGTTCCTGAGACAGATTTTCAAGGCATCGCTCATTTCAATTACATAGCTTGTGATGAATCGGGTGTGTGTGATCAAGGATCAGTAAGTATCAATGTATACGGAGAAGATAATTCAGATACCCTTACCGTTTTTACCAAAAAGAATCAGCCACAGTCCATTTTTATTCCTTCTAACTTCTCAGTAGTCGATTATCCCTGGAATGGGTTCTTCGATGATTATGACGATATTCCGCTGTATTATCCTGATTATGACTTCGTAGGTACGGATTATATTGTTTTTGAGGATAACGGCATGGTGAAGGTGGTGGAAATTGTGGTGCTGGATCTAATCGATAATAATTTTGCAAATGATGATGAGTTCTATACAACTACCTTTAGCCCGATAGAATTTAATGTATTGGAAAACGATCTGTACGGCCCGACAGCCTGCGGATTTACTTTTTCTCAGCCGCAGTACGGAACCTTGGAAGTAGTAGATGGCGAACAGGGCGGTACGCTTAAATATACACCCGCAGAGGGCTTCCTGGGTGTGGATCAGTTTACATATACGAGTAAAGATCCCGGCTGTGCCTATGATGCAGAAGAAGCTACGGTTTATGTATACGTTAGTAACTTCGAGCCCATTTATAACCGTTTCCGTATGTCTACTGTTAAAGGCACTCCTTTGGTAGTGGCCTATAGCATTCCTATCGCAGAATATAAATTTGAAATAAATCAGGATCCTACTTTAGGTAAGCTGCTTTTCCTGGAAGGACAAGTGGATACAATCGTTAAAGGGCAAAGGATCAAAGGATATAACTTGCTGCTTTACGTACCGGATGATGATGTATCAGAAGGTCTGGATGAGTTTGAGGTGAACTATTGTGTATTCAATGGAGAGCAATGCTCTTACCAGAAATATCTTAAAATTGAAATGGATATCCTGGATCTGGGTAATGGTAATGATGCATTCTGCTTCAACGATTGTGTATGGTCAGGCGATACAAACCTTGATGGGATCGTCGACATCAATGACTTGTTACCAATTGGCTTGTACATGGGAGAATCAGGTCCTGCTCGTGACGAAGGACAATTCCCAGCCTGGTATGGTGAATACAGTGAAAATTGGGGAATGCTTAATGCCAATAATGGAAAAGACCTCAAGCATATTGATGCTGACGGAGAAGGGACCATTACGGCTTTTGATACCAGCTCAATCAGCAATAACTATGGCAGAACCCATTCTCTAACACCAAAGAGCCTTCCCAATATCAAAAATACAATTGTGCTAAGAGGAAATACAGAAGCCAGTTTGGGAGATGTGATTCAGTTCGATGTTTTTATGGGAACAGAACAATCGCCTGCAGAAGATGTATATGGTTTTACTTTCCCTATCCAGTATAATCCTGACTTTTTTGACCCCGCAGGAATGAACGTAAGCTTTGATAACAGCAGCTGGTTGAATTACAGCTCAGGAGCTATTTCTATGATCAAGAATGACCTGAAAGGGAGTTTGGATGCAGGATTTACCAGAACAAATGGAATTAAAGCTTCAGGCTTTGGCAAAATAGGAACCTTAAGTGTTGTGATCATTGATGATATCAATGGAATTAAACCTGGGCAGGAAAAGATTACCGTCAGCCTTGGAGGAGGAATTGGTTCCATGTCTAATAGTTCAGGGCAAATCTCCGGAGTGAAACTGGAAGGCCTGGATATTACCATCGACCTAACAAAGCCTAGTAGCGAAGAGCTCAGTAAAGATTCAATCAAGGATCATGATCTGATGCTTCAAACTTTTCCCAATCCTACCTTCGATCAACTTAATGTACACTTTAACGGAGGAAGAGAGTTTGAACGAGTACAGCTCTTTAATCTGACAGGGCAACGGGTATTTGATACCGGCAAAGTTTCTGAAAGAACGCAAAGCATCGATATGAGTCAGCTTACACCGGGAATGTACCTGCTGAGAGTTCAAACAGCAGAAGGAATTATCACCAGAAAAATTGAAAAAGTAGACTAAATTTCTACCTTCGTATATTTTATGCTTCCCAGGAAATATTCTGTATTTCCTATGCGTTATAGAAGCATCAAAAAGACATTCATTGCTTTATTTATATTCGTGGAATTATAATCATTGCTATTGAAGTCGCACGGGAGTGCGACTTTTTTTTTGCCCGTATGACAGCATTAAATTAATAAAAAATATATTAAAAAAATAAAATTTTCACAATTTTAAAAATCTGTCCTTGTCCTGTGCTGCAATAATTTCCATATTTGTATTGTAGGAAAGAAGAAAGTGAGAGTGGTAGAAGGGAAGTTTTTTTTTCTTACTTAACAAGGATATGTTCATGGGATTATAATTTGTTGGTAGTAAGCCGTTCATCAAAAACGGCTTACTCCTTTTCAAAAATCCACTACATTTCCTTGAGCTTGCAAAGTAGCAGGCCACACAAATTAGAAAATGATTTAACGATATATAAGTTATTCATTTTGGATATGTTCATGGGATTATATTTATTGTACCTGGGTCATGTCGTTTGACATGACCTTTTTTTTTGCCTAACTCAGGCTGAATCAGGGGCACCCACCGCCCCCAAGCTGAAGCATGGGGCTATTGATTGTACCCTCCATGGAAGGTGACAAATGCCTATACAGGCATTCGCATGATTCCTATTGGTTCACTGATACTTGTTAAGAATCTGCTGCACAGGCCTTAAATAGGACCTCCCAAACATATTGAGATGGGCAAGTAAATAATACAGCTGATAGATATCCATTCTTTCTCTCCATCCTCCTTTTAAAGGGAATGCTTCATGATAGGCCTGGTAAAAAAGATCATTAAACCCACCGAATAACAAGCTCATTGCCAGATCCATTTCTCTTAGACCAAAAGAAACAGCAGGGTCAATGAGGACCGACCGTCCATTTTCCGCTATCATAAAATTGCCACTCCACAGATCACCATGAATTAAGGAAGGGGACTCAATTGGAAGGAGTTCTGGTAGCTTTTTAAAAAGGGCTTCAAATTTTTTCATATCCCCAGCTTGCAAAAGTTGCTGATCCATTGCCAGGCGGCATTGCGGAGCCAGGCGATCTTCTATGAGAAAATCTATAGCATCTTCTTTCGAACTGTTGTATTGAGGAAGTCTGCCTATAAAGTTATCGTGATTTAAGCCATAATGTGACTGCCCGAAGCGATGCATCTGAGCCAGGTCCTGTGCAAAAGAATATGCTTACCCCCAATGTTAAACCACCAGAGTTGAATACTTAGTTGGTTTGAAAATCACTTTTTTACCGTAATAAAGTTCAGCAGGTGTTCTGTAATCCAAA
>JAUIKE010000257.1 GCA_030430845.1 Bacteroidia bacterium | reverse complement strand
GGAACCGTAAGTGGTAGGTCTGTTAAATTCTTCGATCCTGAGCTCCAGCGGAGCGTCATATGCGGGCTATCATGGTAGTTTATATGATGACCTCCCTTGCGGGCCGTATGGCCGACACTTTGGAAATCGCCACCAACCTTAGGGAACAATGACGGGCAGAGGACATGTCACGTTCCATCCCAACCATAGGCCTAAGCCGGTCAATTTTTTAGTTTAAAACGGTGGGAATACCTCAACCAAGGTGAAAATACCACAATAATCTGCAAAAATTGCAGTAGAACGGCACTCACTTTGCATGTACATTGCCTATTCATTAAAATTATACCCGATGAACAAAAAAGGATTTTTAATCGACATGGACGGTGTCATTTATAGTGGAAACGAATTGATCCCAGGGGCCGACACCTTCATCTCAGAATTAAAACGCAAAAAGGTACCCTTCTTGTTCTTGACCAACAACAGTCAGCGCACACCAAGGGACGTCGTAAATAAACTGGCCGGCTTAGGCATAGAGGCCGAAGAAAGCCATGTATTCACCAGCGCCATGGCCACCGGCTGGTTCCTGGCCCGCCAAAAACCGAACGGAACAGCCTATGTACTGGGCGAGGGCGGCCTACTGACAAGTCTGCACGAAAACGGCTACTCACTCGTCACCCACGATCCCGACTTTGTAGTGGTCGGGGAGGGGCGCAACTTTACCCTCGAAATGGTCAACAATGCCGTCGATATGATCCTCGGCGGCGCCAAACTGATCGCGACCAACCTGGACCCCTCACCCAAGAAAAAGGGCTGGAACAACCTGGGGATCAAGTCAATCGTGTCCATGCTGGAGGAAGCCACAGGCGTGAAGGCCTTCTCGGTCGGTAAGCCCAGTCCTGTCATGATGCGCGTAGCCCGCAAAAAGCTCGGTTTGGAAACGGCCAACACCACCATCATCGGTGATACCATGGATACTGACATCATAGGTGGTATCCAGGTAGGCTACCGGACGATCCTGACCCTGTCGGGCGTATCGAAAAAAGAAGACCTGACAAAATACGCCTTTGCACCGGAACTCGTAGTAGAGAATGCCGGAGAGTTGGATCTGGATAAGTGGTTGGAAGAAAGGGAGAACAGAACTCCTTTTGCAGAACCTGTTGCTCCTTTTGCGAATAGAAGGAAAAAAGCTAAGCTTGAAGCTTGAAAAGTTAAAGATTGGAGAAAATACATGTCAAAATGTGATGCTGAGCTCTGCCGGTACTTGCAGATGCTAAGATGCTTTTACGCCTGCGGCGTGGGGATGTTGACGTCTTTTTTTTACTAAATGATTAGTAATTTACTCTTTATTTGAGCAAATACAGACGTCAGCATCACAGCATCGTGAGGCCATAAGGCCTCATAAGCATCTGCGAGTACCGGCAGGGCTCAGCATCACAAAGGTTTTATAAATGCTTTTTTTGCTGACTCATCAATATTTGGTCCACTTCTTTCCAATCGTTTTCCTATTAAGATTCATCTGAACTATGTAAGTACCTGTAGGCAGATCCGTTAGTTGAAAAGTCCATTGGTGCTCTCCTTTCGCAAATGTTGAGGTAGAAAGCAGGTTTTTTACCTTTTTGCCATTCAAATCCAGTATTTCTATACCGACCCTGGCCTTTTCAGCTAATTGTAGCTGTACGGTTAAAGGCTCGGAAGATGGATTGGGAAAAAGTTGTATTTGCTTTTGAAGCAACTCGACCTCATTTACATTGGTAAAACCTGCATTCATAACAGAATCCAGAAACTGAAGAGAAATAGGGAATCGTTCTATTAGTTTATCGCTATGTAGGCCGTCATAAGACAAAAAGGTATGGGGTATATCATATTTGTCAAGGGTATCCTTAAAACCTTCATTTAGTGGAAAAAACTGGAACTGGTCTTGAATACCACAGTCGAAGTAGATTTCGAGTTGCTCCAGATCCGGATTTTCAGATACTATTTGTGCTTCTGTAAATTGAGACCAAACTTGCAGGATGCTGTCTATTGGGAAACCATATTCATCTACCGGCAAATCTACTTTGTAAGGCTCATTGCTTAAATTGGGGGACCAACCGGAGGAAGCAATAAAGAAAAATAAAGGCCAGCCGGAGGGTTGATACTCATAGGGGGGGAAATCATCCGAATAAGCATTGTAAATGACCCAGTCCAGGAACACATCAAAAAGATTAATATCCGGTGTGCCACTATGCGAAGCGAAGGCTCGAAACAAACCTGGATAGGTTAGTGCTAGCCGGCCGGCTCCATTGGCTCCCATGGAATGGCCCATAATAGTGCGGAATTGTTTTTCATCTCGCGTATTGTAATTGGCATCAATATAAGGGATGAGATCCTGAATGATCCAGTCTTCCACATTCCCGTTTAATGTAGAATTAGTATACATACTGCCGCCATAAGGACCTTGACTACCATTGGGCTTCACTAAAATAGTAGGTTCCATTAGCCCATTCGTGATCAGACTATCCAATATGGGAATGATATAGCCGTAGGTGGTATGGTTATTCAATGATCCGTGCAGAAAGTAGATCGTCTGATAACCTTCTGCTTTTTCTGCATCATAACCATCCGGCAAATAGATCTGGTAGTAGTCATATTGATCCAATGCATTGCTGTATAATGAATCCGTGATCAAGGTGCCTTGAGAATAGGAAACAGGTAAAATGAAAATTAGAAAAAAGATAGTATGGTATAATTGATTCATGGCTATAGGTTTTAGGAAAACTGCCGAAATGCCAGGGCAGGGTTCCCTGGATTTCGACAGTTAGATGAAGGTTTAGTTTTTTAATTACAAGGATCTTGACTGGTATCGATGGCAATGCCCCCGCGTACGAAATTATTATCCCCACAATCCTTAACTGTCTGGCCGGCGCGTACGAAGACCCGGTTGTTGAAGCAAGGAGGGGTAGGGAAGCCGAAGCGTTCGGTATCGCCGACTAATTCGATGTCGTATGCTCCGTTGTTCTCCGCAAAATTATTGTTGAGATAATTAAAATTGGCTCCGTCAATAACCAGATAACCGACACTTACGTTTTGAGCTGCCGAATTGTAAATAGCCAGCCAGTTTTTGGCAGAGTACTCGGCCTCAACGGAAATACCATCCGGGGTGGTAACGCCAGGCGCCGCTACTTTGCAAAGGATCAGGCCGTAAACATTTTGATCGAGCTGATTCCCCAGGCAGAATCCTCTGACATCGCTGGCGAAAACACCAAAGATTGCACTGGAGCATTCATTGCCCAGAATGCGGGAATTGTTGCCATTCGGAACGAGAATGCCGGCGGAGAACCCGATCTCTCCGGTTGCCCAGGCGGCAGAGGTCGTTATTTTGTTGAAGAGGATTCGGGCGTTATTGCTGTAGTTGACAACGACTCCTGCCTGGAGTTTTGTCAGTTGATTTTGAGAGATAAAGGCATTGTGAGCGTTTTGCAATAAGATCCCAACGCCTCCCGGATCGGCATTTGATTGTATCTGGAGCCCCATGATCCTTACATGATCAGCGTCTACCACATAGATCGCCGGATCGACAAAGCCGACTTGTTCGACCGGTAGATTATCGACCTCCAGGATGGCACCTTCTTCTCCTCTTAGGGTCAGGGTATATGGGATTACTACAGAAGCGCTTTCGGTATGCATCCCTGCCTTCAGGATGACCGTCCCGCCTTCACCGGCTTCCAGGATGGCCTCGGCCAGGGCATTTTCAGAATCGGCCGGCACTTCGACTACCTTGCCGGAGCGGAAATCCAGCTGAGCATCCGGGAATTTAAGCAGTTGGTCCAGTTCTTTAAGTTCTGAAGCCTGGAAAAAGGCTTTTTCCTCAGCTGTCAGATAGGGCGTTAAACCATTGGTCAGGTCTGGCAATGTTTCCAGGGCCGGGACGTCTGTTTCCGGGGCCAGTACATTATCCTTTTCACAGTGGAAAAAACTGAAGGCGATTAAAGATAGGATAAGGAAATGTTTGATTTTCATTGTTTTAGGTTTAATAGTGATAAAATGGAGTTTGTGTTTAGATTTGAGTTAGATCCCCTATTTAACAGCTTAAAAAGGGCCACAGTCTGCTACTCCATAAATGCTGAAAAATGAAAATTTCAACTGGGGTGTAGTTTGTGCGGCAGGCTGGTGCTTAGGTGTTTTTTCATGATCCATCCGATTTTGTTTCTGGTGTTTTTCGAAGGCTTTGAATGTAAATACACTCTCATATACATTGAAGGATATGAGTGTTACCCTCATCAACCGATTTTTTTTTGGATTCTTTCCTTCACTATTATTAAATTTAGGTTACAACCACTACAAAACCAGTTAAATGGCCACTTGGGGATCCTTCGACAACCAAACCTACCTGGACGGCATCCGCTCACATGACGATGCTGTGATAAAGGATATTTACCTCAAGATCCGTCCCGAGGTGATCCGTCAATTGAAGAGGAATAAGATCTCAGAAGAGGAGGCGAAAGATATTTTTTCTGATGCTCTTCTAGTGGTATACAAACAAGTGATGGCCGAACAATTAACACTCAGCAGTTCCTTTGCAGCTTATCTTATGGGGATGGCCCATAATCTTTATTTAAAATGGTACAACAGAAATAAAACGAAAGAAAGGGTAACAAATCAGGCCGCCGCTGTATATGAAGGTGAAGTCCCCCCGGCAGATGAACTGATGGAAGAGGTCGTAGTGAAACAACGCATACAGAAGCTTTTTCTAAAAATGAATAAATCCTGCAAGCAGATCATTCAATTGTTCTGGGAGGGCCATAGTCATCAGGAGATCATGGAGTTGATGGGCTTCGGCAGTGAGGGGTATGCCCGCAAGCGCAAACACAAGTGCCAGAAAAAGCTGGAAGCTTTGATGAAGAATGACCAGGTTTTGAAAGAAATTTTTAATCCATGACATCGACGTTATGAACAGAAATATTCGCAAAAAAATAGAAAACTACCTGCGAGGACGGATGTCGGCCGAAGAAAAGCAAGCCTTTGAGGAAGAGATGTCCAGGAATACAGAATTGAAAAAACAGGTACGGCAGCAAAAATGGATACAGGAGGCCATTGTGGATAAGGAAGCCCTGGCTTTTAGGGGAAAAATGAATCAATGGGAATCAAAAGTTTCCGGCAAAAAAAAAGTTATTCCGCTTAGAAGGGCAGTAGGCGTAGCTGCCGCTGTTCTGATTTTAGTCGTGGCAGGTTTTTGGCTGCTGCAAGCACGATATACGAGTGAGGAATTATTTGAAGCGTATTACAGGAGTCCGGAGCCACAAAATATTTTACCGGCCAGTTATTACGCTTCTCGGCAGGGCGGATCGAAGGAGGATTCGACCCAAGTGACTGTCTGGCAAGAGGCTCGGCAATTATTTGAACAGCAAAAATGGGCCGAAGCATTGGGGAAAATGGAGGAAGTGAGGGTAAGCGAAGTAGCTTTCCCTTCTGAATACTACTATGAGTTAGGCATATTGTACCTGGAAAATGAGCAATACGAAAAGGCCATCGAGGCTTTACAACAAGTGGAAAACGGCCAGACGTATGGAAAAAGCTGGTATCTGGCCTTATGTTACCTAGCCCTGGGTGATTTCGATAATACCCGTACTCAATTGAATAAGCTTACCGATCAACCCAATGCATGGCAAAAAAATGCACGGGCCTTGATGAAGCAATTACCGTAAAGGACAGCAAACTTCAGTTTGCCAGGAGAGTAAGCTTCAGCTTGCTCCAGCGGAAATCAATTCAGCGTTTTTCTTCTTAATAAGAGCTTTTATTTTCAAGCGAAGATTAGCAATATGGCATTCCTCTGGAACAGTATTTTGTACCAGGAAAAATGATTAATAATCCACTGCGCTCTTTATCACCGCATTTCAAAACCAAAACATCCAAACATGAAACCCTTAGTACTTAAAACCCTATTTATTGGTTTGACTTACCTTTTTTTGATATCTCTTTCTGCTCAACCAGATCAGGCGTATACAGAGGCGGATTATTATCGGGATGTAGAATTATTTAAGGATCTGGATGTCCGCCATACTTATTATTATTCCCAGGGTAAAATGGATAGTATCTTTTTTATGTTGGACGAATATATGCCGGCAGCGAAAAGAGCATATGATTTTCGATCAGAGGATACCACTATTGCTGTACTATATAAATATGGGAAAGTGGTATATGGAGTTGCGATCGCCAACTATTTAGGAGAAATAAGCAGAGGCTTAAACATGGCAGAAATAGCATATGAAGATGCCTGGAATGACCCTATGGTCAATAAGCAATTTCATTTAGCGACAACTGCAAATGTCTTGGCTATTTTTTTTGGCAAGATTGGAGATTTCGAAAAGGAAATATGGTACAAACAAAGGAGTTTTGAGGTGAAAGAAAAGCTTTATCCAAGGGACCATCCCTTATTAGGTAATCAGTATATGCACTTGGGGAGTGTATATTTTAATCAACAAGAATACAAAAGAGCAGAATATTATTTTTTAAAGGCCCAAGAAATTTATAGAAAAAATGCAGGTAATAGAGCTGAAAGTACTACAGGGCAAATAGCTCGAACTTATTTTAATGAGGGAGAAAAGGAGAGGGCTTTTTATGTTTTAGAAAATAAAATAGCAAATTTTGAAATCCAGAATGAGGAATATCTGAGTGCTTATAATGCTTTATTATTTAACTTAGGTATTTTAAGAATGCAGACCAAGGAGTATTCAAAAGCAAAAGAATGTTTTGAGCGAATCATTCTTATATTGAATGATAATCCTCTTGAATATTCAGCCAGAAACTTCCATGTTGCCCCAGGTGAGGCATATTTCACTTTTCAAAGTTCTTTTTTACCAGAATATGCGTATGCTTATGAATTATTAGGAAAGGTAGAGTATAAACTTGGCAACTTATCGGCTTCAATTCGTCATTATGAAAAGTCCATTGAATATGAAACATCGTTTAGGGGTGAAAACGCCAGATTCCTTCCTGAACTACAATTAATGACAGCTCGTATTTATGCTGAAAAAGGAGATTTTTCTAAAGCAGAAGATCAATGGAAGAAAGCGGCCGGCAAAATTTCGCCCTATCTGAAAGATAAAGAATTTGACTTTTTTCCTTCTTTAAAAGACATGTGGCTTAATGTAGATATATTAGAAGCTTTTTTTATTAAAGCTCGGATCTATCAGTTGAAAGCGAGGCATTATAAGCAATTTAATAACCTGGCATTGACTAGCTATTTAAATGTTGAATCGATGCTTCAGAGTATGACGGAAAAAATAGCCTACGGTACCATTAATTTAATCAGTTTCAAAAATCGTACCGGAGGATATTATGAAGAGGGAATTAATTTTTTTCTGGACCAATATGAACAAACCAAAGAGGAAAAGTACCTCAATTTAGTTTTCCGGTTTATGGAAACCTACAAATCAACTATTTTAATGGTATCGCTAAATACTTCGAAGGCAAGAAAGTATTATAAAATACCTCAAGAATTGTTGGACAAAGAAAGAGCAACAAAAGTCTTCTTGAGCTATACTCAGAAACAACTTTCTGAGGAAGAAAACAAAGGTGACGCAGTTAGTCAGCATAGAATTGAGAAACTAACGACTAGTGTGAATAGATATAAATATACTCGAGACTCCATTCTCCAAATCCTCCAGAAAAAACACCCTGAATACTACCAGTTTAAATACCAAAATAAAATCCCGGACCTCCAGGAAGTACAGGTTTTTTTACGCAAAGAAAACAGAGGGATATTGGAATACTTCTTAGGGGAAAAATACCTGTTTACCTTTTTAATCGAAGCGGATCAGGTACGCTATCGGGTGGATGAGATTCAAGTTAAAAAACTTAGAGAAACAGTGGATGCTTTCCTGAATCCGCTTAAGCAGCCTGATTTGGGTAACCTTCATAACGATTTCGAAGCCTTTGCCCAGGGCGGTACTGAATTGTATAAGCTCCTTAATTTAGACTTTCTCACAAGCGGTAGTCACTCCAATTATCTTATAATACCAGATGGGTTTTTACATTTGATTCCTTTCCATTTACTGCCTGCAAGAGAAGGGGGTGAAATGGCCCAGAGTTTTCAAGACTATCCATATTTGTTTAAGAATTTTACTACGTCCACTGATTATTCTTCTTCTCTATACATTTTGTCGCAGGATCAGAGACGAAAATACCAAACCAGCTATCTGGGCTTTGCACCGCTGTATCGAAACGGCTCTACTATTCGGGGACTTCAGGAAGAAGAACAGGTGATGTGGGAAGGACGTTTTCCCCTGATCTCTAGAGATGGGGTGGATTCATTACAGTTTAACCGGGCAGAAGTATTGGAATGTGCAGAAATCTTTGGAGGTCAACCCTATATCGAAGATCAGGCAAGAGAATTTGCTTTCAAACAAAATGCGAGAGATGCCGGTATCCTTCACCTGGCTATGCATGCTTTCCTGGATGATGTCAATCCCCTTTATTCCCGCCTGGCCTTTAACCTGGATAGAGAGGGCCTGAAAGGTGAAGATGAACTCCTCTACGCCTACGAACTCTACAACACCCGCCTGAACGCCGACCTGGCGATTTTATCGGCATGCAATACCGGAGCAGGTAAGGTGACGAAGGGAGAAGGAGTGATGAGCCTGTCTCATGCCTTCAAATATGCCGGTTGTCCGAACGTGGTGCTCAACTTCTGGCCTGCCAATGACAAAAGTGCGAAGGACCTGGTGGTCAGCTTCGCTCGCCACCTGAAGGACGGGAAGGGCAAGGCCGAGGCCTTGAATGAGGCGCGCAAGGAGTACCTGCAGAGTGCTGCCGAAAGTGATGCGCATCCCTACTTCTGGGGCGGCTTGACTTTGATTGGGGATGATGAGCCGATTAAAAGGGCTGGCAATGAAGGCAGGCATTGGTGGATAGGAATGGTTTTACTGGGGGTACTCCTTTTTATAGGTTTTAAGAAGAAGTTAAAAGTAACAGTATAAAAAAAGTCATCCCAGTTAACCAGAATGACTTTTTTAATTGTGCCGAAGGGGGGACTCGAACCCCCACGGCCGTGAAGCCACACGCCCCTGAAACGTGCGTGTCTACCAATTTCACCACTTCGGCGAGTAGTTGTTGAAATATAATTTAATGAAAATTAAATTATATTTTTTTATGCACCACTTCGGCAGAAATTTTTAATAGATTTTGTTGAAATCTATTTTGATGCCTGCTTCGGCTGGTATTATGTGAAGGCGGTGAACGACCGCTCTGTCACTTATTTTTTTGGTAGCGCAAATATGAATAATTTTTTTCTTCTAAACAAGGAAAAAAATCATTTAAAAGTAGATATCCCGAAATTTTGGGATATCTACTTTTGACTTACTCATCTTGTTCTTTTGTCTTGTTACAAAAGAACCAAAAAAACAAGGCTGTATGCCAATTTGGACACTTCTAAGCCTCGGTTTTGCTTCGCAATCCTAGCCGTTTGCAGGAGTGCATAAGCTTGGGGAGCTTTCTTAAAGGTTGATCGCCAAGCTGGATAAAGTGGCATTGCTCTGTGGCTCACTTTTGGATTGCTGGCTATTCCTGCTCGCTTATGCGAAACAAAGCAGGACCGGGATAGCATAACAAAACGAACCCACTGAGCTAAAACCTTCGGCAAGAACTGTTAGCCAAATTCGCATAAGGCCGAATAAGACTTCGACCTTACCCGTTGGTGGCGGTCTCTGACCGCCCAACCTAGTTTCATACCGGTCTCTGACCGGTTGATTTATTTTTATTAAAAACCTTCGTCTTTGACGATGGTTATGCATGTTGGCTGCGCCAGTATCTTTGACACAAAAAGTTGTTTTTAAATAAAATTAATTGTATATTTATGCTGTTAGCAATTTAAATGGATCTGCTGAAAACCAAAGCAGATGTAAATTATAATTGTTGTCCAAATGAAGCAAAAATAGCTATCATTGAATAATCTGCCGGGATA
>JAUIKE010000031.1 GCA_030430845.1 Bacteroidia bacterium | reverse complement strand
TATTGGATTTTATTTTTTTACAAAAAGTCAGACCGTCCATTTCCGGCATCATTACATCGCTAATGATCAGATCGATGTTGTGATCATTGGCTTTTTTCAAACCGTCCTTTCCATTGGATGCCTTGATGATCTTATACTTGTTGATTAAGAAGGACTCCACAAACAACTGCATATCCATATGGTCTTCCACCAGTAAAATGGTTCTCTTTTCACTACCATTTGGGAAGGTGGCGGGTTTATTCACAGGAGAGGGGATCAAACTATTCATCAGTACCTGCGCCTCCTTTTTAGCTATATGCAAAGCGACGGGTTTACTCACCTCCGATGAGGATTCTTTCGGTAAAATACATGGAAGATAAATCTTAAATCGGGTGCCTACCCCTAATTCGCTCTCCACCTCTATTTTCCCTTGTAACAGATCCACCAATTCTTTTGTGTAAGAAAGCCCGATGCCCGAACTATTCGGGTCACTTTTTTGCATGTCTGCGGCAAAAAAGCGTTCGTAGATGTGCTTCAGGTCCTCTTCGTTTATGCCACAGCCGGTATCTTCAACAATTAAATTCAGATAGCGATCATGAATAGCTGAAAGGCCCGCCTCCTGATCATCTACCATATCTAACTTTACCAAAATACTTTCGCCCGGGGAGGTATGTTTAAAGGAGTTCGACAGTAGGTTAACCACAATTTTTTCAATCTTGTCCGGATCTACTATAAATTCGGATTGTTGAGCTTCATTGATAAAATCAAGGTAGATTTCTTTTTCTGCTGCCAGATTTTCAAACATTCCGACAATTTCTCCAATAAAATCCGGTAAAAATATATTCTTGTAATTGATTGCCAGATTACCCTTTTCGATTCTTCTGAATTCCAGTAATTGGTTAATCAGCTTCAGAAGGCGATTGGAATTTCGCTCAATAACCTGATACAATTTATTCCGGGATTCCAAAGGCATGTAATGCCCCTCTGAGAGCAGTTGATTGATCGGCCCGGTGATCAGGGTCAGGGGGGTGCGCAATTCGTGGGAGATATTGGTAAAGAACCCAAGTTTGGCTTTGGAGAGTTCTTCAATCTGAACGACCATCTCTTCCAATTGATCTTTCTGTTTTTTTATCTCGCTATTGCGCTCTTCTAAGTTTTTGTTGGCTAGTTCCAGGCCTTTTGCTTGTTCCAGGATGTGAGCCTGTTGTTTGAGGATCTCCTGGTTTTGGGCTGAGATTTTTCGACCTTTCGACTTCAGTTTTTCGTTTACCTGATGAAGCGATTCATTCAGGATTTCAAGCTTGCGTTTTTTGGTAATGATGCGGTATTCAAAAATTCCCAGCACCGTTAAAAAAGTGAGCATTAATAAAATAAACCACATCTGCTTCCATACTGGTGGCAGCACTCGGAAGGTCACCTCTGCAGGCGTAGGGTCCACATTGAGATCCAGATCTCTCGCTCTAACCTGCAAGTTATATTCACCATTCGGCAGGTTAATGAACGTAAAATGATCTTCCTCCATGAAGGGAGACCATTCGGAATCCCCTAACTTATAGGAGTACATCAAATCCTCATTGGCAGACTGTGCAAAATAATCATTACCCGTCCACTTCACCAGGGTATTCCCAGCCTTGCTCACCTCTTCCGAATACATGGTAATGCTGGTTTGTGGAGCTGTCCGATCAGGAATGTATTTATGGGCGATAAAACATAATTCCTCTCCTTCCAGGGTTTTACTGTATGAAAAGGCACGGCGTTTCCAGGAACGGCTGGACTTGTTGACCCAAATGGCGCCGTTATTATCGTGCATTAACATACCTCCTTCAAACTCCATGTTCATCTCAGTAGGGAAGATATGAGGCACCCAGCTTTTGCCGTCAAACATACAGATGTCATTCTCTGTTGCCACATAAATCCGGTCCGGTGCCAGTACATCAATACTGATGACCGTATTTCCAGAAAGGCCATTTGAGTTATCGTAATTCACCCACTGTTTTCCATCGAATACAAACACCCCATAATAGCGGGATCCCGCCAGCAACAAGCCCTGATCACTACAGACCACGTTCACAAATTGTTGGAGCCGGCTGTCTACATGGCGTTGCCAGTCCGTTCCATCAAATCCATACATATTTCCGCCGCCGATCCAAATGCGCCCGTCCGCCGATTGTCCGATGCCATAAACGTTCGATTGCTGAAGGCCTCTTTCCGATCCGGCATAATGCACCCACTCTTTTTTAATTGCCTGAGGATTAATCAATTTAAGCACGCCGGCTTTATGGCCACGTTCCGTCTCTGCATCCACAGCCGCACCGAACCACAATGCTCCATCTTTATCTTCAAAAACAGCTCGATAATCAATGCCCCAAGACAGTTCCGGATGGAGGAACTGCTCCCACTGATCTCCATTTAATAAGGCAGTGGCTGCTACACCTTTATGCGAGCCGGCGGCCCAAACCTGACCGCTATTTGTTCGGATGATTCGGATCGGAGCATCCATCACGCCATCCTGGATGCCATAGGCCATCCATTTGGTTCCCTTTTGCAGCACGATTTTTCCATCAACATCCAAAAACCAGCTCTGCCCCGAAGGCTCCTGAAATTGAAAATTCAAATCCTTGTAAGAGATCCAGTTATCAAAAGAAAAATCCAGGAAAAAGACTTTTGATTTAAAACCCGCTACCCAAATATAGTTGCCGCTGCTGTTCTGAAGCAGTAAACGGTTGGCAGGAATAGGAAAATTTGGCGCGGAATACATCGTCCACTTATTTTCCTTAAAAGTGTATAATTTCCCTAAAGAGCCGATCCAAATAGTACCGTCATCCGTTTCAACGATGTCCGTCATGTATTCATCCCCGCTAAAATGATCACTCAAATTAATGTACTCCCAGTGATCTTCCCTCCATACACTAATACCAGCTTTATAGGTTGTATTGATCACCCATATAGCTCCGTCCTGGGCTTCCAACAACTTTTGAGATTCCCCAAGTTGAATCGCACCGTCTGAGGCATAAATTTTATATTTTGAAATGTAATTGTTATTAAGCTCTGAGCGATCAAAGACCAACAAACGCCCCTTTTCATTTCTCATCGTCAGAGCCAGCCATATTCTGTCATTATGGTCGAGCAGAACGTCAGATATGTCAAAGAAATCTTCATCCGGAAAAAGTTCATTCGGCAAAAGCACCCATTCTACATTCCTGAAACTGTTCTGTAGCGTAGCAATTCGCTGTTGGGAAGTATATATTTTAACCTTCTCACCCAATAGTACCAAACCCCTGTTGGAGGGGGCTGCAATCAGGCCGTTTTCCAATTCAGTCAGGTCATTAAAGGTAAAAGGGAAATTTTCAGGAATCTCAAACTTTTTAATCCATTGATCGCCCTGAAGTCTGAAAATACCAAAAGAGGAAGCGGCATAAATCGAGCCATCTTTGGCCCCATACACAAAATCGACTGCTGTAGAGTCTAATCCGTTTTCATGATTGTGGATCTTCCATTCATATCCATTGTATTCATAAATACCTTCATTAAATGAGATCCAAACAGTCTTATCCGGACCTTCGTAAATGTTCCTGATTCCTTTTCCTTCCAATTCAGGGAATTGTTTCCAGCGCCAGGATTGTGTCAGTGGATCTACAATCTTAGGTACATATGGTTCGGTGGCGCAGAGGAGGAAATTGCTGAATAAAAAGACGGGGATAAATATGCTAAACAGTCTTCCCTTCCACATATAATTCGTTTGTTTATTTCATTACAAGATAAACATTTTAATCGCAAATCATGAACCATTTGAGACCGAATCCGGTTTTTGTCTATCATTGTCCCAAACAAGTGAAAAAATGAATAGGTTAAGTGAAAAAATGTGCTTTTCCCGCTTTTTGAGTTTTTCAGTCCTTTTTTTCCCCTGAATGTTAATTCCAGCACATCAATTGTGAAAAACGGCTAGTTGATTTGTGATCCAATGACCTACCTTGTTGTGAACAAAATTGACAAAAGCGTGAAAGCTATGCTTAAACAAACAAAAAACATTCTCTTCATTTCATTCCTTCTGATTGGGCTGATGGGCTGTTCCTCTGCCGAACAACAATCAAGCGAAGGCAGCGCTCCAGATCCATGGGAAAATGTAGATGAAATTTTGTCACAGATCGTCCCCCCTCAGTTTCGGGATCAAACCTACAATGTACAGGACTTCGGCGCTGTAGCAGATGTTTCTGTAAATAGCCTTCCAGCAATCTTAGCTGCCATTAAAAAATGCTCAGAGGAAGGTGGCGGAAAAGTACTAGTGCCCGCTGGGGAATATCGCCTGGACGGGCCTGTTCATTTAAAAAGTAATGTAAACCTTCATGTGTCAAAGGGGGCGACCCTCCGCTTTAGCACAAACGCGGCCCATTATTTGCCGGTGGTATTAACTCGCTGGGAAGGCGTCGATTGTTACAATTACTCTCCCCTCGTATACGCCTACGAACAGGAGAACATCGCCCTGACCGGCAGCGGCACTCTGGATGGCCAGGCCGGCAACGAAAACTGGTGGAACTGGGCAAACAGTGAAAGATTTGGATGGAAAGAAGGCATGCCGAGCCAGGCCGATCCCATGAGTCGCCCACGATTGTTCGATTGGAATACCCGCGAAGTTCCCGTGGAAGAGCGAATTCTGGGAGAGAGTGCCCATCTGCGGCCCAACTTTATTCAACCCTACCGCTGTAAAAATATCCTGATCGATAGTGTAACCATCAAAAACTCTCCCATGTGGATCCTCCACCCAGTGCTGAGTGAGAACATTACCATCCAGAATGTGACGGTTATCAGCCACGGCCCGAATAGTGACGGCTGCGATCCCGAAAGCTGCAAGAATGTGCTGATCAAAAACTGTTTCTTCGATACCGGAGATGATTGTATTGCACTGAAGTCCGGCCGTAATCAGGACGGCCGCAGAATAGGACGCCCGATCGAAAATGTAGTTGTACAAGACTGTACTATGAGAGACGGCCACGGTGGCGTCGTCATAGGAAGTGAGGTGAGCGGAGGCGCCCGAAATATCTATGCCGAAAACTGCAAAATGGACAGCCCCAACCTGGACCGCGCCATCCGCGTCAAAACCAATAAGGTAAGAGGAGGAACCATTGAAAATCTGTTTTTTAGAAACATAGAAGTAGGTGAAGTCAAAGAAGCAGTTGTCAAAGTGAATATGCGCTATCCAATCTATTCCGACCCCAACCAGGAATACATTCCGGTAGTCAACAATATTTTTGTTGAGAATGTAACATCCAAAAAAAGTAAATACGGAGTTTTGATAGATGGTTACAGCCCGGAGTATCCTGTAAAAGGCTTAACCCTCATCAACTGCAAATTTGACGGAGTTGCAGAAGGCAATGACATTGAGTTCGCCGAAGGACTCAACTTCCAGCATTATTATCTGAACGGAGAATTAGTAGACAGTTCTCCAAATTAAGAGTATAAAAAATGCCGTGGCACGGGATATTCCCCCCTAGCCGGCTAGTTTGCTTTTGTCCAACTACTTAAAACCGGACCTATGAAATTCCTAAAAGAAAAATTCATCCCTATCGGAGGATTGCTCATTATTGGAGCCCTGATCCTCATTTGGGGCTTTTACTGGAAACCACAAGGGCCGACCCTATATCTGATCGGTGACTCCACCATGGCCAATAAGCCCGGAAGTATCGAGGAAAACCCCGAGCGGGGCTGGGGACAGGCCTTGCAGCAATATTTTGAGCCAGAAGTCCGCATCAGTAACCATGCGGTAAACGGAAGAAGTTCGCGAAGCTTCATCGATGAAGGTCGCTGGCAAACGGTTTTAGAGTCCTTAAAAGCTGGAGACTTTGTACTGATTCAGTTTGGACATAATGATCAGAAGTTCAAAGATCCCAAACGGTATACCAATCCGACCGGCGCTTATCTACACAACCTTAAGCGTTTCATCAGGGAAACACGGGAGAAAGGAGCCACGCCTGTTTTACTTACCTCCATCGTACGAAGAAAGTTTAACGAATTCGGTACGCTGGTAGATACACATGGGATTTACCCATTAATCGTTAGGCAAGTAGCACAGGAAGAGCAGATTTTATTGATCGATCATTTATATCATACGGAGAAAATAGTACAAGAATGGGGGGCTGAGCGTTCAAAAGAGCTGTATGTTTGGGTAGAACCGGGAAAATATGCTAAATTACCTGACGGCAAAAAGGACGATACCCATCTTTCCAAAAAAGGGGCCGACCTCTATGCCAAAATAGTGGCCGAACAGCTTGTGGAGCAGGATAAGGCATTGAAATATTTTTCTCTCCTAAATTAATAAACCTATATCATGCAACTGAATATTCAAGATACCAAACCATTTCTCGATGAGGATTTTCTCCTGGATAATCGGATGGCTCAGGTATTATACCACGACTACGCCAAAAATCAGCCAATCATAGATTATCACAATCATTTACCGCCTGATGAGATTGCTCAGAACAAGGTTTTTGATAACATCACCCAGGTATGGTTGTACGGCGATCATTATAAGTGGAGGGCCATGCGTACCATGGGCGTCGACGAACGATACATCACAGGCGATGCCACCGATAAAGAAAAGTTCCTTAAATGGGCAGAGACCGTTCCCTTCACCATCCGGAATCCTTTATTTCACTGGACGCACCTCGAGCTGAAGCGTTACTTTGGCATTGTTGATCTGTTGAACCCACAAACTGCGGAAAGGATCTACGAGCAATGTAATGCTCAACTGGCTTCGGAGGGATACAGTACCCAGGGCTTATTGGCAAAAATGAATGTGGACACCGTCTGCTCAACAGACGACCCCATCGATTCACTCGAGCATCATCAGGCACACCGGGCAACAGATCCTAACATCAAAATGTACCCGGCCTTCCGGCCCGACAAAGCCATCCTGATCAATACCGACACGTACAATGCCTACATTGACAAACTCAGCCAGGCGGCCGGTATCGACATTAATAATTATCAGGACTTGCTAGCGGCGCTTCAAAACAGGATCAATTTCTTCGATTCACAAGGCTGCCGGGTATCCGATCACGGCCTGAATAAAGTATTCTCAGTACCATTCACGGAACAACAACTATCAGCCATTTTTGATAAAAAAAGAATTGGCCAAGCGCTTTCAGAAGCGGAGGTTCAAACATTCATGTCGGGCTTAATGTACGAACTCGGAAAAATGTATGCCGATAAGGGCTGGATCATGCAATTACACCTCGGCGCCCTGAGAAATAACAGCCAGAGAATGTTGCAGAAGCTTGGCCCCGACACCGGCTTCGACAGTATCGGAGATTATGCCCAGGCCGAAGACCTGGCCGCCTTCCTGAATGGTCTGGATACCGTTGACAAACTACCCAAAACCGTCTTATACAATCTCAATCCTCGCGATAATGAAGTGATGGCTACCATGATCGGTAATTTTAACGACGGTAGCGTACGAGGCAAAATGCAGTTCGGTTCAGCCTGGTGGTTCCTCGACCAGAAGGATGGAATGGAAAAACAGATGAATGCCCTGTCTAACATGGGACTGCTGAGTTGCTTTATTGGTATGCTCACGGATAGTCGCAGCTTTCTGTCTTTTCCTCGTCATGAGTATTTCCGCCGATTGCTTTGCAACATGATCGGCAAAGACGTCCATAACGGAGAGTTGCCTTATGATGAAAAATGGCTGGGCGGTATCGTGAATGATATCTGTTATTTCAATGCGAAAAACTACTTCAACTTTTAATAAATAAAAAAATAACAATAGGTAGTTAGTCGCCCTTCGGCAACCAACTACCTAAAAAAAGAATAAAATGAAAAAAATTGTCACATTTGGCGAGATCATGTTGCGACTGACCCCTCCTGGAAACCTGCGCTTTTCCCAGGCAGCTTCCTTTGATGCTATTTATGGCGGAGGCGAAAGCAATGTTGCCGTATCCCTGGCAAACTACGGACTACCCGTAGAATTTGTAAGCCGATTACCAAAAAATGATATAGGCGAATGTGCCCTAATGGAAATGCGCAAACGCGGAGTCGGCACTCAACACATCGTCCGTGGCGGCGAGCGCCTGGGGATCTATTTTCTCGAAATAGGAGCCGTCAGCCGCGGTAGCAAGGTCGTATATGACCGTGCTCATTCCTCCATTTCTACGATCCAGGCCGGTATGATCAACTGGAAAGAGGTCTTCAAGGATGCTCAATGGTTCCACTGGACGGGCATAACTCCTGCTCTTTCCCAAGGAGCGGCCGATGCCTGCTATGAAGCCATCCAGGTAGCCAACAAAATGGGCATTACCGTGTCTACGGACCTGAACTACCGCAAGAAACTCTGGAAATATGGCAAAGAACCCGGAGAGATCATGCCGGATCTGGTAGAAGGCTGCGACATCATCCTGGGCAATGAAGAAGATGCTGAAAAACACTTCGGCTTGCATCCCGAAAATGTAGATGTAACGCAGGGGGACTCTGTGGAAGGAACAGCCTATTTATCCGTTCTCAAACAATTGATGGAGCGATTCCCAAGAGCTAAGAAAGTCATTACTACCCTTCGTGGATCCATCAGCGCCTCTCACAATAGCTGGACAGGTGTATTGTATGATGGCAAAACCCTGTTTGAGGCGCCCACTTACCAGATCACCCACATCGTTGATCGTGTAGGAGGTGGAGATAGCTTTATGGCTGGACTGATATACGGACTGCTGACCTATCCGGATGACGATCAGAAGGCACTTAACTTTGCCGTGGCAGCCAGCTGCCTGAAACACACTATTTATGGTGATGCCAACCTGTCGACTGTAGAAGAAGTAGAAACTTTAATGGGCGGCGACGCCAGTGGAAGAGTAAGTAGATAAACCGAAGGTAGCCGCCCGCGGGCGGCTACCTTCTAAATAATTTTTTATGGCCAGATTCACAAGAATACAAGTTGCCCAAAAGATGGCAGAACAAGGTATGGTACCGCTTTTTTACCATGCAGATATCGAATTGGGGAAAAAAATATTAAAAGCCTGCTACGATGGAGGAGCCAGGCTACTGGAATTTACCAACAGAGGGGATTATGCCCATGAAGTTTTTCGCGAACTAAACAAGTACTGCGAAAAGGAATTACCGGAGATGATCATGGGCGTAGGTTCCGTGACGGATGCCGGCGCTGCCTCGCTTTATATGCAGATCGGGGCCAATTTTGTTGTTACACCCGTACTCAGGGAAGACATCGCCGTGGTATGTAACCGGAAAAAAGTCCTGTGGTCGCCAGGCTGTGGGAGCTTAACTGAAATATGCCGGGCCGAAGAACTCGGCTGTGAAATCGTCAAGCTGTTTCCCGGAGGCACTTACGGCCCCGGCTTCGTAAAAGCCATAAAAGGCCCTCAGCCCTGGACGAGTGTTATGCCCACCGGAGGGGTATCCCCTACGCTCGAAAACCTGAAAGGCTGGTTTGATGCAGGCGTAACCTGTGTAGGAATGGGCTCCAAGTTAATTTCCAAAGCAATCATTCAAAATGAAGCATACGAAGAGCTGAAAGAAAATGTAGCGAATGCATTAAAAATAATAAAAGATCTTAAAAGCACCGGTTAATACTTTTTATTTGACCAAGCACCTAGATTAATTTAAACATAAGTTTTGAGGGCGCCTGTGGCGCCCTCAAAACTTATGTTTAAAGAAACAATTTATAGCATGAAATATAAAAATCTCTTGTATCTGATCTTGTTCATCTGGGGAGGCAGTATGTTCTCTGCCTGTACCGAGCTGAGCAATACCAAGTCGCTCAAACTGGCCCACAGCCTGGATGTTACCCACCCGGTTCATAAGGGCATGGAGTATATGGCAGAAAAAGTAGCCGAAAAATCGAATGGCCAACTAACCATCGAGATCTACCCCAGTCAGCAACTGGGCACAGAACGGCAATGCCTGGAGCTGCTCCAGATCGGTAGCCTGGCCATGACCAAGGTGTCTGCCGCAGTCATGGAAAACTTTGAACCGAAGATCCAGATTTTTAGTCTTCCTTATATCTTTCGAAGTCGCGAACATGCCTATGAAGTACAGGATGGTCCAATTGGCAAAGGATTATTAGAACAAAGCGAAAAGTATTGGCTCAGAGGACTGACTTATTTCGATGCCGGCCAGCGTTCTTTTTATACCAAGAAACCAGTCAGAACACCGGAGGACCTGGAGGGCATGAAAATCCGCGTGCAGGAAAGTGTTACTGCTATCAACCTCGTTCGCGCATTGGACGGCGCTCCAACACCCATTTCCTGGGGAGAACTGTACACTGCCCTGCAGCAAGGCGTTGTAGATGGAGCCGAAAATAACCCCCCTAGTTTTTATCTGTCCCGCCATTATGAAGTTTGTAAATACTACACACTTAATGAGCATACTTCTGTTCCCGATATCCTGGTCATCAGTACCGTCGCCTGGAACAACCTCAATGAGCAGGAAAAGCAGTGGTTAGAAGAGGCTGCTGCAGAAGCAACAGACTACCAAAGAATACTCTGGCAGGAAGCAGAGCAAGAAGCACTCGATGCGGTGCAGGCGGCCGGTGTGGAAATCATTCGCCCAGATAAAACGCCTTTTGCTGAAAAAACCAGAATTCTCTTTGAAGACTATAAAGACAAACCAGAAATGTATCAACTCATCCAACAAATCCAAGCTGTACAGTGAAAAAGAAAATAGATAAGATACTCGGAAACTTCCTGGCAGCCTTAATGGCCATTATGACACTGGATGTTCTTTGGGGCGTCCTTACTCGCTACATCATGGGTAGCCAGGCCAGCTGGTCAGAAGAACTGGCCCGATTCCTGCTAATCTGGATCGGAATCCTCGGAGCCGCCTACGCCTCCGGCCAAAAAATGCACCTGGCCATCGAACTGCTGAAACCCAAACTTAAGCCGGACGGCCAACGCAGGCTGACCCTTTTTATCAACGTAATGGTCATTCTGTTTGCCCTGTGCGTCATGGTCATCGGCGGATTCCGCCTGATTTACATTACCCAAACGCTGGGACAGTTGTCGCCCGCGCTGCGCTTACCCATGGCCCTTATTTATGCCGTTGTTCCCATCAGTGGAATATTGGTCATTTATTATAAAGTGCTGGAACTGAGCTCCCCGGAGGAGAGTGAAATCGTTGCAGAATAAGGCTTTGAATATCATTAAAAACAAATTCTAATGGAAGTCCTCATACTCGTTTTAACCTTCGTAATTCTTCTGGGCATAGGCGTACCCATTGCCTGGAGCATTGGTCTGAGCAGTATTTTCACGATGCTGGTCAGTATTCCTACCATCCCTGCTTTTACTACCGTAGCCCAAAGAATGGCAACCGGCCTGGATAGTTTTGCCTTGCTGGCCATTCCTTTCTTTGTGCTGGCCGGGCAGATCATGAATCATGGCGGTATCGCCCGACGCTTAATAGCCTTTGCCAAGGCCCTGGTCGGGGCCCTGCCGGGAGGCCTGGCGCACGTTAACATCTTCGCCGCCATGCTTTTTGGAGCCATCTCCGGCTCTTCCGTGGCCGCCGCCTCTGCCCTCGGTACCACCGTAGGTAAACAAATGGAAGAGGAAGGCTATTCCAAAGAGTTCGCCGCGGCTGTGAATGTCACCTCTTCTACTACCGGGTTGACCATTCCGCCCAGTAACATTCTGATCGTCTATTCCCTTGCCAGCGGAGGCGTTTCCATTGCGGCCCTGTTTCTGGCCGGATACCTGCCGGGGATATTGACGGGTTTGTTCCTGATGATCGTCGCCGGAGTGTGGTCTGTTTATAAAAAATTTCCTGCAGGTGAAAGAAGCAATTTCAGAACTATCCTGAACACTTTTGTGGATGCCTTACCCAGCTTGTTCTTGCTTATTGTAGTGATCGGAGGGATTGTAGTAGGAATCTTTACTGCTACCGAAGCATCTGCTGTGGCGGTACTCTACTGCCTGGTGTTAATGTATTTCTATAAAGAGGTGTCACTCAAAGAGCTGCCGAATATTTTCCTAAGTTCAGTCGGCACTACGGCCATCGTTATGCTGTTGATCGGCACCTCAATGAGCATGTCCTGGATCATGGCTTATGAGAATATACCTCAAAATATTACCGAGCTTTTGCTCTCTGTGAGTGATAATAAATATGTGATCCTCCTGATCATCAACCTGATCCTGCTTTTTGTGGGCATATTCATGGACATGACGCCTGCGGTGCTGATTTTTACCCCCATATTTCTACCGATCGTAACCGAAATGGGTATGGATCCCACTCACTTTGGTATAGTGATGATCCTGAACCTCTGTATCGGCCTTTGTACGCCTCCGGTCGGGTCAGTGCTGTTCGTAGGTGTCGGCATAGCCGGTACCACCATACAAAAAGTAATCCGTCCGCTTTTACCATTATTTATCGCCATGGTCGTAGCGCTCTTGCTGGTCACTTATATTCCCGGACTCAGCCTGTGGTTGCCCCGATTATTCGGATTTTAATCTAATGCTATGAATCGTATTTTGAAAGTTCACCCAAAAGATAATATCATCGTCGCCTTGCAGGACTTTGAAGCCGGGCAGACGGTGTCACTGGACGATGTCTCCTATTTATTAAAGGAAGATATTCCCGTCAAACATAAATTTTCGGCCCTGGACCTACAGCCCGGTGATGACGTGATCATGTATGGTGTCCGTATCGGAAAAGCTACACAGACCATCCCTCAAGGTAGCCGGATCTCTGTCGAAAATGTCAAACATGCCGCTGAGAAATATTCTACGGCCCAAACCAGCAAAGCACACTGGAATGCCCCGGATGTGAGTGCTTACCAAAACCGAAGTTTCCTGGGTTATCATCGCAAAGACGGTAAGGTAGGCACTAGAAACTACTGGATCGTATTTCCACTGGTTTTTTGCGAAAACCGCAATATCAAGGTCATTGAAGAGGCTATGGTAGAAAAACTGGGATATGGTACACCCAAGAAACATGGCATGGATATGACGCCCCTGGTCGAGTTGTATAAAAACGGCGCTTCTTCCAACGCCATCCTGGAAGCAGATATTCAAACCACCCCCGAAAAGGCTCAAAAAAATCGCCTTTTTCCCAATGTAGATGGACTGAAGTTCCTGACACACCAGGGGGGCTGCGGCGGCATCCGTCAGGATTCCGAGGCCCTGTGCAGACTACTAGCCGGATACATCGCCAATCCAAATGTAGCCGGTGCAACAGTACTCAGCCTCGGCTGCCAGAATGCACAATTTAAGATACTGGATCAGGCTATCAAAGACATCAATGAGGAACTGGACAAACCTGTGATCATACTAGAGCAACAACAGAGCCGTTCGGAAAAGGCTTTTATTGAAGAAGCCATCAAAAAGACTTTCATAGGCCTGATGGAAGCCAATCAAAACGAACGCCGGCCGGCGCCGCTGAGCAAGATCGTGCTTGGGCTCGAATGCGGGGGCTCGGATGGTTTTTCCGGGATTACAGCTAACCCGGCTCTGGGGCATACTTCCGATTTGATCGTAGCTTTAGGTGGAACAACCATCCTCTCGGAATTTCCGGAGCTCAATGGCGTCGAGCAGGAATTGATCAACCGCTGTTCCACCCCAGAAATGGCCGAAAAGTTTGCCGGGTTGATGAGTAGCTACAGCCAACGAGCCGAAGAAGCCGGCTCCGGTTTTGATATGAACCCCTCGCCCGGTAACATCAAGGACGGTTTGATCACCGATGCGATGAAATCCGCCGGAGCTGCTAAAAAAGGCGGTACTTCTCCGGTAACAGCCGTATTGGATTATACCGAACAGGCTACACAGCCGGGTCTCAACTTGCTCTGCACACCCGGTAACGATGTCGAAAGTACCACCGGCCTGGCCGGCTCCGGCGCTAATATGATCGTCTTCACCACCGGCCTGGGTACGCCCACCGGCAACCCGGTCAGCCCGACGATCAAGTTTTCCAGTAATACGATGCTGACTGAGCGCATGAGTGACATCATCGACCTGGATGCAGGTACTATTGTAAGTGGAGAAGATACCATCGAAACTAAGGGGGCCGAGCTACTGGACCTGATCATCGATATTGCCAGCGGGCAAAAATTAACCAAAGCCGAACGCCTCGATCAAAACGACTTCATCCCCTGGAAAAGAGGGATCTCTTTATAAATTGCTGAAACAACTATTGAATGAAACCATTGAACAGAACAACAGCCAACGTACGACCTCCTTTTCCGGAAAAAGTCATGCAATTCGGCGGGGGTAATTTTCTCAGAGCCTTCGCAGACTGGATGCTGGATGTTTATAACGAAAAAACAGGTTCGGAGCTTGGTGTACTGCTTGTTACACCGATTGGAAGAGATAATTACCATAAGTGGCAGGAACAAGATGGACTTTATCATGTGCTCACCCGAGGCTTGCAGAATGGAGAAATTGTGGATAAAACGCATTTGGTCAAGAGTATCAGTCGCATTATGCACCTCTACCCTCGCTGGGAGGATTATTTAAAATCAGCAGAGAACCCGGACCTACGATTTGTTATTTCCAATACGACCGAAGCAGGCATTCGTTTTTCTCCGGATGATAATAAAACGGATACGCCACCAAATGAATTTCCTGCCAAACTTACACTTTGGCTCTATCGCCGCTATCAACATTTTAACGGTAGTACCGAAAAAGGCTGCATTTTTATTCCTGTAGAGCTTATCCTGAAAAACGGCGAAAATCTAAGAAAGTGTATTCTGCAAAATGCTGACAACTGGGGGCTGGAAGAAGCGTTCAAATCCTGGATTCAGGAGTCCAATATTTTTTGCAATACCCTCGTCGACCGCATCGTGCCTGGTATCAGCCGGGATGCGCTGCCGGAAGAAATGGAAAAGATCGGCTATGAGGACAATATGATGACGCAAGGAGAAGCCTTCCACTTTTGGGTGATCGAAGGTCCGGAAGTCGTACAAAAAGAACTGCCTTTGAACAAAGCTGGGCTGAACGTCATTTTCACAGATGACCTGACGCCTTACCGAACACGCAAGGTTCGGATTTTGAACGGCGCGCATACCAGTATGGTGCCGGTCGGATACCTGTACGGCATCGAAACCGTCCGGGAAACTGTAGAACACGAAGTAATGGGCCAATTTGTCCATCAGGCGATCTTCAACGAGATCATTCCTACCCTAGACTTGCCTGACGAGGAATTGCGACAATTTGCAAACGATGTTCTGGACCGGTTTAAAAATCCTTTCATCAAACATCAGCTCATCAGTATTTCCCTTAACTCGGTTTCTAAATTTGAAACACGGGTGCTGCCATCCATTCTGGAATATGAAAAACGAAAAGGAGAGCTACCCTCCTGCCTCGTTTTTTCAATGGCCGCCCTGCTGAACTTTTATAAGGGCTCTCAAAACGGCAAAGAAATTCCACTAAAAGACGACGAGCAGGCCATCTCCTTTTTGCAGAATTTATGGAGCCAATGTGACGGCTCAAAAGAAGCACTTTCTGAGCTGGCCGACAAGGTATTGAAATGGGAATATGCCTGGAAACAGGACCTGTCTCAAATAGCCGGTTTCCAGAAGAAACTGACGGATTATTTGCTTAAAATTGAGCAGGAGGGCATGCAAAAGGCCGTGGAGGAAATACTTTAAAAAGCGCTCTTCATGAAAAAGATCATTTCTTGCTTTGCCATTATTCTCTTCCTGGCCGTTTCAGCCATTGGCCAGGAAGCAATCCCCTTATGGCCTTCTGGCAAGATGCCCAATGATAATGGACAACTCGTAACGGACAGTATTGCCCGAGAACGCGTTTTTCGAGTTTCGGAGCCCAGAATGCTGGCTTTTTTTCCGTCAGAACAAGAGAATAAACGAGCCGCCGTATTAATCGTACCGGGTGGGGGTTATGTTCGATTTGCACACCTGGTTTCAGGTACCCAAATTGCCAAATGGTTCAATACCTTTGGTGTCAGTGCTTTTGTTTTATTACATCGATTACCTCAAGCTCCTAATGTGGTAGATAGTCGCTATGCCCCCATTCAGGATGCACAACGCGCGCTGCGCCAAATCCGGGCACATGCTACAGAATGGAATATTGATCCGGATAAGATCGGGGTGATGGGATTTTCGGCCGGCGGTCATCTCGCTTCAACCCTTAGTACTCATCAAAAAGATTATGCTGCTATTGATGATCAACTGGACGAATGGTCCATACAGCCCGATTTCGCGATCCTTGTTTCTCCTGTGATCACTTTTGGGAAATATACTCATAAAGGCAGTCGGGATAATTTGTTAGGAAAAGCCGCCTCGGAAGAGGATATTCGTGCATTTTCCAATGAATTACAGGTTAATGAAAAATCGCCCCCTACCTTTTTGGTTCATGCTGCTAATGATCCAGCTGTTTCGGTCCAAAATAGCCTGCTTTTTGCAAATGCTCTTGCTGAAAAAAACATCTCATTTTCATTACATATCTTCCCGCAAGGAGGTCATAGTATTCAGCTTCGAGATAATCCAGGATCCGCAAACAGTTGGACGAGCCTTTGCGAACAGTGGTTAGAGGAGATGGGATTTTTGAAGTAATAATAGAGAACTGACCTTCACTCCCGTTGGTGGCCCGTACGGGCCGTACCACATACCTCGCCAGTTTCCAAACTGGCGAAACCCCGCCTTAGGCGAGAAACATTAATTTTAGGGCCTCCAAAAATAAAAGTAAGCTTATTTCACGCCTAAATTTAAATAAAATAGGTTTTGGGGATTCCCTCAGTCCCAGAAAAGACAACCTTTTATTAGCTTCCAAGCTGGAGTTAATAATCACCAGTTTGGAAACTGGCCATATATTGGGTAAGGCGGTTTGGAAACCGCCACCAACCTTAGGGAACAATCACGTACAAAGGACATGTTACGTTCCGTCCCAACCGTAGGTCGGAGACTGCCACCAACCGGAGATCTGAAAGGTTCTTCGATTCAAAGCTACGGCCATACGGACCAAACGCAAAATATCGCCAATTTCCTAACTGGCGAAAAGAGGAATAAGATATTATTATCATTTACGCAATCGATTGCGTATCTTGTGAAGATAACAAACCATCATTGACAAACAAGCAAAATGAAAAAACTCCTCTTTAGTTTAATCTTCCTCCCCACTCTGGCTTTCACCCAGATCCAGGTAAGCTCCAGCACGACAGGCGACCAGCAGTTTGCGATCGTAAGTGATGATCAATCAACGAGCATTTATTATGACGAAGGAGAAAATATCCTGATCAAAAAATCAGCCGAATTTCTGGCAAGCGATATAGAAAAAGTTAGTGGCCAAAAACCATCCGTTTCTTCCTTCAATAAAAAGCTGGAAAAATCCATCATTTTGATAGGTACCATTGGTAATAATGCGCTCATAGATAAGTTAGTTGCTTCAAAGAAACTAAACGTAGATGCCATCAAAGATCAATGGGAACGCTTCATCATTCAAACGGTAAAGAGGCCTTTCCCAGGAGTTAAAGAAGCCCTCGTAATTGTGGGCAGTGATCGTCGTGGAGCGGCTTACGGAGCTTTTACCCTATCAGAGAAAATTGGCGTTTCGCCCTGGTACTGGTGGGCCGACGTTCCCATTAAAAAAAAGGAGGAAATCTATATTGATAAAGGGCGCTTCGTTTCAGACGGCCCAGCCGTCAAATACCGCGGCATTTTTATCAATGATGAAGCCCCAGCCCTCCGCAACTGGGCTAAAGAGCAATTCGGAGGTACGAATCATCAGTTTTATGAAAAAGTTTTTGAGCTCCTGCTGCGAAACAAGGCCAACTACCTTTGGCCGGCCATGTGGCTGCCGACCATATTTAACCTGGATGACCCGCTGAACCCCAAGGTTGCCGATGAGTATGGCATTGTGATCTCCACCAGTCATCACGAGCCGATGATGCGCTCCCACAACGAGTGGTATCGCTTCGGTGAAGGAGAATGGAACTACGAAACCAATAAAGCAAAACTTCAGGAATTTTGGCGGCACGGAATCGAGCGTATGGGCGATTATGAAAGCGTTGTAACAGTAGGTATGCGCGGTGACGGGGATGAGGCCATGTCGGAAGAAACAGCCGTCGGGCTGCTAAAAGAGATCATTGCGGATCAGCGGGAGATCATTACAGAGGTGACTGGCAAGCCGGCGGAAGAAACGCAGCAGGTTTGGGCGGTTTATAAAGAAGTTCAAGATTATTATGACAATGGAATGCGTGTGGACGATGATATCATTATCCTGTTCTGTGACGACAACTGGGGCAATCTCCGCATTTTACCCCAAAAGGAAGACCTCGCGCATAAAGCCGGATACGGGATTTATTATCATTTCGATTATGTTGGAGCTCCGGTATCCTACAAATGGCTGAACACGACTCAAATTGAAAGAGTCTGGGAACAAATGAACCTGGCCTATGAATACGGTGTAAAAGACCTTTGGCTGGTGAACGTTGGTGACATCAAACCTATGGAACTCCCCATCAGCTTTTTCCTGGATTATGCCTGGAATCCGGATGCTATCCAGGCAAAGGACCTGCCAAACTATTATGTGGATTGGGCCAGGCAGCAATTCGGAGAACAGCATTCCAGCGAAATTGCAGAATTACTCGCTCTTTATACCAAATACAATGCCCGCCGTACACCCGAAATGCTCAAACCCGACACCTATAGTGTTGAAAACTACCGCGAAGCAAACCGGATCGTACAGGAGTATCAAGAATTACTGAATAAAAGTCAAAGCATATATGAGCAGCTTCCTAAAAGCCACCGCTCAGCATTTTACCAATTGGTGCACTCCCCTATTGAGATGTGTGCCAATCTGAATGAAATGTATGTAGCTGCCGGAAAAAACAACTATTACGGTGTACACGGGGCCGCCGCAGCCAATTTTTATGCCCAAAAAGTGCAGGAGTTGTTTGACAAAGATGCCCGCCTTACCGAATACTACCACAAGGAATTGGAAGAAGGAAAATGGAACCACATGATGTCCCAAACACATATTGGATACACCTACTGGAACCATCCGCCCCTGAATATGATGCCGGCCGTCTCCACGGTACAACTCCAAAAACCGGCCGAATTAGGCTTTCTTTTAGAATATGGAGCTACCCCCAGATGGGGTTGGCTCGACGTAGAGGCCGACTGGTCGTTCAGCACAGAATTCCTACCCTTCGACCCGGTGAATGACCAAAAATATTTCATAGACATCATTAATAGAGGCCAGGAAGAATTGAGCTATTCCCTACATGCCAAAAATGCCTGGATAAAACTTTCGTCGGATAAAGGGAAAACTCAATTCCATGAAAAAGTGTATGTGAGTATCGATTGGCAGAAAGCGCCTCAAGGTAATGCGAGCGGCGAAATTCTCATTTCAGGGGCCGGGAATGAGTATTCCGTTCAAGTGCCCATTCGCAACGACCTTCCCCCGGTAGCCGGTTTTGTGGAAAACAATGGGGTCGTATCCATAGAAGCGGCTCATTTTACCCAAAAGTACGATACTGAGGACATTCACTGGACGAAAATTCCAAACCTGGGGCGCACTAAGACTTCCATCATCTCCGAACCTGTAACGGCAGCCCGGCAAAAACCGGATGAGGGTACGGCAAGAGTTGAATACGATTTCACGGTTTTTGAAGCCGGCGAACTAGAGGTTGAGACCTACCTCTCCCCTACCCAGGACTTTAAGAAAAAAGATGGTTTACGATTTGCCATAGCCATCGATGATGAAACCCCACAAATCATCAATATGAATGAAGGGGAAGAGCAGCCCGACTGGCAGTATGCTGCCTGGTGGGAAAAGTCTGTTGGAGATCATATTAAAATCAAAAAGTCCGGCCATACAGTAGCTACCCCCGGAAAACATACCCTCAAAATCTGGATGATCGATCCCGGCATTGTTTTCCAAAAATTTGTGATCGATGCGGGTGGGCAAAGGCCATCCTATCTGGGACCGCCGGAAAGTACATACATTAAACCGTAGTAAACTACGGGCTTGTGTAAAAAGTGTGGGCGGCGGTTCGCCGCCCACACTTTTTACACAAGCCAGAGACCGCCCCATTCTTTATTCAATTGTAACCACTACCCGTTGATACCTGCTTAATTGAGGCACACCGGAATCCGTCACTTCGCAGATAAGGTGGATAGTCTGGCCTTTCTCAGCATCCGATGGTACTGTAAAAACGGCATCCTGCCTATCCGCATTTTTAATATGCATGCTTCCTGCATATGTATCGGCATCTTCATATTGCCACCAATTGTAGTTCAGCATGTCCCGATCCGGGTCGCTGGTTCCCTGAGCGCTCAGCTTGATGGTTTGGCCTGGTGTAGCCTGGAGGTCGGCAGGGTGAGCCAACACCACCATTGGCGGATGGTTAGCTTGAGCAAAAGGCTTTATACACCAGTCGGCTCTGGCAGCAAAGTCATTCTGCAGGGCATCGGTCCAGCGCACCAGAGGCTTAAAATAGGCCCTCATCATGTCCAGATTTTCAGGGTACTGCTCACGCATATATTTTCTTCCCCAGGCTGTGTTCGTGTACCACCTCCCTTCCGGGTAATCATAATTTGGGAAGGGGACTGGATCCAGCCAAGTATTGCTTCGAACATTTACATATCGACCGCCCCATCCGCCATAATCTGGAAATTCCATATTCCTCAAGCCTGTATTTATCATATGTAAAAAAGCGGGAGAATCTCCCTCTGATCGAAAATCCCCAACATTAAAATTCGTGTCGCCTGACAGACCGTGGCTTCCAGGTATGTGTGATTCGTAAAGAGTACACAATGCACCATGGCCTTCAAGAATATTCGATTTCATCCAGTCTGCCTCAAAATAGGCTCGTTTGTCCTCCGGCAAGATCTTGTTCCATTGATAAGCAATGGCCCAGAATTGGTCGCTAACAATGGTTGGAATATCATACTTCCCCCAATTAGGACGGATATAAGCCTGATAAGTGGAATCCTGTTCCCATATAAAGAAGAACCGCATTTTTTTAGCTACTTCAGCCATTTTTTCCGGATGCTTTTCTTCAATGGTTTTGAGAGCTCTTGCAATGGTATTGGTGCCGCCCCAGGCTTGAAGCCAGATCGGCCGGCTATCGGTTTCGTCCAGCAGTACTTTGACGATCAGTTGTGATCCTTCTGTTACCTCGTCCATTTCACCCTCCGCTTTAACATTCCCCAGGCGGGTGCGCTCCTTCAGGTAAGCCGGGCTGGGATATTCCGGGTCGTGCTGCACCAGATTAGGATAAACCTCTGTATAGGCATCCAGGAAAGGATCCATCCAGTCATCCCCGGCCCAGTTATGTCCCTGCCAGTGATATTGCGAACTGGAGGTGACGATCCCTTCAATGTCCCACTCATTGGCGTACAACAAGAAGCGAACCATGGAGCAGCGATCGTCAATTTCTCCGTCGGAAGTGGCGATTACCCGTGGTTTTTCCGTTTTAAGGCTAACCTTAACGATCACGCGCTGGTAGCGCGTCAAAGCTGGGGTACCGTTATCCGTTACGGCAAGTATAAAATGCATGGTACCCAATCGGGCTCTGCCCGGCACCACAAAGGAAGCCGTGGCCTTATCTGCATTTTCTATTTTCAACGGATCACCGGTTCTGGCGGTGGCGAGCGTGAAGGAGCCGGGCTCTCCGTAATAGATCCATTGGTAGGAAAGTTTATCTCCGTCAGGATCAGTGGAGCCACGGGCACTTAGGGTGACCTCCTCTCCTACCTTGGCCGTCAGGTACTGCTCGTGGTCAAGCCTGGGCACAGGCGGATGATTGGCTTCCTTGTATGATTTGACCGTCCAATCCATCCGGGCCGCAAAATCATTCTGATAGTGAGAACGCCAGCGCCATATCGTAGCATGGTTCGTAGTGTGCCATTTCCCGTCCATACCGAATACCTCATCCCTCGCATTGGTCCACAGTGGTCTAATTTCCGGTTCTAAAAACCATTTTTCGGTTCTGGGTTGGTAAAACTCATACCGACCTCCCCAACTTCCCCAATCCGGATGATCAGGATCGCCCAGCCCATTGTTGATGAGGTACATAAAACTAGGTGAGTCTCCTTCCATCAAATAGGTCATGAAGGGATATTCCGCACCAAGTGGTCCCTTACTACGGATGTGTCGATCCAGCCAGGGGTTGTCGACTATACTGAAATCGGCGCCGGCAAAACGAGCGTGAAAATTATCGCCGCTGATGCCGCTCCAGGTCGCAAAATGATACCCGCCGTAGCGATGAAAACCCGGACTGGCAATGTAGAATAGGTCTTTGAAGGTTTTTCTCATCCAAGGTCCGCTGTTATCCTGGTCGGATATGGTGTATACCCTTAACTTGGATACAAATTTTTGCAATTCTTCCGGGGAGCGTGTGTTTTTCACTTTCCACAATGCCTGGGCCAAACAATTAGGCCCGCCCCATACCAGTACCCATACCGGCCGCGGATCATCCTGATCAACCACCTCGATGATCCGTTCGGAACCGGGCGAGTCCATGCCTTCCCCGACCGCATTCATCCCGTAATCGGCTCGCCCTTCCCGTACAACCGACATGAGATGATCGAGGGTAGGATAGCCGGATTCGTGCTTTTCGAGATTGTCCCGCACTTTGCCATAGGCTTCCAGGATCTCCCGAATTCGCCAGGTGGCAATTTCATTTTGTTGGTGGATGGAGGTAGTAGCTACTAAGCCTTCCACATCCCATTGGTTGGAATAGGTTAAAAAACGAACTAAGGACATAGCATCGTCGGGCTCGTTTTCAATATCGGTAAGGACTATGATCCGTGGTTTGTCCTGCTCATTGCCGGATTGACTGTGCCCGGGTATTCCAATGAAAAAAAATATAACTACTACGCAAATCGATTGTAAGGTCTTCATGTCTTCGTTTTGAGGCATTAAATTTGGTTAGATGTTAATTCATAAATATATTTTTCCAACATGGTGTATCCATTCTTGCCGACAATATTTCTATCCTCCGGATTTTCTTTATCCAAGCCGTTCTCTACTTCCCAGTTGTCCGGCATGCCGTCATGGTCTGAATCTTTTGGAGCCGGCACGCTATTCAGCACCGGCCAACCGCTGACATCCTCCTGAGAATCGATAATGCCACTTTTTTTGGATGAGTCGGCTACCTTATGTTGGGTTTCATAGGTGGGGCCTTCAAAACTCGCGTATCCGTTTTTTACTTCATCGATAATGCGGAGATCCACAGCGTCGCGCTTTGGCAGCGTCGCGCCGGCCTTTTCGAGTACAGATTGGTAGGCCTCTTCGGCAGATTGCTGTTTGATCGGCATCGACTTCCAGGCTTTGTCCAGTTTTATGTTTTTAACATCCGTTTTGGTTTGTACTCCTCCGTTCCAATTATCCGATGAAACTTCAGGCTGACCAACCACAAAATTTTCGGTTACATACCATTTCCCAAAATCATCCGCCTCATTTCTGTAGGATGGATTGGCGATCCGGTAAGATACCATTCAGTCTCGTTTTGGTCGGTTGTCGGTGTGTCATAGACTATTTTTTAAAAAACTTAAAGAATATCTGTTTTTACAAAGCTTTACGGATCACCACCACCCAATCTTTTTCAGGATTATTCGGAGCCGTTCCCAACGATTGCATGCCGCTGCCCTCTATACTTTTCACCGTACCGTCTTGAAGGCTTCCTCCCTTGCGTGGGTCAAACCATTTGACGGAATATTTCCCATCCAACTCTTTCAGGTTCAACTGACTTTCTCCTCCTTTTTTTAGTAGTGCGATATAGGTGTCGCCTTCTTTGGCAAAACAAAAGTCTCCTTCAGAAGAGATCAGCTCATTATGTGAACTCATTTCTGTTACGGGAAAATCATTTTTTTCAAAAAAATTGATGCAAAGGACGCCCATATCCCAAAACAGGTCCCGACTGCGGTAATCCTGACAACTCAAGTCGGAATGAGGGTGTTTATAGCCAAAGTACCATTCCGTGCCCCAGCCGCCTGCGAGCATATGGCCCCACAAACCGTTCGTTCGGGCATGGTAGTGCTCAGGGTCTTCCTCATCGGTGATCAGAGCATGACTGGCATCGCCCGGCTCATCGCAAGCTACGGCCCATATCTTTCCGGCGGCGGCAGACCGCTCGATCACTTGTTGGGTCATTTGGTTAACTTTTCGGAAATCCCGTTCGGAGGTTTGAAGAGAGGCGCCGCTTAATTTGCTGGCCTCTCCATAAAATGGATCAAATTCTTCTCCATTGTGGATTACCATGTGATGGTGGTAGGGGTCGGTATCATAAAGGTATTGGGCGAGGGTTTTGTATTCGGGTGCATACTTAGGCATGGTCGTTGCTCCGTCAAACCTGCCCCAATCACCATACTCCTCGGTCAGGTTCCAATTCATGGCCAGGTGGTGGCCGAATCGAGCGATCAGCTCCCGGTAGTATAGTTTGGTATTCCCTCCAATCCCTCCGAAATCCAGCAAACCCTGATTTTCGAATTCCATTGTTTTGAAATGAAGGAACAAGCCGTTCTTCTGGGCATGATCAAATACGATTTCCCACTGATCGAGCTTGGAGCAATCAAAGCGATCCCAGGTATCATAATTGATGTAAGGGAATACGTTCCGATCATCTCCTTCGATGTTGTTCGTTAAAAATGAAAAGGCATTCAGGCCTTTGGACGACAAATAATTTAAGGCACCGATGATTTCTTTGCCTCTTCCTCTCGACCATTGAGGATCTCCCTCCTTCCAGTCTTTAAGGTGCGGGCCCCAGGTCTTTACCAGCTCATCTTTGTGGCCGTCAGAGGCGAAATCACCGTCAAAGCCGGTATAGGCAAGGAAGTTTTCCGGAGCATCAGAGCCACACTTATAAAAATATCGGCCTGTCTCGGCAAAGCGTAAATACCTCTCCCCAACGTATTCCAGACGGCCGTGAGCCCTGAAATCCCTTCCGGTCTTATCCGTCGGCTGGATGGAAAAAGTACCGCCCGCCCCGTCCATATAAGCTCCGCTTGGGACCTGTCTGTCTCTGGATCTGATAGCTACCCATTTTCCCTTTTTAAAATCAACGGAGTAGGTCCATTCCCCAATTTCGTCAGGGCTGAAATGCACTCGCCATTTATTTCCGGCCGTGGCGGAAGACATCGCTGCCTGCCCGTCAGCAGCAAAATAACCGGGAACCTTATATGCTTTTCCTGTTTTTTTATGGAAAAAAGTGACATCCAATCGATAATGGAGGAAAGGGTTCTCCTCATCCGTTTCCGAAGTTTGCGGACCGTCAAAGGTCAGCGTTATGGTATGCCATTTTTTCAACTCGCCGGAAATACTCATTGCCTTTTGTGCTTCCGATGCTTGTACCTTGATGATCAAACGGCGGTAGGCATATAAATTCGGTGCACCGTCATCATGTATTTGCAATATGATGTGTATGTTTTTACTGCTTGCATTCTCAGGGATTTCGAGGCTTGCCGTGGCAGAGGTGTTCTGTTTAATAGTTACCGAACCATCATAAGAGCTGGGCTCGTCGTAGAAAGACCAGGAGTAATGAAGAGCATCTCCATCCGGATCGCTGGAGCCCGCTGCACTTAGTTGAATGACATCACCAGCAGTGGCGGTCATTTCCAGAACCTGCCTCGATGGATCTCCATTCAGTACGGCAACAGGGTGATGGTTGGCGTCCTCATAGCGAGGGGAAATGCTCCAGTCCATACGGGCGGCGAAGTCGTTGTTGTAGCCCTTTTCCCAACGTTTGATCGCTTCGGAACCTTCGGCGCTATTCCCATACATGAAATAGGGATCAAACATCGTTTCGGAGGCTTTATCGACAGCCGACATACTTCGAATACCCGCTTTTTTGACAAAGCTAAACCGACCGCCCCATCCACCCTGATCAATTTCGTCGGGATCGTTGAGGCCTGTGGGGTACACATGCATGAAAGCAGGGGTATCGCCTTCGGTAGCCCAAACCCGATCAGGATAAACTGCCCCCAGTGGGCCGTGGCTTTGGATGTGGTCCTTCAATTGCTCATCAGAAGGTGCCCAGCCGTACACGCCGGTAGCGCGGATGTAGAGCACTTCGGGGAAGTTTTTGGCGATCCAGGCCCCTGCATCGTCCTGCCCCAGAATATCAAAAAGCCTTAATTTGCTGAGGAATTTAGCGAACTCAGCCTCCGAGCGGGTTTCGCGTACCTTCCAGATAGCCTGCGCCGCATTGTTCATGCCCCCCCAGCCCATCACCCAAACCGGGCGCGGGTCGTCCTTATCGACAGAGGCAATGATCAGCTCAGAACCGGGGCTATCCTTGCCGGCCCCGACATCGTCCATGCCATAGCCCGTTTGTCCCATCACAGCAATCGAGCGTAAGTATTCGGGGGTGGGGAAACCATCAGCATGTACTTTTAGGTTAGGATATGCTTCTGCATAAGCATCCAGGATCTTGTCGAGCATATCGGTATTGCTCTGTGATTTTTTCCAGCAACCGGTAGAGACGATCAGGCCCTCGATATCAAATTCATTAGAGCTGACAAGTTGGCGAACCATGGATTGCTCGTCGTCGGGGTCTGCACCGAGGTCCGTAGTGTTGATGACCCGTGGCTTGTAATTTGTTGGAGTGCCTTGGGAAAACACTAGCAGGGAAAAAGACAAAAACAGGATCAGGGATAAAATGATTTTCATATTATTTTATACTTTTTTATTCGAAATGATTTTCTTCCAGCCCTCGTAATAATGCTGAATGCGCTGGTTATTGATATCTGGCAGAATGACTTTGGTTTGAGCCCCATTCAACTCAGCCAATTGGTCGATGCTGGTAAACACCCCTTCGTTTAGCCCTGCTAGGTAAGCGGCTCCCAATGCGGAAACATCCGCATTTTGTCTTGTCTTTAATCTTATGGACAGGAGATCTGCCAAAAAATGGATTAGGAACTGGTTGTTGATCATACCGCCATTTACGGCGATCTCTTTGAGTGCCGATTTGATATCTTGTTTCATTGCTTCTATTACATCTTTGATCTGATAAGGAATGCTTTCCAGGGCGGCCCTTACCATGTGATTTTTGGTGGTTCCGAAGGTCATGCCTTCAATTGAGGCTTTTCGATTCATTTGCCAGTGAGGAGCGCCCAGCCCACTGAAGGCGGGGATTAGGTAAACGCCGGCATTGTCAGAAACGGATTGGGCCATTTTTTCTGTTTCATGAGGCTCATCAAACAGCTCAAGTTCATTTTTCAACCATTCCAGTGTGGAGCCACAAGCTAGGATGGCTCCTTCAAAGGCATAGTCCACCCGGCCGGGCAGGCTCCAGCAAATGGTTGTCAGCATATTATTATTGGAGTAGGTGGGTTTTGATCCGATATTCATCATGATGGAACTACCTGTGCCTAAGGTCACTTTTGCAGTACCTGGTTCAAAGCAGCCTTCTCCAAAAGTGGCGGCATGAGAGTCGCCGATCATGGCAGTAATGGGCAAAGGCTCAGAAAATAATCCGTCAAAATCACTTTGCCCGTAATCGGAGGCAGAAGGATGTACCTCCGGCAAGCGCAAATTATCAAGCCCCCAGAGCTGCAAAATATCGGGGTCCCATTCTAATGAGTGGATGTTAAATAATAAGGTCCGCGAAGCATTGGTGTGATCGGTACGAAAGTGTTTTCCGCCGCTTAACTTATACAACAACCAACAATCTATCGTACCGAAGAATAGCTCTCCGGCTTCAAGCTGTTTTTTTAGGTCTGGATTGTTTTCTAACAACCACAACAGTTTAGTAGCGGAAAAATAAGGATCGATGATCAAACCCGTTTTTTGCCGAATTAAAGCTTCCTGACCTTCAGTTTTTAAGCTTTCACAAATGCCCGTTGATCGCTTGCAGGCCCATACAACGGCAGGAGCCGCAGGCCTGCCCTGCTGATCCCAAAGTATGAAGGTTTCACGCTGATTGCTGATACCGCAGGAAGCGATCTCTGATAGATCATGTCCTTTTTCTTTAAACGCGTTAAGACATCTGCGAACAGACAGGAGTACATTTTGATAGATGTCTTCCGGATCTTGTTCTACAAAGCCATTAGGAAAATGATCAGTATGCAAGGCAGCCGAGCCCTTCGCCTGGGCCTGGCCGGCAGCGTCAAATACGATGGTTTTGGTACTGCTGGTGCCCTGATCTATGGCGAGAACAAATTGCTTTTGTTTCATAAGGCGGATTCTTTTCGGTTCATTTTGTCGATGATCACGGCTAACAAAATGACGAGCCCCTTGGCGACTAGTTGCCAGAAGGGCGATACATTAAGAAGTACCAGACCGTTATTCAGTACCCCAATAATTGCTGCCCCGATGACCGTTCCGGTTACGGAGCCGACGCCGCCCGACAAAGAGGTGCCTCCAATGACCACGGCCGCAATCGCGTCCAGCTCGTAGGTGGCTCCCGCATTCGGCTGGGCCGAGTTGAGCCGGGCTGTCACAAGTACTCCGCCAACTGCTGCCAGCATGCCTGCCAGGCCGTAAACGGCTATCTTGATTCGGTTGATATTAATACCGGAAAGGAAGGCGGCTTTTTCATTCCCTCCTATGGCGTAAATGTAGCGTCCGAAAGCTGTTTTTTTAGTAATGAATACAAACACCAAAACAACAGTGAGTGAAATCCACACAGGCACGGGAATCCCCAAAAACCAACCGGATCCAATGAATTCCAGGCCAGGGCCTAAGTTCGAAATGGGAATGCCTTTAGTATAAAGCATCGTCAGGCCTCGGGCGATGGTCAGCATAGCGAGGGTTGCCACAAAGGGCGGCACCACAAATCGGGTGATCACCCAGCCGTTAAATAAACCCAACAGCATCCCCACCAACATAGCGCCCAGAATACCTCCCAAAACCGTGAACCCTATAAAAAGGTCCATGGATTCAATCGCAAATCCGAATTTGATAAGCCCGGCACAAATAGCCCCGGAAAAAGCCAAAATGGAGCCTACAGAAAGGTCGATACCCGCCATGAGGACAACCAGGGTCATACCTACGGCAATACAGACGTTAACTGATATTTGCCGCAACACGTTCCACAGATTAGCTGTTGCCAGAAACTTGTCTGATAGTACTGCAATGAGTAAGCAAAGCAGAAATAGAGCAATAAGGGATTGCGATTTCCTAAGTATTGGATGGTTAATGCTAATGTCCATTGTTTGTCTTGAAATATGTGACATAAGCCGGTTTTATCAAACCGGCAATGCCGCTTTTAATAATTTATCTTCATCGGCCTCTGAAGCCGAATAATTTGCAGTAAGTCGTCCTTCTGCCATAACCAGTATCCGGTCGCATAAGGTCAGGATTTCCGGGATTTCAGAAGATACCAGAATAATGCTGAGCCCTTCGTCCGCCAATTTTTTCATTAAATCATAAATTTCTTGTTTGGCCTTAATATCAATCCCTCTGGTCGGCTCATCCATAAAAAGGATCTTTGGCTGTGTAGAAAGCCATTTGGCCAGCACTACTTTTTGCTGATTCCCACCGCTGAGGTTTCGGCACAACTGTCGCTCAGAAGGAGTTTTTATGCCTAGCCGTTCAATATAGGAGCGGGCTAAATCTTTTTCGCCCCGGCTCTTGAGGAAAAACCTTTGTTGTAGGGTGGGCAAGCTAATATTGGAGGCCACATCCAGCCCAAGTACCAGGCCTTCCACTTTCCGGTCTTCTGTTACAAAAGCCAGTCCGTTTTTGATGGCCGCCTGGGGCGAAGAAAATTCATAAGACCGACCTTCGATTTCCAGAGAATACGAACTCCGGCTGGTATGCAGGCCAAAGATGGTTTCTAATAATTCGGTACGCCCTGCTCCCATCAATCCGAAAATGCCCAGGATCTCCCCTCGTTTAAGATCGAAAGAGATGTTCTGAAGTACTTTCCGCTGTTTTACATAAGGATGTTGTAAGTGAAGATCGGAAATTTGCAAAACCGTTTCTTCCACCAGATGTGTAGTTGTTTTCGGTTCGATCTGCACGTCCCGTCCCACCATCATCCGGATCAGTTCCTGCTCGGAAGTGTCCTCCATGTTTCCGGAACCGGTGAGGGCACCATCTCTCAACACAGAATAATGATCGGCAATGCGAAACAATTCTTCCATTTTGTGAGAGATGTAAACAATGGTTTTGCCTTCTTTTTTTAAAGAGGCGATGATCTGATGCAGGTTGTTGATCTCTGCATCGCTGAGGGCGGAGGTCGGCTCATCCATAAAAATGACAGCTGGGTCCGACAGCAGAGCCTTGGCAATTTCTACCAATTGCTGTTCGCCTACTTTGAGTCGCCTGACGGGGGTTTGGGGAGATACTTCCAGACGGAGTTTTTCCAGCATGGCTTTAGTCTGCCTGTTCATTTCGGCGGTATCTAATAAGCCAAATGCATTTCGGACTTCTCTTCCCAGAAAAAGGTTTTCTGCGACGGTCAGCTGCGGAATTAAGTTCAATTCCTGATGGATGTGGGCAATACCGGCCTTCTGAGCTTCGCGAACGTTCTGGAACCTGGCCGTTTGGCCATTTAACAGAATGGAGCCTTGGTATTTGGTGTAGGTGCCGGTTAGGATCTTCAACAAGGTCGACTTGCCGGCCCCGTTTTCTCCTAGCAAAGCGTTGACTTTACCGGGAAAGAAAGACAAACTAACCTCGTCGAGTGCCTTGACTCCCGGAAATGATTTGGAGATTTTTTTCACGTCCACCTGTATCATAAGCGCTCGATTTGTGATGGCGTAATAGTAAGTTGTATGTGGTAGTCTGTATTCTTTTTACTTAGTTTGACCGCACCTGTGACCCGAATGCGATCCCCAGGCTGTAGTTGCTGTTTAACGGAGGGGATGGCCTTGGTACGGATCAACTTATTAAGGGCTTCGGATACCCTATTAAATTCGGCGTTGGTTTTAAAATCTGTCAATTTTACTAATCCGGACGCATCGCGCAGGGCGTTACCAAAAATATATTTGGTGTTGATGATGAGTGTGTTCCCTTCTTCGTTTATGATACGAATCTCCTCATTACTGATTTCGGTGATGCGTCCGGTGGCTGCTACCATAAAATAAGCAGACTGGCCGATGCCGAGTCGGTTACCGTACTGTTCAAAAGCCTTTTCCTGGTCTGATGCTAGGGCTGACAATAATTCGGGGACGCTCACGGCCAGGTCATTTTTGATCATACCCTCGTAATAAAGGGAATCGGCATAAGCATGGAAGTCAAACTCCTTATCTTCTCTTGCTTTTACCTCACTTAGTTTTTCAAAATAGACTGAGTGATAGCCCAGGAAGCCGAGTGCCAGGATGAGCAAGCCGTATTTATAGATTTTTTTCATGGTTTAATTATTTCTGTTAGGGGGACAGTCTTTATTGATAGTTTTTCACATTAGCTGCATTGACCATTTCTACCTCCACTGGTACCCTTTGCGGGAAGATCCGGCGCCCGTTGAAATATTCATGTGCATATTGTGCAGCCGTTTCGGCCATAACCTTCGGGTACTGCATGCCTGTTGCGACGATCTTGCCTTCTCCGATCTTTTCGATCACATCGGCTGCGCCGTCGAAGCCGAAGATCTTAACCTGATCTGCTTTCCCAATAGCCTGGAGGGCTTGAAAGGCGCCCATGGCCATGGCGTCATTGCCGCAAAAAACGGCATTGATGTCAGGCTGTGCCTGTAGGATGGTTTCCATCACTTCCATAGCCCGGTTGCGATCGAAGTCAGCATTTTGCTGCGCCACCATTATTAATTCGGGGAATTCATCCACGACGGTATGAAAGCCGCCTGATCTGGCCCAGGTATTATTATCTCCAACTAAACCCAGGAGCTCCACATATTTACCCTTGCCATCCAATGCTTTTACAAATTCGATCCCGATCTCCACACAGCCCGAATAGTTATCTGAAAGCACCTGACTAGTAGCGGCATCATCGGCATTGACTTCCCGGTCCATACAAAAAACCGGCACTCTGGCTTTTTGAGCTTTCAAGATGTTCACAATAGATCCATCGGCATCGGTGGGGTTAAAAAGAATGGCGTCGAAGCCGGAAGCGATTAGGTTCTCGAAGTTGTCGGACTCGGTAGCAGGATTATTTTGCGAGTCGAAAATCTTGGCTTCGTAACCCAGTTTCCGTGCGTTTTCTGCTGCTGATTCAGCCAAAACGACAAACCAGGGGTTGTTCAGAGTGGAAATAACCACTGCCACCTTTTTGGTTTCTTCGCCTTTTTCCGAATCCGAACTACAGGCAGAAAGACTTAACAGTAGCAGGAAAAAATAGTAAGCCCACTTTTTCATATACCTTAGATTGTATTAATGAATGCACATTGATTGCTTGGCCATTGCTAAGGGGATAGATTTCAGCCCTGATTAACAAATCGGGTTATACAGCTGATGCAACTAGCCAACTGTGTTTGACGGCTCACAAAGATGCAGAGCCGTCTTCATCAGACCTTCCCCTGAGATGCCATAATGCTTAAAGATCTCTACCTGAGATCCCGTAACGGTGTACTCATCCGGCAAGCCGACAATTTTGAACTTGTTCCGAAAACCGTTCTGAAAAAGCAGAGAAGCGACCGCTTCGCCCAGCCCTCCGTGTATGGAATGCTCTTCAGCGGTAATGATCGGCTGGCCATTGGAAGCAGCTTGCAAAATAAGTTCTTTATCCAAAGGTTTGACCGTATGCATACTGATCACCCGGGCTTTGAGGCCATGTTTTTCTTCCAGTATATCGGCAGCTTCTTCACAAGGCAGTACAGCTTCTCCAGTAGCAATAAAAGTCAGATTTTCTCCCTGCCGGATCGTACGTCCTTTTCCGATCTTAAATTCGGGATCGAATTCGCGATTGAGTGTCGGCATCCCTTTTTTGCCGAAGCGCAGGTAAACCGGGCTGTCCATCTCGGCAGCCTGTTTGATCGCTTCGGTTGTTTCAAAATTATCGCAAGGAGCAACTACCGTAATGTTATGGATGGCCCGCAAAACGGCAAAATCGTGCAGGCTGTGGTGGGTAGAGCCCAGAGCCCCATAGCTTACCCCGGCGCTGATCCCGATCAGCTTGACTGGATTATCCGAATAAGTAACATCGTTCTTGACATGTTCGAGGGCACGAGCCGTCAGGAAGCAAGCCGGCGAAACGGCGAAGGCTTTTTTGCCCATACTGGCCAGGCCGGCTGCCATACCGACCAGGTTCTGCTCCGCAATCCCAACTTCCACGATCTGATCTGGGTATTGTTCTCCGAAAGGCACCAGCTTGCCCGAACCCCGGGAATCACTGGTAACCACCATAATATCTTTATCCAGTTCGGCCAAGGCTTGCATGGTTTCAGAAAATACGATCAGGTTAGGTACATATTTTGAGTTTGCAATTCCCATTGAGTGATATTTTTCGGTTCAGACTTGAACGGTTAATTTTTCCAATTCCCGATCTAATTCGCTTAAGGCTAATTCATACTGTTCGGGGGAAGGTACACCATGGTGCCATTTCAATACCTTTTCCATAAAACTGACCCCCTTCCCTTTGATGGTATGAGCGATAAGGAAGGAGGGTTTACCTTCCTCAAAAGGGGCATTATTCAGCAGGTCGGCCATTGCTTCCACATCATGTCCATCCACTTCTTTCACAGCCCATCCGAAGGCCTCCACTTTTTGACGGAGCGGCTCCAGGCCGATAACATCGGCATTGGCTCCTGTAATTTGTTGCTTGTTATAATCGAGGATCGCACAGAGGTTATCCAGTTTGTAGTGTGCCGCCAGCATCATGGCTTCCCAGTTGGAGCCTTCAGCCATTTCTCCATCTCCGAGCAGGGTATAGACATTAAGGGGAAGATTATCTTTTTTGGCAGCCAGGGCGTTGCCGGCACATATGGCGAGCCCATGCCCAAGGGCACCGGTATTTTGCTCCATTCCACGAACCTTCCGGGTAGGATGACCGATGTAGGGCGATTTATATCTGCAAAGTGTTAATAAATCTTCTTCAGGAAAAAAACCAACATCCGCTAATACGACATACAGCGCTTCTACAGAATGTCCTTTACTTTGAACGTAGCGGTCTCTGCCTGGATCATCAAAGTTTGCCGGCGATACATTCATCACTTTGTTATACAACACATTGAGTATGTCAACACAGGATAGGCTGCCACCGGTATGCCCGGCTTTGGCATGATAGATATATTTCAAGATCTTCTTGCGATACTCGATCGATTTTAATTTTAATTCCTGATTTGTCATTGGTTTACTGCTTTTGCGTTTTTAAACAAAAGGTTTTGTCCGCCTAAAGGCCGGCTAATCCTATTAGGATAGTGATGGCTTATTCGTGTACATATACCTCCCAGTTCATATAGTTCTCCAAAGCTTCCTGAAGTATTCCCGCTGTTTTGGAAGCATTCATCACGACATGATGCTCAAATCCATGTTGACAAACATATTTCATAAGTTGCTGTAAATCGGGTATTTGTGCAACGGCTCGATTACCAAAGGTGTTCAGCGGGTCGTTGGTTAACTCTCCTTCTCCCAGATAAGCCTTGATCAAACCATGAGGGTCGTCGGTGCTGATCCGGCCATAAGTGAGCGGCATAGCCGGAGTTCGGCCGTCTAATGCTCCATAAGTGTTTTCTACCCCTACTGTTGTGCCCAGGATGGGCGCATTGCTGATCTGGATATCCGGCAGAAAGGATTTCGCCCAGTTGCCGCAATGAAACAGTACACATTTGTTGGGATCATCTGCGTAATTATTGTTCCAGTCAACCAATGCAGACGGAGAATTAGAGGCCAACTGCATGGCATACATAGACAAAGTGCCGGTAACATCCACCTCACAGGCGCTAGGGAGCATGTTTTCACTCATAATACTCATGCTGGTACACACATTGCAGCCGTAGTTTTGCTGAAGGGAAGTCCAGCATTGTATAGCAGTTGCGTCCAGTTGGTATTCTTCCATGAATTCCTGGAGTACCACATCCAGCTTGGCAATTTGTACCATAGCTGCATCCGGGGCATTGCTGTGCGGAGCATAGGCCATAACTTTTTCCAGGTGATTTTTGACGGAAATATCTGCTTCACTTAATTTGTTGGCTTTGCCCAGGATTTCTGACAGATCTACAGTTGTTACCGTAATTCCATGTCGTTGCAGGATCTTTTCACTGTATCTCACTGTATTAAAGGCTCCCGGGCGAGCACCTACGGCACCGATCCGAACATTTCGAAGGCCTTTCACTACCCGGCAAACAGCCACGAAATCGAGGAGGTCTTTTTGAAAAGAAGGATCAGAAGGCGACACCACATGCTGAGAAGTCAGCGAATATTTGATCCCGTATTGATAAAGGTTATTGCAAACCGAAATTTTGCCGCACCAGGAATCTCGACGATTCACCACATTCATTTTTTGAAGATCATCCGGGTAGGCTTGTATTAGAACCGGCACATTCAAGTCAGCCAGTTTTAAGGTATCCGCCACGCCTTTTTCATCTCCAAAGTTGGGCAGCAAAACGAGAATGCCCATGATCTCTTCCCGATGCTTTTTGAATAGATCCGCACATTGACGAGCCTCTTGGTAGGTTTCTACTCCTCCTAGTTTAGTATCCTGAGGACTCAACAAAATTGGGTGCAGGCCTAAATTTTCGAAGACTTCAATGATCTCAAGTCTTGCTTTTTCTACCAAGTTATCGGGAAAAAAATCCCGATTACCAATAATGATCCCCAGGCTAGATGTCATGTTTTTCGTTTTGATTAAGTTTATTCATTTGCAATGATCAGCTCGATTTCGTGTTCCCGAAAAACGGCCTTATGCTTTTCTTCGATTCCCGGATCTGTGATGATGAAGTCGATTAAGGATAAGGCTCCAAGGCTGGCCAGGGCACTTTTCCACATCTTTGTGCTATCTGCCACTAAATAAGTAATATCAGCTGCATCGATCATCGCCTTTTTAACCACCAAATCACTAATAGAAGGATACGTAAGCCCCGATTTGAGGGAAATGCCGGCCGTGGCCAAAAACAGCTTTTGTACATTCAAATCCTTAAAAAAATCGGCGGATTTCTTTCCGGTTAAGGAAAGGGTTGGAGGTTTAAACTCTCCTCCGGTGACGATCACCTCAATTCCCGGTTCCGCTCCGAGCAGCAATGCTATGTTGAGGGCATTGGTGATGACCGTCAGGTTCTTCAGCCCTTTCAATTGCTTGGCAATCTCTGTAGTGGTGGATCCCGAATCAAGAATAATGGTATCGCCACTTTCGATAAACTCCAGGCACTTTTTGGCAATCAAGACCTTCTTGTCCATATTCTCCTGATGCACTAAGGTGAAATTACGCACCTGGTCCTCCACATTTTTCAAATAAGCTCCTCCATGTTCTTTGACGATCAAACCTCTTTTTTCAAGCTTATCGAGGTCTTGCCGGATCGTTACCTCTGTTACTTTAAAAATGCGGGCTAAATCTACCACCTTGGCTGAGCCATCCTCTTTTAGTAAGTCAAGTATTTTTTCTCTTCGTAAGTTTGGAAGCATAAGTTCATCAAATTTACATGGTTTCAAAAATAAAGGAAAGCAATAGAAAATAAAAATAAATAAACGAAAAAAATGGAAGTAAAATGATTTACATTGAAAATACAATTTCTGGGAATCTTGCTCTTCGCCCCTAGCCCCTGCCAACATGAGTTATGCGAGTCAGAGATAAAGAGGAGGGGTCAATTTAAAAATAATTTGTACCATATTGAAATCATCAAGGGGTTGGTAAAAATGAGGAACGAGTTTTTACACAACCCCTCTTTTAATAACTCCTGAGCCGCATGAGTCATGTTTATTAAGAGAAGTGGATTTGAATTCAATAGTGATTTTTTTTCATACTTGCGTTTTGTTTTGATCTTATATTCACCGGTAATCCTTGAAAATTGTACATTTATACTCGATTATTTGGATAAACTCTCTACTTTCCGGACAACACATGTATCATTCCGAGAGCTTAAATACATTCGATGGAAAACGTACAGCATTCAACGCCTACGGTTTAACTTGCGAACTGTGGGTACCCAGCCTAATGCGAAAACCAGACCGGCATAATGAGATTGAAATAAATTATTTCCCGGAAGGAAACATCACTTATCTTTTTCAGGACAAAAGGATCACCGTGCCCACCCAAAGGCTGACGATTTTCTGGGGGTTGATTTCCCACCAAATCGTCAACTATCAGGGCAAATCGCCTTATTATGTTTGTACCATCCCCTTTTCCCAATTTTTGGAATGGAAGCTTCCGGTCTCTTTTGTTGACCGAATTCTTAATGGCGAGCTGCTCATCGAATCTTCTGAAGAATATTCAACACATGATGAGTTTTTGTTAAAAAATTGGATTCAGGATATCAAAAAGGAGGATTCTGTCGATGTGATCTTACTGGAAATGCATGCCCGTTTACACAGGATGGCCAATCGGAATCTGCACAAAAAAAAGAATGATTATATTCCCCTCCAAATAAATAAGCTGAGCCAGGTAGAAAGGATTGCTTTGTATATCGCTCAAAATTATTCCAGCCCTATTACCGTTTCGGATATAGGGAAAGCAGTCGGACTGCATCCGGATTATGCCAATTCTATATTCAAAAAAGCTTTTGGCAGTACCTTAAGCCAATATATTATCAAAGAAAGAATTTCCCATGCCCAAAGGAGGTTGGTAACTACTGACCACCGTGTTACGGAAATTGCCTTTGAATGTGGCTTCAATTCTATTAGTAGTTTTAATTCTGCATTCCAAAAAATAAATAATTGTACTCCGAGCGTGTTTAGAAAAAAATTTCAATAAAAATCAGTCATGTCATATACCTTTAATATGAAAAAATGGATGTACCTGTTTCTTGTTTTTTGTCCAGTCTTAATGGCCTTCCATACATCTGAAACATCCCTTGCTCCCTATGATTACGTCGTGGCTCAGGACGGCAGCGGCGATTACACAAAAGTTCAGGATGTCATCGATGCCATTCCGCATTTAAGAGGCAATCGAACCCGGGTTTTTATCAAAAAAGGCATTTATAAGGAAAAATTGATACTCCCCTCTACCAAAACCAATATCACTTTCATCGGAGAGGATGTTAAAGAAACGATCCTTACCTATGACGATTTTGCGGGCAAAAAAAATCAGTTTGGAGAAAACCTGGGAACATCAGGCTCTTCCTCCTTTTTTATCTACGGCGATGGTTTTGAAGCATCCAACATCACCTTTGAAAATTCCAGCGGCCCGGTTGGGCAGGCGGTGGCCGTCCGGGTAGACGGAGATCGCGTAAAATTTGAAAATTGCCGATTTCTGGGTTTTCAGGACACCCTTTATCCACATGGCAGAGGGAGCCGTCAATATTACAAAGACTGCTACATCGAAGGAACGGTCGATTTCATTTTCGGCTGGTCGACAGCTGTATTTGACAACTGTGAGATCTTTTGCAAAAAAGGAGGCTATGTAACGGCCGCTTCAACGGAGGAAAACACAGAATTTGGCTTTGTTTTTCTCAATTGCCGGATCACAAGCGATGCACCTGCCAATTCCTTCTATCTGGGCCGCCCCTGGCGCAATTATGCCCAAACGGTTTTTATCAATTGCTTTCTCGACAAGCATATCAAACCCGAAGGCTGGCATAACTGGAATAAACCGGATGCCGAACAGACGGCCCATTATGCAGAGTACAATAATTCCGGGCCAGGCGCTGATACCACCAAGCGTGCAGCCTGGACTCATCAACTAAGTAAAGAGGCTGCCGATAAGTATACTCTAGAAAACATTTTCAAAGACTGGAATGTAATGGAGTGAAACTCTGGCGAGGTGTCATACAGGGATGCCTAAAAAAATAGCAGGCAAAATGTTAAATATTGAATAATACAAAAGCCCGTGATTCTATACCTTTCAAAAGAATCACAAACCAATTGTAAATGAAGCTTTTGTATCCACTCTTTTGCCTGGCTTTTATGATAAGCCTCCCTTTAAAATCACAAGTCTACGTATCCGATCTTGGAAACGGTCAATATCAAAACCCTATACTCCACGCTGACTATTCCGACCCGGATGTCACCAGAGTAGGCGATGACTTCTTTATGGTCTCTTCCAGTTTTAATTGTGCGCCGGGCTTGCCGGTTCTGCACTCCAAAGACCTGGTCAACTGGACTATCATTAATCATGTCATCCCGACCTTGATCCCGGAAGAAACATTTGATCAACCTCAACACGGCAACGGCATCTGGGCCCCTTCCATCCGTTTTTACGGCGGCTGGTACTATGTATATTATGGTGACCCAGATTTTGGGATCTACATGATCCGCACACAGGACCCCTGGGGTGCCTGGGAAAAGCCGGTGCTTGTCAGAGCTGCCAAAGGCTGGATCGATGCCTGCCCGCTATGGGATGATGACGGCAATGCTTACCTGGTACATGCCTTCGCTGGCAGCCGGGCAGCCAATAAGAGCATACTCGTCATTCATAAGATGAGTAAGGATGGTACCCGATTGCTGGATGATGGAGTACTCGTTTTTGACGGACATAAAGACCATCCGACCATTGAAGGTCCTAAACTTTACAAACGCAACGGCTATTATTACATCTTCGCCCCCGGCGGGGGGGTCGCAGAAGGCTGGCAGACCGTTTTGCGCTCGAAAAATATTTACGGCCCTTATGAAGACCGAATCGTATTAGCTCAAGGTGGTACCGACATCAACGGGCCCCATCAGGGAGCGCTAGTCGAATTAAAAAACGGCGAAAACTGGTTTATCCACTTTCAGGAAAAGCAACCTTACGGACGCATCGTACACATGCAACCCGCCTTTTGGAAGGACGACTGGATCGTTATGGGGCAAGACAAGGACGGAGATGGCAAAGGCGAACCGGTTATGAAATGGAAAAAACCGGATGTGGGTGCCACGCATCCCATCCAGGTACCACAAACTTCTGACGAATTCAACGAACCCAAGCTCGGCTTGCAATGGCAATGGCATGGCAATCCGCAACCGCTGTGGATATTCCCCACCAATCTGGGTTTTCTTCGAATGAATCCGGTTATACTTGACTCCAATACAAAGAACCTCTGGGATGTTTCCAATTTGCTGCTACAGAAAATGCCCGCAGAATCCTTCACCACCACCACCAAACTCACTTTTCACCATCAAAATGACAGCGAAGAAGTCGGCCTGATCGTCATGGGGCGGGATTATGCCTATGTTTCGCTCAAACGAGAAGGGGATCAACTTTTTTTGAGAGTGGCAGAATGCCCGGATGCTGAAAAAGGTACCCCCGAAAAAGAACTAAGCAAAACGCCTATCAACCAAAATACGGTTTACCTGCGGCTAAGCGTAGCAGCAGGTGGGCAATGCCGGTTCAGCTATAGCACAGATAACAAACAGTTTATGGATGCCGGCCCTGCCTTTAAGGCCCGGGAAGGCAAATGGATCGGAGCCAAATTAGGGCTGTTTTCCATTCGCGACACGCACATCAACGATGGTGGATACACTGATATAGACTGGTTTAGATTCAGCAATTAAGAAGTATGAATCATCCCGATTTTTTGAAGCAGTTCATAAGGAATTGATTTTCAATTATTTCGTTGTTCGTTATTCGTTATTCGTTGCTCGTTGCTCGTTGCTCGTTGCTCGTGATTAAACGAGCAACGAACAACGAACAACAGGATTTTTCACCCTCATTCAACTCACTTAATGTTATGAAACAAAAATTACTAAGCACCTTCATTTTAGCGCTGGGCCTCTGCTTGTACGCAAACAGCCAATCGGTCACGGCTGGCTGGGCGGATGTCCAAACCGGCACCACCGGAGGAGAGGGCGGCCAAACGGTAACGCCCAGCACCCGTGCTCAATTTGTCGCTTATGCCTCTTCTACCGCTCCCCTGATCATCCGAGTCCGTGATACGATTGAACTCAACTTATACGAAAGAGTCAAGGTAAGAAGCAATAAAACCATCATGGGTATTACCCACAATGCCATGCTGCGATACGGAGGTTTGGATATTGTGGGAGATAATGTGATTGTTCAGAACTTGATCATCCGTGACTCCTACGACGGCGACTGGGATGGGAAAACCCACAGTACCGACGCCATTACCATTGCCGGCAAAAATGTCTGGGTGGATCACTGCTGGCTAGCTGCCAGCGCCGACGGGCTACTGGATATCAGAAGCAACAATGACAATGAAATTGGTGATTTTGTAACCGTCTCTTACACTCGTTTTTCCGATCACAACAAAGTCTCGTTAATCGGCTCAAGTGACGATAATGTCAGAGACCGGGACCATTTAAATTCGACCTTTCATCACTGTTGGTTTGACGGCACATTGGAAAAAGGTCTCAATCAGCGCCTTCCCCGAATTCGCTACGGCAGTGTTCATATGTACAACAATTACTTCGAAAATATTGACTCTTACTGCACGCTGGCCCGAATCGAATCTGATGTGGTGGTAGAAAACAATTATTACCGCAATGCCAATAATCCGCATGGGCTCGAGGATTTCGGTCTGGGAGAAAAGGACCCCGAACTGGTAGCCATGGGCAACATTTATGACTTTTCGAGTGGCAATAAAAACACCTCTGGCGATGCCTTTGTTCCGGCCGACTTCTATACCTATGAGGCCATGGATGCAAGCTTAATTCCCGCTCATGTCATGAACGAAGCAGGGCCTTTTAACAATCCCTCTAACCATGCCCCGGTGGCCGTACCCGATACCGTAGTTTTAGAAAAGGGAGACCGTTCTTTTGAATTGAATCTGACACTGAACGATTATGATGAGGACGGAGATGACCTCAGAATTGCAACCATTATTAATGATATCAAGGGAGCTGTTCTGATTCGAGATAACATCCTTCGCTACATTGCCCCCTCAAACCGGGACCAACCAGATACCGTCTTATATGAATTGGTAGACACAGAAGGTGGGTACGCTATAGGAACCTTAGTCGTACATTTTGACGAGCTCACCACAAGCTCCGCTACAGAGACCTTGGAACTTGAAGGATTCAAGGTATTCCCCAATCCCGCCCGTGATTGGATTACAGTCAATTTTTCTCATCCAAGTATCGATGAATTTGAATTAAAAGTCACAGATCTATTGGGACGTACTGTTTATCGACAGCAAATCAAGGAAATTCCAGGCAATCAGCATCAGATTCAAGTGCCGTGTGAGACCCTGGAAGCGGCTTACTATCTGATTTCGATAGTAAATAAGCAAGCAGTGGCTAGTCGCAAAATATTAATTCGCTGAAGTGACGGAAAATTGAAAAAATTTGGGTCATGTTAATTCCTGCATGGTATTTGTTGATTTTTGCTGATAGCTTTTTTAAGTAAAACTTAACAGTATTCCTGAAATTTGGTAGGAATAAACTTCGGCCAGCTAAAACAAACAAAGAACAATTATCTATGATCAACCTATTTGACAAAAAACTAATTGGTTTTTTCATTTTGCTGTTTTTTACTATCCAGACTGCTTTTGTGCAGGCACAAACGATTACGGGTTTGGTGACCAGCGAAGACGGAGAACCCCTGATTGGCGTCAATATTTTGGTAAAAAATACGGATCAGGGTACGATTACGGAATATGATGGAAGCTATTCCATTGAAGCTTCTCCGGGTGACACACTCCAGTTTTCCTACATCGGATTTGACACCAAAGAACTAGCAGTCGGCAATGCCGCCACCATGAATGTAACACTTGTGAGCAGGACCAACCTGTTTGATGAAGTGGTTGTGGTGGGTTACGGTACCATGCGAAAGAGCGATGTAACAGGCTCAATCATCTCGGTCAGAGATGAAGCACTCACAGATGTAAAATCCGTCAACGTATTTGAAGCCCTCCAAGGAAGGATTCCGGGAGTGGATATCACTCGAGATAACGGCCGGGCAGGTGCGGATATCGACATTCTCGTCAGAGGCCAGCGGTCGCTCAGGGCTACCAATGCGCCGCTTGTATTGGTGGATGGTGTTCCTTACGGTGACAACATCGACATTCCTCCGGAAGACATCGAATCGATTGAGATCCTTAAAGATGCTTCTTCTACGGCTGTTTATGGTTCCAGAGGAGCTAACGGAGTTATCCTGATCACTACAAAAAGAGGGGTAGAAGGTACCTCCCGGATCAGCTTCAATGCTTATCATGGATTTTCAGAAGCCTTTTCTAAAGTTCCGGTATTTGACCGGGAAGGCTATATCATTGCTAAAACAGATGCAAGAAGAGACATAAACGACTGGGAAACGGAGCCCAATATTCAGAATGTATTTTTGGGTGATGAAGTCCGCGGGGTTCAGGAAGGTACAGAGACAGACTGGCAGGACCTGGTATCAAAGCCCGGTAGCCAGGACAACTACTACCTAGGTTTTGAGGGCGGTTCTGAAAAAATTCAATACAATACTTCTCTGAACTATTTCCGGGAAGACGGCGTCGTCATCCAGGATGAATTTGAGCGCTACACCTTCCGTCTAAACCTGGACGGTAAGCTGAACGACCTTTTGAAGGTTGGTACGTCTACTGTTTTTTCCTACCGCCAAAGAGACGGCAACGGCCCCAGGTTCACGGATGCAGTGATAAACTCTCCCATTGTGGAGGCTTATGACAGTCTGGGCAATTATATCTATCAACCCAACTTTGCCAACCCAAGGAAGAGTCCTTTGGCACAGCTGGATGATGTGAGAGAAGAAAGGAGCACTCGATTATTCACAACCTTTTATGGAGAGCTGTCTTTCCTCAAGAATTTCACCTTCCGCACTAACTTCAACTATGACATGTCGAATTCACGTATTGGATTCATGTATCCTCAGAAGGTGCCTACGGAAGGAATGACCGTTTCCGGGGTTGACAGAACTGATAACTATGGGTATTTATGGAATAACATCCTGAGCTATTACAACGAATTTGGCGCTCACCGCTTATCGGCTACGCTTGTACATGAGGTGCAGTACGACAGACGGGAGTTTTACGGCATTGACGGGCAGGAGCAGCAATTCGACCGTTCCCTCTGGTACAATTTATCCACCAACCTCAACCAAACAACGGAGAGTAATCTGAGAGAAACGGCACTGGTTTCGCTTTTGGGAAGGGTAAATTACACTATTGACAATAAATACATTTTCAGTTTCTCCGGACGTTATGATGGAGCTTCCCAATTGAGTGCCGGAGACAAATGGGATTTCTTCCCTGCTGCCAGCTTTGCCTGGAGAGCAAAGGATGAATCCTTCCTGCGCGATGTAGATTTCCTTTCAGACCTTAAGATCAGAGTTGGATACGGATCAACCGGGAATGCCTCTATTTCTCCCTACTCTACGGCTGCTTCCCTTAACTCCAACCCATTGTATTATGAGTTTGGAGAACCAGGCGGCGAGACTCCTGCCTTTGGATTTCGGCCGGTAGCGCTCGCGAGTATAGGCTTGCAGTGGGAAAGAACGCAGCAGGTCAATGTAGGTATGGACTTTGGTATCATCAACAACCGCGTGTCGGGCTCTATTGATTTCTTTCGGGCTCAGACGGACCGCTTATTGCTACAGGATCAACTACCCCCAACGGCGGGCTTTGACAATGTATTTGTGAATGCCGGAAAAACGAAATCATGGGGATTTGAAGTATACCTGCAAAGTTTCAACGTCAATACTGAAAAATTCAAATGGAACTCGGTAGTTTCTTTCTCAACCAACCGGGAAGAGATTGTGGAGCTGACCAGCGGCCTTACGGAAGACGAGGGTAACCTCTGGTTTGTCGGGCATCCCATCAGTGTTATTTATGATTTCAAAAAAATCGGGATCTGGCAATATGGTGAAGAAGACCAGCCCACCTTTACCGCTCCAGGCGAGATTAAGGTGGAAGATATTGATGGTAATGGCGTGATCGACTTTGATGACCGGGTCGTATTAGGAACGCCAAGACCTGATTGGGTAGGTAGTTTCATCAACACCTTTAATGTATTTGGATTTGACCTGACCATTAACATTTATGCCCGATGGGGGCAACTGGTCAATGCAGGTGCCTACGGCTTTGATCCGAGAATGTATGACAATCAGCTAGCTTTTGATTACTGGACTCCACTGAATCCAACCAATGATTATCCAAGGCTGGACGCTTCCAGGGCAGAACTGCCGTATGAATCGACGCTTCAGTATAGAGAGAATTCTTATATCAAAATTAAGAATATCACTTTGGGTTATAACCTGCCGCAATCCTTAGTTGGGAATACACCTATTTCCAAGGCCAGAATTTATACCAGTGCCAGGAACCCCTATATCATCTATTCTTCCCTGGTGGAAGGGCTGGATCCTGAACGCAACGGAAGTACCTCCTGGCCATTATCCAGATTGTGGCTGGTCGGGCTGGACGTCACTTTTTAAGGAGCACAAGAAAACCATCATCGTACATTCAAAATATTGAATCAACAATGAAAAAATATATTTTAAGTTTCATCATCCTGTTAGGTTTATTCGGATGTGAGGATTTTTTAGAGGAAGAGTTGCTAAGTGGAGAAAACTCCGAATCTATTGTCTCTTCTGAACAAACCTTTGAGACCCTGATCAATTCCGCCTATGTTTCTCTGCGGGCCTGGTATGGCAAGGAAAATGCCTGGGATTTGACGGAAGTCGGGACCGACCTTTATACATGGGGCCTCGATAACCGTTCGCAGGGCTTTTGTACCTATGCCACCTTTACCACAGATGAAGAGCAGGAAAGGGTTGGAGCAATTTGGCGCGAGCTTTACAAGGCACTCAATACCTGTAACCTGGTATTAGCCAAAATTGATGACGTACCCTACGAATCAGCAGATGTAAAAGAACAAAGACGAGCCGAAGTGAGCTTTCTCAGAGCCCATTATCTTTGGCTGATTTCAGAAATTTGGGGCGGCGTTCATTTCGCCACCGAACCTTCAGAAGAGGCTACCCGGACTGCCAACCGAACGCCTATCGAAACCTTTAGAGCACAGATCGTGGAAGACCTGGAGTTTGCCGCATCCGTATTACCGGACGAGCAGCCTTCCTCTGACTACGGCCGGGCTACCAAACCCGCTGCTGAAGCCATGCTGGCCAGAGTCCACCTCTACATGGAAAATTATGCTGAGGCATCCAGCTATGCCCAAAAAGTGATCAATGATTATAATTTCGCACTACTCGACGACTGGTCCCAGATCTGGAGTATCGATAACATTAAAAACGAAGAAGTCATTTGGGCTGTCAACTATTCAGATGATCCCGTATTCACCAGGGCCGGATTTACCGATCCCAATGGCAATGAGTACAACACATCAGGTATCATCCAAAGAGAAGGAGGGCATACAGGACATGTCATGTGGGAAATTCGCTATGAGAATTTAAGCTGGGGGATGATCAGGGACCTTGAAAACGGTCGCGGATTCCAAAGATGGGCACCTACCAAATTCTTCATCAATCTTTTCCAGGAAGATGTAGATGAGCGCTTTTACGGCTCTTTTAAAAACGTCTGGAAAGCGAACAACCCAGCGGCCATTCCTAAATGGCGTCCTTTTCTTACCGTGGATGGAGAAAGAGTCAACGTAGATAGGGAATTATGGGCTCAACCCATGTTTGAAATTGGAGATACAGCCATTTTGTTTTCCAAAAGACCCGTGCCGCAATCCGAAAAAGGGAAATTCTCAGAAAATGACTTGTACTACATCCATCCAACCAAAGGATACATCATCATCGACATCAATGATATGTACTTGCCGGATGGAAGCCTGAATGATAATGTCATCAACCGCCAGTTTTATTTCCCTATTACCAGGAAGTATGAAGATCCTACTCGTCCGCAATTGGCAACAGCCTTCAGCAAAAGAGATGCTTTTATATTCCGGATTTCCGAAATGTACCTGATCGCCGCTGAAGCTGAATTGATGCAAGGCAATAGTTTTAACGCCTTAGGATTTATCAATGAGCTCCGCTCTGCCAGAGCAGTGGAGGGCAAAGAAGATGATATGCTGGTAGAAGAAGACTTCCTGGATATAGACTTCATACTGGACGAACGCGCCCGTGAATTAGCCACGGAATTTCAGCGATTTTTTGACTTAAAACGCACCGGAAAACTTGTTCAGAGGATTCGCACCTTTAATAAAGATGCAGCGCCGAATATTCAGGAATACCATGCTCTGAGATTTATCCCGCAGAGTCAGCTCGATGCCATGCAAGATGGTGAAAATTACCAGAATCCAGGGTATTAATATGAGGCTGTCTAAAAAGACCTACGGCCTTTTCGACAGCCAATAATATTTTTTAGGAGATGCCCGTACGGGCATCTCCTAAAAAAACTTTATGGGGCGTCAAATAACGACGAAGGAGTTATGATACAGCCCCCTAACCATAAATTTTAACAAGCGATTTTATAAATCTTAATCAAAAAGCGTATGAGACAAATAACACTACTTACCTTATTAATAGTAGGTCTAATGGGTGGATTGCAGAGCCAATCCTGGATGCGTTATGACGCAGACATTCTCCCATCCGAAACAGGAGGGACTTCCTTCGACCTTACTAGCCTTAGCCAGGATACTCCAGGTGATAATTTTGTAGAAGAAATTGTGGACGATGCTGATATATCCGGGAATAAAGTTTTGCGCTACATTCAGCCTGATGCTGAAAGAAGCGGCGGCGGCGGCGGTGCCAACAAAATGTATCGATTTTATTTCCGCGATGCCGGTGGCAACGACCATCCCGGCACCCAGTTCACACTGGTTGCCCGTCTAAAAGGTTTAGATAACTGGGCAGAGCTCGGACTAGACCGCGTTTTTGACCTTCAGTTAAGAAACGGAGCGGCCGGTACCAGAGACGAGCTTCGCCTCGGGTATGACGGAAATGTCATTGAACTGGATCGCTCAGGCGTTGAGATCAATGCGGAAATTGACCTAACCGAATGGCACATCTATCGGATGGTGGTTGACGGCAATAATTATTCCGTTTATGTAGATGAGAGTCCTACCCCTATTATTTCAGGCTCTTCTACTGCCAGTACCAGTGACCGCTACCTGAAAATCGGTGACGGCTCCGGCGATACCGTTGGTGGCCTCGTTGACTGGGTAGCTATTGACACTACCGGTGCGTATTCTCCTACTCAATCTCCCCTCGATGATTCCTTTACCGGTGTGGGCGAAGCAAAAGGAGATTTTGACCCTAATGAGATCTCTATCTTATTCCTGACTAAAGATGTTACACCTGAAAATACCCTCGAAGAGCAAGGCATCATCAATGACTTGAGAAGCCGTGGTTTTACAGTGGATGTTACTTATAACAATCCCGGTAGCATCACCGTTACCCCTGATGTTGAATTTTCGTTCGATATCCTCGGAAATTATGACCTGATCATGATCGGTCGCGGAATAAGTAGTGGAGACTTTTCAGAAATTGATGCCTGGGAAGCTGTTACCACTCCGGTTATTCAATTCTCGGCCTACATTATGCGAAGTAACCGCCTTGATTTAATGAATACAACCGGCGCTACCAGAGAAGTGCAGGATGGAAGTACGGTGGCTATGGATAGAGTTGCCAATGTAAGCATCACCGATCACCCTGTCTTTACGGGAGTCGATCTTGACGGTGACGGTCAGATCGCTTACCATACCTGGTTCCATGACTTCATCCGGTATGGTGCCGATACCTTTGCAATGAACCATAATGCGACTTTACTGGCATCCTGGGCGACCGAAAGTGAAAGTAACGGCAATGTAGCCATGGCCTTGTGGAATGCCGGAGTGGATGCATATCCTGGTTCTCAGGCTTCCTTGGCAGGAGCGCGTGCCTACTTCCAGATGGGAGCAGACGATAACTCTTCTCCAAAATTGAGGAACTACACAGCTTTCACGGATGAATCTACCCTGGTTTTCCATAACCTGATAAAAATGATGACCGGCTACACGCCTGACGGGCAATTGATTCCGGTTAAGGGAGCTGCTACGCTTGGAAAGATCGCTTTCATTACCAAAGATGTGGACGGAAGCGGCAACCTCGAAGAAATTCAGATCATCGGAGAGTTAAGAAAAAGAGGTTACCAGGTAGATGTCACCTATAATAATGCTGGTAGCATAACTGTTGAGCCCGATTTTGAATTTTCTTATGAAGCATTGAACGATTACGACGTAGTAATCCTGGGTAGAGGGGTCAGCAGTGGCGACTTTACAGATGCCGAAGCCTGGGCAGCTGTAGAAGCTCCGATCATCGTTTTCTCCGGCTACCTGGTTAGAAGCAGTCGGATGAAACTGGTCAACACGACCAGCGCCGCCAGAGAGGCACAGGATGCTGCTACTGTTGACATGGCCAGAGTGACCAATACGGGGATTGTTGATCACCCGATTTTCACCGGCCTGAATGAAGACATGGATGATCAGATAGGCTACCTGACCTGGATCTATGACTACATCGGATATGGAGCTGACACCTTCGAAATGAACCACAACGGTACGCTACTGGCGACTCTGTCTGATGCAGGAGGAGTAGGTGACGGAACCGTACATATGGCTCATTGGGATGCAGGCGTAGAGCCTTACCCAGGAGCGGGAGTTACATTAGCCGGACAGAGACTATACATGCAAGTAGGTTCGGATGACAACTCTTCTCCTAAAGTTAGAAACTATTACAACCTGACCAATGAATCACTGATAGCCCTGTTCAACGCACTGGCTTATTTGCAAGGCGAGACTCCGACAGGTGTACTTCCGGCTCCGGGCCCGGTTGCGCTATGGAGCTTTGAAGAAGGAGAAGGTACTCGAGTGGCTGATTCTAATGGAGGAGCCGTTGGTAATATCCAGAATGCCAATGGAATTACCTGGGAATCTTGTGGAGTGGGTACTTCACTTAATTTCGCAGGGGCGACTAAGGATGATGCCATAATCTATGTAAATGATAATCCGAATTTGGATTTCGATAGCACTCAAAGTTTTTCCATCTCCATTTTGGCAAAAATAGATCCATACGCCAACACAGGAGAGATGAATCTCATATTGAAAGGAGATAACAAAAACGACGGTACACACCTGGCAAATGGTAAAGGTAAATGGTATGCCGTTGCAACCAAAGACAATGAATTGCGCTTTGCACTGGATGATGATGTCACCAAAACTCAGTTAGGCGTAGCTATTGATGAAAGCAACTTCCCTGCCAATCAATGGAATCACATCATGGCAGTCAGAGACCTGGCTCAGGATTCCATTTTCCTTTATATCAATGGAGAAAAAGCAGGTAGCATACTGGACGAAACAGAAGGAGATATTTCCACTACCGGGCTTCCCCTGGTGATTGGCAACTACCACAGTGGTGTTAGAAAAGTGAACGGTAACCTGGATGAAATTGCGGTTTATGACTTTGCTTTTTCTGCACAAGAAGTAGCTGATTTGTTTGCTTCTGTTACCCTGGACGGCGACTGCGAAGTAGTATCTACGATCCTGGAATTGAGCAGCGATGCCAATTTGAGCGCATTAGAAGTCAGTGCAGGTACTTTAGATCCGGCATTTGAACCTAATGTAACCAGCTACAGCGTAGAACTTCCTTCTGGAACGTCCAGCGTTACAGTTACTGCCACTCCGAATGACCCGAATGCAACAGTGATGGGAGATGGAGAGATCACCAACATCCCCGGAACCAATACCATCACAGTAACAGCAGAGGATGGTACCGAGAAGGAATACAACGTCAGCTTTACCATCGAAGGTCAGGGAAATGCCAGAACAATTGTAGAGTCAGGCTTTGAAAACCTAACCAATGCCCTTAAGAATGCTGTTCCCGGTGATACGCTTGTACTCAAAAATGGGGAATCCTATATACCACTTGAGTCTTATCAGATAAACAAGAAGATTGTCATTATGGCGGAGACCATTCCTACCCTGCCTGGTCTGGCCAATATGCCGATCATTTACAATGAGTTTTCCGTAAATCCGGTATTCACACTTGCGAACGGGGGCGACCTGACCCTGATTGGTATTGATGTGGATGGAAATGGAGCTACCAACCTGTTTGATACCGACCCAACGGTCGGCTCTAGAATGTCAGTTCATATTAATCGTTGTCGACTGCACAACACGCTGGATGACATATTCGATGACGCGCCGGATGGAGGAACCTCCGAAACTTACCTGGAGGCCTGTGTAGTAAGAAACACCTTTATTTACGATTCAGGTAGTGGGCACGGTTTGTACATCAAAAACTACTACGGCGAAAGCGAATTTGTTTTTGAAAACAATACCTTCTGGAACCTGGGTGAGCAGTTCAACTGGATCCGCCACTACCCTGCCGGCATTACGCAATCATTCTATTATGATCATAATACCGGCTACAACCTGTCGACCGACATAGCAGATGACAAGGAGATCTTTGGTAACTCGGATGCGCCCGATGCCGAATCGACACTGGATATTGACATGAAAAACTCCATTTTCCATACACAGCTTTCCAATAATGAAGGCTCGCTGAAGTTCAACAATACTTCAGGCCAGCAAAGCATTGACATCATCAATAATGTGCTCTTTAATGTGGCTCCGATTTTTGATATCGGAGGTACGATTAACAAAGCAGGCAACCAGATTGATGTGGATCCGATGTTTGCCGATCCAGACAATGGAGACTTTACCGTAATGAATCAGGCACTTTGGACCGCTGCTGATGACGGAGAGATCATAGGAGCTACTTACTGGCATCCTGACTTCGTGGACGATTTCTCTGACCTGACGACCTCAACGAACGAGCAGGTCATTGCCGACATCAAGCTGCAAATGGCTCCGAATCCATTTAGAGAAAATGTAACGATCAGCTTTGATTTGGAAGAAGCATCACGCGTACAGTTAGAAATATTCAACCTCTACGGTCAACGGATCGGAAAGGTATTGAATGCAAGAATGGCAGCAGGTGCCCAAAAGCACGTTCTGAATACTCAGTTCCTGAAACCAGGCATGTATGTATTCGTCCTTCAAACAGAAGGAAAAGCTGCTGCTACAAAGATGATCAAAGTAAAATAGGGTTGTTTTATATTGATTGAATAGCAATTGGAGGGGCTTCAGACTCAGCAGTTAATATGATTATTTCCCCCGCCTTTGGTGGGGGGAATATCATCAAACTTTAACGGTCTAAGCTGTAGCCCCCTCCTTTATCTGTCAAAGACATGAATTACAAAGTAAATCTCCTTACGATCATTGCCTTGGCTACAATGGTCTTTTCTTGCGGAAACGCTAATCAAGAGCCTTCATCTTCTAATTTCGCACTGAATATTGAAAATCCCTCTGATTTTGCCAGGAAGGACGTGCTGGTGACGCTTAAAGCCGATCAGCTATCCGACCTGTCTGAAAAAGAAAAAATGGCTTTCAGCATCCCCTATCAATTAAATGATGAAGATCTGGATGGAACAGCCGACGAATTATTACTGCTTCTCAATCTTGAAGCCAAAGAAAAAAAATCACTCTCCTTAGCTGATCTACTAACGGATGAAGCTCCTGACTTTCCCAAAAGAACACAAGCTGAAATATCTCACAAGATCGATGGCGAGTGGAAGGAACGGGAATACCTGGGTGGCTCCTTTAAAAACGTACAACACCTAAAAGTCCCCGAAGAACATACCGACCACAGCTGGTTTATCCGCTATGAAGGTCCCGGCTGGGAATCGGACAAGGTAGGCTATCGCTTTTACCTGGATTGGCGAAATGCGACCGATATTTTTGGTAAAAAAACCACCGACATGGTCCTCCAGAATGTAGGCCAGGATGGCTTCGACTCCTATCACGAACCAGCCGACTGGGGAATGGATGTCCTCAAAGTAGGTAATTCCTTGGGCATTGGGTCGATTGCTATGTGGGTAGAAGGAAAAGCAGAGCGCGTAGCGGTAACGGACTCGCTGGAATCGCTTGTTCTTTATAATGGTGACCTGCAATCCACGATCAAAACTTACTATTATGGCTGGGCTATTAATGACCAAAAACTGGAGTTGATTTCTGAACTCAGCATCAATGCCGGAAGTCGCCTCACACATCATCAAGTGACAACGGATGAGAATGTACCAAATCTTTGTACCGGTATCGTAAAATTGGAGAATTCAGAAGTAATCACCAATGCACAGAAAGGAGTTTCCGGATGGGGCTACCTGGCCACTTACGGCCGTCAAAGCCTGGCTGATGACCAATTAGGTATGGCCGTTTTCTTTAAAAACAGTGATCTGATTGAAATGACGGACGATGAATTCAGTCATATAGTTGTTCTGAAACCAAAGTATAAAACACTGGATTATTACTTTACGGCTGCCTGGGAGCAGGAACCGGGTGGAATCACCTCTAAGGATGCTTTTATTGAATATCTGGAACAAACCGTAAAAGAGCTCAATCAGCCTGTTTTGGTTCAACTAGATACCAAATAAGGAAGGGGTTGTGTAAAAAGTCCTTCGGCCTTTTCACATAACCCCTTACCGTTTGCCTTTTGTAAACATAAAACAATATTTAACGTGTATATCATGAAAAAAAATTGGAAAATATCTGCTACAGCAATGAGGAGTACAGGTTTGATTTTCATTGGGATGCTGTTGCTGCTGTTTTTGACACAATGTGCTGAAAACAATACAGGTAAGGAAGAAGAAGCCATTAAAGTAAGTACGCCCATTGAGGAAGACCAGGTCTGGGGAGAACGCTTGGCGCAATCTATAATGAAGCGAAATGAACGTGCCTGGCAGTTAGAAGGTCGAGAGACTCCAAAATGGAGCTATACACACGGGCTTGTATCCCTGTCTTTTCTTAAGCTATGGGAGCAAACAGGCGACAAACGTTATTACGCTTATGCCAAGGGGTATGCAGATGACATGATCAATGAAGAAGGAGAAATCCTAAACTATCATATTGATGAATTCAACATTGATCACATCAATCCGGGTAAAATTTTGTTCCCACTTTATAAAGAGACGAAGGACCAACGGTATAAAACCGCCATGGAAACCTTACGCACCCAACTGGAATGGCAGCCACGCAATAATCAGGGCGGCTTCTGGCATAAACTGAGATATCCCTGGCAGATGTGGCTGGATGGTTTGTACATGGGATCTCCCTATTATGCTCAGTATGCCATGGAAAACAATGAAACCGAAGCCTTTGACGATATCGCTAACCAATTTATTACCATGGAAAAATTTGGTCGCGATGAAGCCACCGGGCTATTGTACCACGGCTGGGATGAAAGTCATGTTCAAAGATGGGCCGATAAAGAAACGGGCCTTTCTCCTCACTTCTGGGGTAGATCCCTGGGCTGGTATGCTATGGGGATTGTGGATGTACTCGACTATTTTCCTGAAGACCACCCGCAAAGACAAGAACTAATCAATATTCTTCAAAGGCTCTCAACGGCCGTGGTCAAATACCAGGATGCCGAAACCGGCCTATGGTACCAAGTCATGGATATGGGCGGTGAAGAAGGGAATTATCTGGAAGCCACGGTTTCCTGCATGTTTTCCTATGCATTTTTAAAGGGAGTCCGTAAGGGATACCTGGAAGAATCCTTTAAGCAGGCAGGAGAAAAAGCCTTTAACGGACTGATTGACAACCTGGTAGAAGTAACAGATGATGGCGAAGTACACATACACAAATGCTGTGCAGTAGCCGGCTTGGGTGGGAATCCTTACCGGGACGGTTCGTATGAATACTATGTGAATGAGGTAGTCAGAAGTAATGATCCAAAGGCAACCGGCCCCTTCATTTTAGCCAGCATCGAGTATGAAATGATGAATCAAAACCAAGAATGATCAAACCACTTTTTTATATACTGATTGTATTGGCTTTTGCCAGGGTAAACCTGGAAGCTCAAACAAATAACCCCATTCCTGAAAAAATCCGGCCGTCTGGATTATTGTACGAACTGGAAGAGGTGGCGACGATACAGGCCAGCCATAACGTAGAACCCAAAGCAAGGATCAACATGCTCAGAGAAGTACCCGACGAAAGCGGACGGCACTTCATCATCGATCTAAACGGCTACCTGTGGGCTATTGACGGAACAGAACACCACCTTTTTCTGGCCATTAAGGAATATGCTAACAGTTTCATACATGAGCCAGGGAAAGGCACTGGCTTCGGCGCCTTTGCCTTTCACCCTGGATTTGAAGAAAATGGTAAACTTTATACCTCTCATTCGGAATCGCCTAATAGCCAACTGCCTGACTACACCACCCCTGCCGGCGGTAATATGAGCATGCAATGGGTGCTTACGGAATGGACGGTTGAAGATCCCGCTGCCAATGTTTTTTCAGGTAGTTCCAGAGAATTACTCCGGGTTGATTACCCCTTTGTTTTACACGGCATCCAGGATATACAATTCAACCCAAATGCAAAGCTTGAAGATCCTGACTACGGACTGCTATACGTTTGCCTGGGTGACGGGGGCTCTTCCCTTAATTTTCAGGAAGAAAACCTTCAGAACAAAGCATCCTATCTCGGAACCATCTTTAGGATCGACCCGCTTGGGAGCAATAGCCCGAATGGCCAATACGGGATTCCTGATAATAACCCCTTTGTTGAAGAGGAAGGTGTTTTAGGAGAAATATACTGTTATGGATTCCGCAACCCGCATCGGATCAGTTGGGATACAGAAGGGGAACACTTGATGTTGATCGGCGATATCGGTGAAAAAAACCTGGAAGAAGTGAATATCGGGCTCCCGGGTGCCAATTACGGCTGGGGACAGCGAGAAGGCACCTTTTTGTATGATCGGTCAAAAGGTAGAGATTATGTCTACCCTCTGCCCGAAAATGACGATGCATTGGGTTTCACTTATCCTGTCGCCCAATTCGATCACGATGAAGGACTGGCCATCGTGGGTGGTTATGTTTATCGAGGGAAATTATTCCCCGATCTATATGGCCATTACATTTTCGGAGATATTCCCTCCGGCCGGGTTTTCCATGTACCGGTGGAAGAACTTCAGCTGGGATCTCAGGCAGAAATCAAACAATTGCATTTTCTGGATGAAAGCGGAAGAGGTACCAGCCTTCTTAAGCTCGTACCAGGCGATCGTGTCGACCTTCGTTTCGGCATCGACCGGGAAGGGGAAATTTACTTTCTCACAAAAGCCGACGGAAAGATCAGAAAGCTCAAAGCAGAAACCACTACGCCAACCACAGAAGAGTCGGTTTTTCCATACAAACAGTTGTCCATTTTTCCCAATCCGGCAAAAGACAGGCTATACATTTCCTGGCCCGATCCTGCTTCAACAGGTGGTTTGTTAAAGATATTTGACCTAAAAGGGCAAGTACTTCGTGAAGAAAGGATCCGGCAAACTTTAAAAAGTATACCTGTAAATAAGTTGGAAAAAGGAGTATATATCATCAGTCTTGAGTTGGAAAACGAACGTTATCGGCAGAAATTTATTAAGAATTAATGAAACAAATATTAATTGGCTTATTCATAATACTAACTTATTCGCTATCCGGGCAATCGGAGCAGTCAGACAGCCTCCAGCTGTCCTTATACCCTGGCCCGATTCCCAATAGTCTTCAACCGCTTAAGGAAAGAGTCGATCAACGATCCAGCGGAGGCCGATTCATTTCCAACACCTCTACTCCTACCCTTACCTATTATCGTCCCTTGAATCCTAAAAATAAAGCCATCATTATTTGTCCGGGTGGTGGCTACAGAGGGGTGGCCATTGATAAAGAAGGTTTTTTAGTGGGTAGAGCCTTGCAGAAAGAAGGCTATCATGCCTTTGTTTTAAAATACCGCACCCCAAATGACAAGAGCAATAAAGATAAGGCTGTTGCTCCACTACAGGATGCTCAGCAGGCTTTGCAGGTAGCTAAAAACTACCTTCGAGCAGCCGGAGGCCAACAGCAATCGGAGGTAAGCATAGGCATTATGGGCTTTTCAGCCGGCGGGCATCTGGCAGCTACGGCTTCCAATTTTTTCAACTATAATTATGTAAAAAATGAGGCCCAGCCAAGTGTCCGACCTGACTTTTCCATTTTACTTTATCCGGTCATTACCATGGAAGATCCTTATACGCATGAAGGTTCCAGGACCAATTTATTGGGGTCTCAAGCTTCTACTCCGCAAATAAAGCGTTTTTCCATTCACCACCAGATAAGTGAACAAACACCGCGCGTGTTTCTGGTTCATGCCTCAGATGATGGCGGGGTGCCGGTCCAGAATAGTCTGTTGTATTATGAAGCCTGTGTTAAAAATAAAGTGCCGGCCGAAATGCATATTTATACGGCCGGGGGCCATGGTTTTGGTATGTACAACAAAACGACTGAAGACCGCTGGATGGATCGCCTATTGAATTGGTTGAATACGTTTTAGAGGTAGTGTTTATCTGCGGCCAAAAAAAATCAAAATGAAAACCAACATCACCTTACCAATACTACTATCACTTTTCGTATTTCCTAACCTCATTTTTTCCCAATACGAAACCCACATCACCGTAGCAGCAGACGGCAGTGGAGACTATACCTCCATTCAAACTGCCCTTGACGATACCAAATCCTTTCCCGACCAGGCCATCACTATTTTTATCAAAAAAGGCGTATACCAGGAAAAAGTCAGAGTCTATTCCTGGAATACTAATTTGACCCTAATTGGAGAAAGCCGGGAAGAGACCATCATCAGTTGGGATGATCATTTCAAAAAAATAAATAAGGGTCGCAACAGCACTTTTCACACCCACACCCTTTGGGTAGAAGCCAATGATGTGACCCTCAAAAATCTCACCATCCAAAACACGGCCGGGCCGGTTGGTCAGGCCATTGCGCTGACGGTCAGCGGAGACCGGGTCGTCATTGAAAATTGTAGCATCCTGGGGAATCAGGATACGCTCTATTGTACCGGAGAGAACAGTCGGCAGTATTTTAAGGATTGTTACCTGGAAGGAACGACCGACTTCATTTTCGGGAATGCAACAGCTGTTTTTGACAACTGTGAACTCCGCTCGCTCAGCAATTCTTTCATAACGGCTGCCTCTACAACACCCAGACAAGCCTACGGATTCGTTTTTTTACATTGCCGCTTAACCGCCGATGAGAAGGTAAACAAGGTTTACCTGGGCCGGCCCTGGCGCGCTCATGCACGTACCGCCTTCATCTCCTGCGAATACGGCGATCACATCCGGGCTGAGGGATGGGACGAGTGGGGTAAAGAAAGCAATCAACAAACGGCCAATTATGCAGAGTGGGCTCCGGCAGAAAAACTGGAAGGAAGGGTGAAATGGTCGAAAAAACTGAGTAAAAAGCAGGCGAAAAAGTATACGCTAAAAAATATTTTTGGTTCCTGGCATCCAGGGATAATTTAAGAGTGATCCGCCGGCGGCGGATCACTCTTAAACATTAATCTTCCACCTTTAAGGCCTTCTCGATCCGCTTCAAACAATCCTCGTAATGATAACGAGTCATTTTATCCGTTGTCCGCTTGGCGCCTTTTTTCAAATCACTATGCAGTTCCTTCAGTGCACCACGGGTAACCGATACGATATCCGTTTTCACGGGGTCCATAGATGGGCCGTTGACTACCCGAAAACCATTGCCTGAAAAGGAGAAAGAAGGAGATATTTCCGGTTCCAGATTAGCAATGAGTTTTTCAACATGCATCTTCTGAAGGTTCCGGCGATGTACATCCACGGCCTGGTTGGCCCTCAATTCCGTCCAGATGCTGCGATACAAATCATCGTGCATTTCCTGAATTCCGTAATTATTAGGATCGACAACCGTATTTTCCATCATCCGGATCATGCGACCGGCACTCAGCAGGCTGTTGAGGGTTCGTTCCTGCAAACCTCCTATTGCGGCCACGCCGCCATCGGGACGAACACGGCTCAGGATCTCCTGGTTTACCAGCCAATCCGGTGTCTGGAAGAGGTAGGTATTCAGAAAGTTAATCGCTTCTTTTTGGCGATCTTTTGGAGCGGGTTGGTATACTACTCCTTCCTGATCGTAGGTCTTGGGTGTTTCATACACTCCTCCGATCCATTTGGTCACATGCCCCAAATAACGACGGTACTGTCCCACGGCGCTGTTATACAGTTCGTTGGCCATACCATAATACGCTGCTTCTTCCTCGGTCCAGTCCAGCAATTGAGGAATGATGTACTGAAGGTTTTTAATGCCATATTCAGAAGCTTTCACGGCATTGTCTCCAATGTCCTCGCTCTGAGCACGTGGATCATATGGGCTGATCTCTGTCAGGAAATGCAAACGAGGATTGTCTTCCGCTTTATCTTTATACCACTGGTTGAGGATCTTTTTATCTTCATATTCATCGGAAGTATTGTAAATGGGTTTGTAGTTCCATTCGATGGCCCAGCGGTCATAATCCCCGACTCTGGGAAATAGATGCTCGGCTGCCACGCCGTCGCCAGGCTGGGCTACATAATTGAAGCGCGCGTAATCCATAATGGAAGAAGTATGTCCATTTTCCCGACAAAATGCCGGATCGCGCAATTTTTCAACGGGGGTGGCGTGGCTGGCGCCGAAATTGTGGCGAAGGCCCAAGGTATGGCCGACTTCATGCGCAGCTACAAAACGTACCAGTTGCCCCATCAGTTCTTCGTCAAATTTGTTGTTACGGGCACGCTCGTCAACCGCTGCCGTTTGGATGGTATACCAGTTTTTCAATAATTGCTGGATGTTATGATACCAGCCGATATGGCTTTCCAGGATCTCTCCGGAGCGAGGGTCATGCACATTCGGTCCATAGGCATTTTGAACGCTGGAGGCAAAGTAACGGATGACAGAAAAGCGGGCATCCTCCAGGCTCATGGTGGTATCTTCTACCGGCCAGTCTTTCGCCTGAATAGCATTTCTCCAGCCGGCCTGTTCAAAAGCCGGTTGCCAGTCTTCTACACCTTGCTTGAGGAAATCCACCCATCTTTGAGGAGTGGCCGGGTCGATGTAAAAGACAATCGGCTTCTTAGGCTCGATCAACTCTCCATTGCGTTGACGGCGGGCATCCGCTTCGTTTTTCGGTTCCAGGCGCCAGCGAACTGTGAAAATTTCCTGCTCGGACCTTTGACGCCCTTCATCAAAAATAGTGTAGCTATTGGCGAAGATCCCTACCCGCGGATCGAACAGCCGCCTTTTCATAGGTTCTTCGGGCAGTAAAATCATGGACGTGTTCAGCTCTAGTGTCACATAACCCGAGCTTGTACCTGCCCTCAAGTTAACCCCTGGTGCACGACTGGCTGCAGGGCCTATGGAAGGAGGTGCGACACTAAAAGTTTTAACGGAGCGTACCTCCACATTAATAGGGAATGACTTAATCTCTTTAATGTAAGAGCGATCTTTTTGCAGCGCTCTCAACTTATAGAACTGTTTCTCAAAAGGACTCAGGCTAAAGGCCTGGTTATCATCTTCAAAGAATTTCGTCACGTCAATGACTACAGAGGTATCCTTTCGAATACTCTGGATTTCAAAAGCCGCCGCAATTGGATGTAAGTTAGAATTCTGTACCGCCTGATAGAGCGGCGTGATGGTATCCGGCGTGACATTCACATAGCTGACAACCCGGATAAATACATTTTTCTTAGGGCCTCGCTCAAAACGGATCACTTGTTCATCTGACTGCTCGCCGCCGTAGCCCGCTCCGGTCGGTGCCTTCGCTACCCGTGTAACAGCCAAGATATCTCTTCCAAAAATATCGTCGGGGATCTCAAAATAATACTTATCATCTTTCAAATGGACATTAAAGAGTCCCATCGTAGATTGAGCGTCCTTGCCGATTAATTCGGAAAAGGATTTCATGGCATCCTTGTCTTTTTTCTTGGAAGTAGAATCGGATTTTTCCTGCTTATCAGGCATTGGAGGTTTAGCATCCTGGGCGTGTAAGTTCGGACTATAAACCAGGGCCGAACAAAATGTTAGTATGCAAAGATACTGCTTGAGGTCTTTTAACTTCATGATTAAAAAAGCGATTTGAAAGTTAACTTTAATAGGTTATGTTAGGAAAATAAAGGTAAACAATATTTTAGCCCAACATCCCTGTAAATCTCCTTTTTTGTTTATGTTTATCCTGATTTAATAAA
>JAUIKE010000030.1 GCA_030430845.1 Bacteroidia bacterium | reverse complement strand
ATAACTACCAAGAGGAATTTTCCCTGTTGGAGGCCGGCCAGATCTCAGATGATCCTACGGTATACATCAATATTTCTTCCAAATACTCTCCCGAAGATGCTCCTGAGGGCTGCGAAAACTGGTTCACCATGATCAATGCCCCTTTTGATGCAGGACAAGACTGGGACAAGCTGATCAAAACAGCCAGAGCAAATATCATTCAAAAGGTCAGTCGAATTCTAAATACAGACCTGGAGTCTTTGATAGCATGCGAAGCCATTCTGGACCCAAGAACCATCCAACGAAAAACTTCCTCACATCTCGGCGCCTTATATGGCACGAGCTCCAACAATCGCATGGCCGCGTTTATGCGCCATGCAAATTTTTCGAATAAAATGAAGGGCTTATATTTTTGTGGAGGGAGCGTACATCCCGGCGGGGGGATTCCCTTGTGTATGATGTCGGCTAAAATTGTGGATGATTTGATGCACGGAGCGAATTAGAAGGACGAGGGTCGAAGGGTGAAGGAAAGACAAAATGAAGATTACTAAGCCCGAAATAAAATGAAGGGATTAGTAAGCTTCTCTTCTTAGAAAAGCCAAACAGCGAATCCTGACAGTAAGCGTCAGAAGAAGGACGATTAGATTGAGTGAAAATCCTGCTAATTGGCTATACAATCATCTATTTAAGCTCCCAATTGATAGAAAATATCCACATTTTTTTCAAAAGATGGTTAATTTGAAAGAACGTAAGGCCCTAGAAAAGTGTAAGCTTAATCCTCCCCGCTGCGCTGGGAGGATTAAGCTTACACTTTTCTAAGTGCCTTACATCAAATAATGACCGACAATCCTTTATGAAGAAGTTACGATCTCTTTTCTCCGGCATCCACTGGATGAACCATTTTTTTGCATTTGTAGGCACTTGTGTGGGCGTGCTGCTTGCATTTTTTTTAACTGATTATCAGGAAAAAAGAAATGATAAGGCCCGACTATCGAAGGTCATCAATCAAATTCAACTCGAAATAGAGCAGAATAAAGGCATTCTCGAAACGCATGCTGAATATCTCAGAAAACAGGTGAAGGCTATGGAAAGTATAAAGCCTCTTCTACAGGCAGATACCACCATTTGGGCTACAGAAAAGGAAATGAATACCATTATCGACTCTTTCCCTGAGTTTTTTATTCCTGAAAAAAAGACACCGATCAATGATTCTCTTTATGAATGGAGAGGAGACATGAATGTCAACTTCAATATGCCGGGGCTTTCTGATATCGCTTGGGGAAATGCCCAGGCTTTGGAAGTTTTACACCTGGTTGATTTTGAAACCTCCTATATGTTATTCAGCCTTTATAAGTTCCAGGATTACCTGAAAGCCGAGGCAAGCGAGAACATGGAATTGATCAAAAACCTATTTAAGACACCAGAAGAAGAAGGGGGTATTTTTAAGATCATCTTTGGTGATTATTACAGAAAAATAAAATTGCTGAACGCTTTGGAAAATAATATTCTACAGGCGTATGAGGGTAATTTGAACAATTTGGAGGAACGGTATTGATAAGATGAAGTGTAATATTCCAGACTATCTTCTCAAATTCCCCAGCCCGCGCCCTTTAATTCCCTATAGGGAGGCACGCCCGCTTATATTTGAATGCGGGTGGACTCCCCTATAGGGGTCGGGGACGAGCGCAGGCGAATAGTATATCTTAACCAGTTATTTTTTTCAAAGCCTCCACCAAATAATCCACATCAGCCTTAGTGGTAAAAATAGCCAGGGAAATGCGTAAGCCATTCAGTCCATGCGAGCTCATCGGGCGGCAGTCGATATTGTATTGCTCTGTTAATTTTCTTTTGACAGAGCCAGAAGACTGTCCGACCACTTCTACCGTTTGGATACCAGCTGAGAGGTCATCTGACTCAGGAGTTTTAAAAACAAAACGGTCATCTCCGGCCAGTTTTTCCCGAAAATATTTTTTCAATTCATAAACCCGCTTTTCGATGCGCTCCTCCCCTATCAGGTTCCGGTAATCCAATGCAACCCCCAGGCCCAATAATTCAGGCAGGTTTCGGGTATTGTAATTTTCAAAACGGCGGATCGTTTGGTTTTGATAGCCCCGGCAGACGATGAGTTGCTTCAAATATTTTTGGGATGCTTCACGTGCGTAAAATATACCCATACCTTTGGGGGAAAAGATCCACTTGTGGCTGGAAGAGGTGAAAAAATCGCAGCCTAGTTCGTCCATGTTGATTTGGAACATCCCCATAGACTGTGCTCCGTCCACGGCCACCAGGATGCCATTTTCATGCGCCATATCCGAAATTTCTTTCACCGGCAGGATCATACCGTTCGTATTGGTCACGTGTACGATAGAAATGGCTCTGGTTTTAGGCGTGATGGCTTTTCGGAAGCAATCGACTACCTCATCCTTGCTTTTGGGTACCAGGGGAATATCTACCGTTTTTAAAACCACGCCTTTTTCTTCCTGCCAGTATTTCCAGGGGATGCGGGCACTGGTATGCTCGTGATTGCTCAAAAGCACCTCCTCTCCTTCTTTAAAATCCATACTGGAAGCGATCAGGTTCATTCCCTCTGTGGTATTATGGATCAAGGCGATGGTTTCTTTTGAAACACTGAACATATCGGCGGCCTTCTGCCGGACGGATTCTTTATTATCTTCCCAACCGCCCCACATGTATTTGGAGGGAAAACCGTCGAGCGTTCTCCTGAACTTTTCGGTGGCTTTGACTACAAATTCCGGGCAGGTGCCTAGCGAGCCGTTGTTGAAATAGCGGAGACCTTCTTGCAGGACAAAACCGCTTTTTATGAGTTCCCAGTAGCCTTCGTCAATGTCTTTTTTGGATAATTGGGAGAAAAGATGCTTGCTCTCGGCCTCTATAGCTTGGAGGTCGAGGGGAGAAAGAACAGCGGCGCCGGCCAGGCCGACCACCGATTTTTTAAGCCAGGATCTTCTGGATATCATGTTTTATTTTTTTTACCGCACAGACGTGCCCATATGGGCTGATGAACACTGATTAATATGCTAAGGTTTTGTTTTCTCTTCTTTTTCCTTGTCTTTAAAGTATTCCTTGTACCAATCCAGCATCCGGTCCCACTGATCCAGATAGGTCTCTTCTGTGCCGGCCCAGCCGGCGCCGTGCCCGGCAGTTTTATAATTCACCCAGACCACTTTTTTCCCTAACCGACGAAGCGCATAGTACAATTCGCGGGTGTTAGCAGCCGGAACATTCCAATCGCCCTCGCCGGTTAGAAGCAAATGAGGCGTATTCATCCGGTCGGCATACATGATGGCGGAATGCTCGATGTACTTCATAGGCGCTTCCCAAAGAGACTCGCCTATTCGGTCCTGTCCCACTTCAGCAGCTGCATAATTGCGAGTGCCAATTCTCGGACTGTCACCCAAAAAGCTGATCATATTAGTTTTGCCCGAAATATTAATTGCTGCCGCAAAGCGATCCGTCTGAGCAATAAGTAAAGAGGCGGCATATCCTCCATAGCTGGTTCCATGTACTCCTACTTTGTCAGGATCCACCAGTCCTCGCTCAATCAGCTTGTTGATACCTGCCGTGACACCCTTAACCCAGGCTACACCGGGCCGTCCTTCTTCCAGGTTGACGGAGGGGCGAAAACCGAAGTAGCCGTTATTGGCCAAAATATTCATAGAATACCGGTAGCCATTATCAAAAAAGCGTTCATAGATCTCACACACCAGGGGGTACTTTTTATTCGGGTCGTAATCAACCGGATAGTACAGGATTCCATACAATTCTTTTCCATCTGAGTCCAGGTACTTGATCAGTTCACTTTTCGTAAACTTTTTATCTTTTACCCAAGGGTTCAGATTCGTTACCTGCCTGCGGTTTTTCAGATCGGCATCTGCGACAAAAATATCATCCGGGCGATCCCCGTCGGAATAGCGATACGTCCAACGACTCCCATCTTCCGACAGTTGCCAGGAGCGATAGAGTTCGTTACTTTTGAGTAATTCCTGGAGCTCTTTTTTCTCGAAATCATACCGGAACAGGCCTCTCTCCCACTTATCCGTCGCCGAATATGTCAAATAAAGGAGCTTCCCATCCGCCGACCAGTCTTCAACGCCATAGCTCGGTGCCTTTTCATCTTCCGGATCAAATTCCATGAACCGGTCCACAGTTCCGGCTTCCCGGTCGATCAGCCATAAACTCTGTTTAGAACGAGCCACTAATTGAGTGGCATCCGGGCTCCACATTTCTACTGAATACTCTACTTTGGTGGTGTCTGTTTCACTGAGTTGGTTTTTATCTTTAGTCAGGTTAAGCACTTCATCATTCAACAATGACCGAACCTTCACATGCCCCGAATCGGCCCAGGCAATCCAGCGGTTGTCGTCGCTAAATACATAGGATTGTCGTTTTTTTGATTTTTCTTTTAGAATAGTCGTATCGGCAGGATTGCTTAAGCTCTGTTTTTTCCATACATACTCACTCCCGTCCCGGCGGTTATAGGATGTTTTCAGCGGAATGGTTTGTTGATACACCAGAAAATTCCCTTGTTTGTCAATTCTAATGCCACTATAGTCTCCTTCCGGTAAGAGAGTTGAGGTATTCCCATTTTCAATATTCACTTTAGCAATGACTGTAAGGTCTTCATGATTTCCCAAAGCGTCCCATTTCAGGAAGGGCTCTTCAGAATCATAGACAGTCAGCGGGCCCTCGGCTGCTTCCTGGTACATCTCCATGCCTTTTTTCAGCCAATCTTCGGTTCGCATGCCTATGAGGATGGACTTATTATCAGACATCCACTCCAGCAGGCCGCCGGAGAGCATCATAGTAGATTTTAAGATGATCGGAGTAGCCTTTTTCGTGTTCAGAGAATACACGAAGAGCCGGTATTGGTTTTCTACCATTTTATAAAAAGCCAGCTGACTGCCATCAGCTGACCAGTTCGGACTACTTATGTTTCCTTCAGCAATTACATTGGAACTTTGATTTTTTAAATCATAAAAGACCAGTTCATAAAAAGCTGGGCGGATATAAGAAGGATCTCTAAAGCGAAAATGATCCACCCCAAAGCGATTTCTGGTAGATTCTGAACGCAAGCCGACCAGGAAATCCCCATCAGGACTCAAGGAAGTACTTCCCAGGTTTTTGATCCTTATGGCATCTTCAGCTGTAAAGGCCGATTTTTGTGCCTGAATGGAGGGAATAAAGTAAGGGATAAAGAAAAACAGGCAAATTGCGAGGGTAATAAATTTGGACATTGGATGTGATTTTGTTGACGGGTATGAAGATAGCAAAAAATTGGAGTTTGCGTGAGGCTTGCTAGTGACCTGGTGACTTGGAGTCACCAGGTCACTAGCACCCGCCTGTTTAAGGTAGGAAAATTAGAGCCAAAAACGCAAATCCATGTCCGCTTTTGGCAGGTTTTGCAAGGTTTTGGCAGGTTTTGGAACCTGGCCGGGCAGGAGGGGGTAAGATAATCAGGACTGATAGGTGAAAGAGCGCTTCACAACATACGAAGGCGCTACCTCATCCGCGATGAAGATCTTTTTCTCAATCCAATTCTGTAGATCATCGTAAGTATATTCGCAACGGAAAGAGTACAAGTCGACGTCTGATTGGAAGGTTTTCAACACCGTATTGCCGTATATATCGTATTCAAATTCAGCCTTTTCTATTAGCTGATTCGCATCATCGTAGGTTAGGACAGAAATCACCAAGCCGGCCTTGTTGTATTCATATTTATATACGGAGGTGCCACCAGACTCAATTTTCTCTTCAAATAACTGCCCGTCAGGTTTAAATTTGCGGGTAATCCTTTTCGCATAATAATGTTTCCCGGTGTAAGGATTTTTTGGGTAATGGTCGATCCGGAGCATATTTTTTACCGTGTAGAAATATTTCCGTATCAAAGTTGGCACAAATTCTTCGTAATCTTCCGGATTATGGAATTCGTTGATGGAGCGCAGGGTCCCTTCACTATCATAGTTATATAGGAAAACGCTGTCAATTGTTCCGTCGGGAAGTAAAACATTAATAGCATTTAACTGATCATCTACATTGTACATATATTTTGTCAGTCGATTATTGGAGGGTTGGGACGTTTTAAGTTTCTTTTCGAATAATTTCCCCTCCTCATCATAGGTGTACACCAAGGTGTCCGGCGCATCAGTATTATACAAAGCTCCAATGGTTTCTCTTTCCTTTCTCCCTTGATTATCAAAGACTTTGGAATATTCTTCAATGGGTAGCCAGGATGGCAAAGAATCGGTTATGGCTTGTTGATCTGAAGAATCTTCAGCAGAAATCTTAAAAGATTGGACAGATACGTTTTGAACAGTTCCTCTGTAATCAGACTTTTCTTCTAATTGTTTATCTGAGGTGCAGGCAAAGGCCCAAAAGCAGAGAAAAGTAAGTATCAAAAAGTGCTTCATTTTATTTTTTCAGCAAAAATAGTTATTCTAACGCAAGTTATGATGTCACTAAGATCATTCTGCAAAAATGGCATAAAATTGTTTTTATGACCTGTTTGTTACATTTTAAAGCCGTTTACGAACTCCTTCCTACCGAATATGCATGTATTCATACCGATCCCACCCTATTGTCCACCACTCCAAAAAAAATCAGACCAACGCATGTTTTTTTTCCTCATCTTTGCACTAATCTAAGAGGTATGGGCGTTATGTCCCCATCAAGTAAATCACGCTTATAATCGTAATCTCTCCAAATTTTATCCAATTTACATTGTATTAAACAATGCTTTTGCATCTACCCGATGGATGTGAATCCTCATTGAGAACCTAACATTCATTTTGCAGGTAACCCCTCTACCTCATTACAGCATTTTTCTTTGTATACACGTACACAAAGACAGGGTTTTATTGCCTTATTCGAAAGGATGTCCCTGAAGGTGTGAACGCTATACAAACGGGTAATCTATTGTCTGTATGATACATAATAGATTGCCTTCCTTCTTTGTTCATTCGTACCGGACAAAGGCTGGGAGAGTATTATCCTTATTCGACTGTGAAATTTTAAAAACCGATTAAACTTATTTTGCACCATGAGAATCTCTTTACTGCTGTTATTTTCATTGTTTGCAGTGCAGGCATTTGTAACTGCTCAAAAACAACCGATTAGCCAATCAAAAGTTAAAAATCAAATGGCCGGAAAAGAATTTCCTGCCTATCAGTTATTTTCGCTTGTAAAAACACCGGAAAAGTCCGGCCAAATTAGTGCAGACGTATCAAAATACGATCTGCTGCAATTGGAAAGAAACAACATTCAAAAACTAAAAAAAGAAGCCCCTGAGAGTTTTTCTATTCAAATTCCCTCTTCTGAAAAAACATATGAGCTACAACTCGTCAAAGCCAATATCTTCTCGGATGGTTTTACCGTTCAGATGGCTTCAGGAGCGACCATCGAGGGTATAGACGCCGGTACTCATTACCAGGGAACTCTTGTGGGAGTAGAAGGCTCTATCGCTTCCCTTTCCATCTACGATGACCGGGTTTCAGCTATGATTAGTGAGCCCGGCGAGGGTAATGTCATGCTGGATAAACTACAGGAGGGGCTGTCCTCTGTTGATCATATTCTTTATAAACAGGATAACCTCCAACATGACATTTCTTTCGACTGTGAAACTTCTGATGACGGCCCCCGTTATCAATTGGCGGAATTACAGCAAACTGCTGCCCTTAATGCTGCTGCACAATGTGTTAACATCTATTTCGAGGTGGATAATGACATTTATAATGACAAAGGCGGCAGAAATGGAGTGACCACTTATATATCCGGACTGTTTAACCAGGTAGCCACCCTTTACGCCAATGATGGAGTTACGGTGAAAATCTCTGAAATTTTCATATGGGATACCACCAGTCCTTATACTGGTTCTACTTCCTCTGAATTGCTGAACCAGTTTCAAAGTGTACGCACCAGTATCAACGGAGATCTTGGACAGCTTCTGTCTTATAAAGGATCAGGCGGAATTGCTGTAGTAAATGGGCTTTGCCGCACCAGTACTTCTTTAAAATTAAGTTTCAGTAGCATTGGTTCTTCCTACAGAGCCTTCCCGAACTACTCATTTACAGTAATGGTGGTAGCACATGAATTAGGGCACTTAATGGGGTCTTATCATACACACTCGTGCGCCTGGAATGGTAACAATACGGCATTGGATGGCTGTCCAGGATTTACGGAAGGAAGCTGTGCAGTGCCTGGGGTACCTTCTGACGGCGGCACCGTAATGTCTTACTGCCATCTGAATAGTGTCGGTATCAATTTCAGCAAAGGATTTGGCCAACAACCAGGGAATGTGATTCGCAATCGTGTGGCTGCCTCTTCCTGCCTGCAAACCTGTGATGACGGTGGCAACGGCGGCGGCGGTGGCGGCGGCGGCAACCCCGACTGTACAGATGAAGAATTAACATTGGCCATTACGCTGGATAATTATGGTTCTGAAACAACTTGGAACCTAAAAGATGCCAATGGAGACATCGTAGCGGCCGGCGGTCCCTATGCCGACGGTGCCAATGGAACGGTGATGCGGGAAAATATTTGCGTGCCCGACGGCTGCTATACGCTGACCATAAATGATGCTTATGGCGACGGACTTTGCTGCGCCTATGGCAATGGTAAATATGAGCTGACGGACAAAACTGGCCGCACTCTGGCTTCCGGAAGTCAGTTTGGCCGTACTGACGTCACTGATTTTTGCCTGACAGATGGCCCGGATCCAGACGATTGCGATGGGGAGTACATTATTATGGCACTAACTCTGGATCACTTTGGTAGTGAAACGAGCTGGGACGTAAAAAATGAGGCAGGAGAAGTACTCTTTTCCGGCGGGCCTTATCAGGATAAAGTCGGTGGTAGCGTTATGCGGGATACGTTCTGCTTACCACAAGGATGTAACATGTTTACAATATATGATGCAGATGGAGATGGCATATGCTGCGACTTTTCAAGCGGGGCGATCCAACTCCTAAGCTCAGAAGGCGAAACCTTGTTTAACGGCGCCAAATTTGAAGATAAACTGGAAAAACAGATTTGTGTAGATGTTCCCGACGGCGGTGGCGGCGGTGGCGGCAGCAACTGCAATACCATCGACTTCAACAACAATCCGGTTATTGCCTTTGGCGGTGCCCAGGATAAAGGTACGGCTGAAGTCCAGGATGGGGGGAATACCCTCTTTATAAAAGATAATGCCTGGAAAGCGGTCGATATTAATTACAGTATTACAGCTAATACCGTAATAGCCTTTGATTTCAAATCGACTATTGAAGGAGAGATCCAGGGTATTGGGTTTGACGTGGATAATGGAATTTCTTCCTCCTATGCTTTCAAATTATATGGAACCCAAAACTGGGGTTTCCTTGATTTTGACAACTATCCGGGCAACGGAGAATGGAAATCATATTCCATTCCAGTCGGTCAGTTCTATACCGGTGATTTCATTAAACTCTTCTTCATGGATGATCATGACGGAGGCGGGCAAAACGGTAACGCTTACTTCCGAAATGTAAGAATTCATGAAGGAACGGATTGTGGGCAAACTAAAGAACTGCCTGCTCCTACCGGAGTAGCGCCTAAACCTCCGCGTCCTACGCAGTTGGCTCCGGGACAAATTGAATTGTACCCAAACCCGGCTAACAGTCAGCTTAACCTGCGCTTTATGAATGATATTACAGAACAGGCCTCTTTGGAAATTTACGCTCCGACAGGTCAACTGATAAGCAAAAGAACTATAAACGCCGTGCAAGGAAATAACCTGGAAGCTTTAGACCTTTCAGCCTTGCGGTCAGGCGCTTACATCCTCAATCTGCAAACCAGCGACAAGCGGTATGTAAAGCGCTTTCAGGTAGTGAAATAGTGGGGTTGTGTAAAAAGTCCTTCGGCCTTCCGGCCTGCCGGCAGGCCGGAAGGAGGTCGTTTTAAGAAAAAAACTTTGTTTTTTTCTTAAAACGACCTCCTAAATAAAATTTTCTGGGGTGGGTAAAAACCTGACTGCCGTCAGGCAGGCGAGGAACGCCTGTCTACCGTCAGGTAGAAGTTTTTACACAACCCCATGGTGTAAACAGCAGCAACCTAATTAATCTGATTTCAGTAGTGTATACTTAAGGTTGTAAAACCTGGTATACACTGCTATTGCAGGTGTCCACTCCCCCCCGTGGATGCCTGTTTTTTATTTTTTCTGTCACACTTTATCCTTCCTTTCCTTATAGCTACAGATGAGCCACTCATCCAGCTAGCAATCCGGATTAGAGCTTCAAGAAAAAAAATTACAAACACATTTGTTAAATCTATTTGCGATGAAAAAGATATGGACCTTCTTTTTCCTGGTGATGCTATGCTCTGTAAGCACGGAACTAATGGCCCAGGATAATCAAAATTTTTATGCCAAGATCATGCATTCTGCTGAAGAAACAAAGGCTCAACTCCATTGGCCCAGTGCGGGTGAAAAAGCGACCTATGAAATTACCGTAACGAACATGAATTCCAAGTCCAGTTTTCGATACACTGCTGCCGACAACAAACTTATGCTACATTTTCTGGATGTTCCCGGAGCCTATCAATGGAAAGTTACACCACAAAATGTGGAATACAACACCAAAATATACGATCAGTATTATACACTCAACACTAATTATTCAGAAGGTGGCATTAAGGTTTCTCCCCAATTATTTAGTATCCTAAAAGATTGGAAGGGTAAAGAATATCACCGGACTTCGCTAGAATCCTTTGTACAGGAGAGAGGGCAAAAAACAGTGTCCTCCTCTGAAATAGCCTCCTTTATTCAAAAGTTTTACAAAGGAAATCCCCCTTCCAAAAGAGGTGGTGAAGATGATGATGAAGGGAGTGAAAGCGACTGTCTTTGTGAGATGGTCACCAGTTATAGCGATGCCAATGACTTTAACAATCCGGGCTTTCCGGCCCTTGACACCATTCCTTGCCAAGGATGCAACGAGGATGATGGCGGATTGTGTAACCACTGGGATCGGAATGTTGAAAAGTACGCTGCAGGAATCGCTAAAGACCTGCTCCTCAACATGAGCGGACGCCTCAATGAGGGTAATAAAGAATCCTTTACCATGGATACCCTAGGACGAACTTCCTTTATTGACGTCAATTTCCTGTGCGAACGCAGCGCCTGCTGTGGAACAGCTATTGACTATGACATATTTTATCAGTCACAACTTGAACTCACCGGAGGTTTTGAAAATAATGGCAACATTCACATGGAAGGTTACGATATCACTTCCGTCTTTCTCATCCATGAAGATAACCAGGTAGAAATATTAGGAGCTCCTTTAGCACTGGCAGGGTACTTAACCGACTCAACCGTGACAACTACCAACTGGGAAGACGTCCTACGTGATGCCTTCGAAATTGTTACTTCCCTGCTACCAGATACTATATTTGCAACTGTAGATCCGGATACTTTGGACATTGATTTTGAAGAATTTCAATTGACGATCGTTGGGGATACCATTTTGGGCAATGCCCTGGATATCATTACGGGGGTGTACAATATCATTACCGGAAATAACTTTATTCGATTTACCGATAATGAGGGTTCTCATACCGATGAACAGGTTTGGGCAGGCACACTTCAGCTGGAACCCAACCAATCCAAACGTTTTCTATTGCGTTCTGTTTCTCAGCTACTCTTTAAAGACGTCTGGGGTAAAAAAGATATCTGCCCCTTTGGTAAATTCTGGCTGGATGCAACCCTTAATTCTGCCTATTCAATGGCCTTCGTCATGGATGCCGGAGGTGAAGATCCTGACCCAACCGACGATCTCTACTGTTGCTTTGATGATTATGCAGAATATTACACCCACTCCTTTATTTCACCCAGTAATGCGACCAGAATGCTCAGTATTGCCGGAGCAGCCATCGGTCGGCAACCATCGTTCGAGGATCAGTGGGTAGATTTATTCACTGGCGAACAAATTCCATTTCAAACCGGAGGCTTGTTACTCAGCACTCCACAGGGGTCCATGACCGCCGGTAATGATTGTTGTAAAGGTGATGACATTGATCTGGCCTTTAATGTTGTGGAAATCGAGTGTATTGAAAGTGGCGGTGGCGACACCCCCGATTATCCGGACGAACCAGCCAGCGAAAAAGCAGGTCCTGGTCCTAGTGGTCCTAGTTATGACTGCACACGGATAAAAGGCGTGATCGAGATAGAGGATTGCCCAAGTTCCAACACACATACACTCCAGATCTGGGCTTATGATGCCGATAATCCGGTCCCCTATCTGGTAGTCAACCTGCCGGCTAATCTCGAACTTTGTTTTTACGAATTTGAATTTGACGTACGTCCCGGTCATGTATATTTTGTAAGTCATAGTGTCAATAATGGCTGTTTGACCGAAACTCAAAACATTCAACTGGACATCCCCGCAGGTGGAAAGGGCGGGCTCAGCACACAACCACAACTATCAAAACAACAGATCCGCCCATTTGAAGCGACCCAGTCACTCCATCTTTTCCCGAACCCCAGTAAAGGCCAGTTTACGCTTGAGTTCACTGGTATGATCAAGGAGGGGAATGTACAGTTTGAAGTGCTTAGCATGCAAGGGCAACTGTTGAAATCCTTCACCCTTGCGGCTGATGGACCTTCCCATCAGTTACAAGTTGAGGGTCTTGCCCCCGGAATTTATGTAGGTGTACTGAAAGATGGTTTGAATCCGCCAGTAAGTACAAGAATCGTGATTAAGTAGTATTGGGTATTGGGAATGTCCATGCTTACTCAAAACACGGAACATGGAACTCCAAAAGATTAGCTCTAATTTTGAATATTGCCCTCAGGCTGGCCGCCTGGGGGCTTTTTTGTTTTGATTAAAAGTAACAAGAGCTTTTTTTTCCCGTATAAAACTAAAATCAACCTCTGTTATACCTATCTAAAATTATTCCTATGAGCATTAAGGTAATAGGTCTTGACATTCATCCTTCAAGCCCTTCCTGGGTTTATAACGGCAAAAGTTTCATTCCCTTAAAAATTAAACAGTTACAAGCTTTTTTAAAAGAGCTAACAGAAAAAAAATCCTGCCTTATTTGCTGCGATGCTCCGCTAACCGGTCCAGTAGCCTCCCCTATTCATACTGATAAAAAAAACGCTCCTAACAGTATGGTGAAAAGAGAGATTGAAGCCTTTTTCACCCGGAAGAATGGCTATAATGTTAGAGAAACAAATGGAAAGACCCGACTGTATCCGGGTATCAATGTAAGCAATTATTCTGCCCTGCCTCATTGGACGATTACCCGGCACTTATTTGGCCTTCCGATAGTGGGTGACTATGATTTGGAGCAGGAATCTTTGCCTTTTAAAAAGGTGCATGCCCGTCCTCATTCGCCAGGCCACTTCATCACTGAGGTACACCCTACTCTGGCCATCTGGATTTGGTTAAAGGATACAGAAAAGGATGAATTATTCCAGTGGAAGTATAAAGGAAAAGTGAAATCAGAAGAATCGGCAAGGAGAGTAAAGGCGATAATCAACTTATTATCCAATCTTCCAGTGATCAATAGTCATCAAATACCTCCTGAATTGAATGTGTCGAAAGCAGATAAAAACATAGCTGATCAATTAGATGCCTTTATAGCTTGGCTGCTCGGAAAACTATGGTTGGAAGGAAATGGAGAAATAGAAATTTTAGGTAATGACCAAACAGGAAGTTTTTTATTACCCAATAAAAAGGAACTCTTTCAAAAGTGGAAAAGTTTGATCAATTGACCAAATGCGAATTTTACTCTATAAAAAAAGGTGGGGAAACTCCTTTCTCACCTACCTGCGAAGTCAGGTTTTCTCCCCCCCTCTTTTTATTTTAATAATTTCAACACCATTCGGGCCTGCTCCTCATTCCACTGCCCCTCATTCACGATCTTATTCAAAAATTCTTTGCCATTAACATAATCCTTATTTTTCACATAGGCCAGGGCCAGAAACCAGTCGATCTCTTCCTGAAAACGCCCGTCTCGTTCGCTCGCTAAACGGGCACTGTCCAGTACTTCAACAGCAGTGGAATAATCATTTTGATAAAGATGACTTAAGCCTAAAAAGAAAAAGACTTCCGTTATTGGAGTTGAAGATTCCAGCAGTTGTTGTCCGATGATAATAGTTTGTTCATACTTTTTGGCGTTGTAAGCCTCTGCCATTTGCAGGCGAAGGGCTTCCGTTTGCTCGACTTCGCCTTTCCGGGTCAGATAATTGGGAAAAGGCTCTGCGAGGGCCAATTCTAATTGTTGCTCTAAGCCGGAAGGCTGGGAGAATAAGTGCGGGTAAGCTAATAAAAACAGGGCTACAGCCGCGGCCAAAGCACCAATATAAATGAGACTCCTAAGCTTTCGTTTAGGAGGATTCCGGCGAATTCCATATTGTTCTGACAGTCGGGCGTTCCATTCTTTCTTTTGTGCCTCATCAAATGCCTTTGTCATATTTTTTCGTAAAAAAGCATTAGCCTCTTGCTCTGAAAGCTGTCCGTCTGTAAATTTTTTCCACTTACTCATGATCTGGGAGTTGATATTATTGAGAATATTTTTTGAATAAAGTCCTGAGCTTTTCTACACATCGCTGCTTCTGCTTTCTCAGTGCTGCACTACTTTTCTGATAGCGTTCAGCCAGGTCTTTTAGCGAGATATCGTGATAATAAAAAGCCTTGATAATCTCCTTACAATCCGTACATAATTCATCGACTACCTTTTCGAGTATCATTAATTCCTCTTTGGAATAAGTGTTTTCTTCAGGCACAGGGATGTCCTGATCCAATTCTTCTGAAGGCCACTGCTTTTTTTGTTGCCGGAAATAGATTTGGCCGGCCATACGTGTAAACAGAAACCGAAGGTTGCCAAAGCTTATTTTCCCGCTTTCCAATCTCTTGCAAAATTCCAGCATAGCATCCATGGTGGCATCATAAGCATCTTCATGGGAGGCCCGATAGGTCGACTTGAGATACTGCATACAATCGCCAAAATGAGTGAGGAAGGTTTGCTCAAAAATAGAGCGATCCCCGTGCCGAAGGGCTTCTGTCATTTGTTGGAAGGAAGATTCGGTCAGGCCAAAATTTTTGCTCATCGAAGTTCTTAATTTGTCGTATTCTCGTTCAACAATATTAACAACTCTAGGCCAGATTTCCTTCGTAGCCTGCATTTTTAATTCAGGCAGCTCTTTTTGTACTTCTTCCAGAATGTTTTGGGACAACTCTTCTGCCATGTCCACGGTCATACTCCATTTAGCTGTCACATATTCCAAAATCTTTTCCCTCAAGCTGATGGCCGACCTTAGCGGGACAGCCATTTCATGAATCCTATTTCCCTTACTTAGTAAAAATTGTTGAGAGGCCATATTCTTTGATATTTCTATCCCTATAAGGTAATGTTCATTGATGTGTGACAAAAAAAGGATGGTTTTTTCAAAAGAATTGTCACACCTGCCCATTTCCTGCCTTATAGCTCTTGAGAAGTAGTAGGTAGCAGGACCTTATCTAATTCGTAAAACTTCAAAAAACCAGATTTATCAGGTTTTGTCTTTCTACTAAAAAGTTAATCTTATTGTAAAATGATATGCCGGGCTATACCACCAAATGAAGCAATGAGATTGTAGATGCACTGGAACAGTGCAAATTGTTGCTATTTGGGCATAACTCTTCCGGAGTTATGCCTTTTTTTGTAAAAAAGTTATCTTCTTGTTGTCACACATTCGATTCTAATGCCTTATAAGGGGAAAATAAACTACTATCAAAATTAGAGCACGCCATGAAAGCAACAATTACAAACTGTTCGTTAGTACTATTCCTTCATCTGTTCTTATTTATCAATACGGCTACTGCACAAAAACGCTCCTACATCCCTGATGAGTTAATCGTAGACCTTAGCCAGACAACCGAGTTAGAGGCCTTAAGGGAATTCCAGGAATTTATCGGAGCCCAAATCATTAAGGAAGATAAATTAGCCCAACTAGAACTTTGGAAGATCCCTTCTTTTCCCATTCGATCTGATGAAAAAGGTGTAGCCCCGCTGAAAAATATTATTGATATCCTCAACCATACTTATGGTAACAAGCCCGATGTCAATGAATTTGGATTGAATTATGTGTTGGATGGTCCAGCCCCACTTTCAGACATACTCAATCATTTTGAGCTTGAAAAATACACGCCTGCTCCGTACTGCCCAGACTTTACACCGGGCCTGCCTGTCAGCTCTAATCATCAACCCAAAATTGCCATCATCGATAGTGGTGTGGATCACTATACCATGCATGAGTTATATTCTCAATTTAATATCGAGCTCTCAATAGCTAATAACTTTGTAGACTCTATTCCTTTTATCCCCGTCGACAAGCATGGCCATGGCACTCAGATAATGGGCGCTATTATGGGTACCCTTACGGCCTGGGAAGTTCCCTCTGCTAATTTTGTTCCCTATAAAGTGATCGATAAAAATGGCCGGGGTACCCTATTTGGCCTTTTACAAGCCATTTACAAAACAGCCAATGACGGAGCAGATGTGGTTAATTTGAGCCTTGGCTTTTACCCTGACCCTCTGGATCACGAAACCGTGGACCTCGTTAACAAAGCCATGCTGGCCCTCGAAGCCAATGATATTCTGGCAATCATTGCAGCAGGCAATAGCTCTGAATCCCTGGATACCATTAATTTTTACCCTGCAAATGTTCCGGTAAGTAAAAAGGTGGTAGTTGCGGCATCCAACTGCCTCGACAGTCTGGCTAAGTTCAGCAACTTTGGTCCGACTACGGTACACCTGGCCGTACCAGGTACCGATATTTTATGTCCAACCCTTAATAGTGAGTGGGTGCTAGCCAGCGGATCTTCTTATTCAGCTGCCATCACAACGGCTTTCGCCGCCGCACTCTTCAGCATGAATTCCAACTCCAATACCGATGTCATTCAATGTAGCTTACTCAATGGTGTCATTACAAATGACTATCTATCTAACCTAACCATCTCTGGAGGAATTTTGACTGCAGAAGCCTTGTTGAGTCAGTATCTATCCGGAGCCTGCAATCCTACTGACTTTCCCACTATACCTTCATCTCAGGATTTAGGACAAATATCACCCAATATGGTTTACCCTAATCCGACAAGAGGAAACACAGTACTTCGTATGGAAGCTTCAGTACAACACGCCGTACAAATAAATCTGTTCGACATGAACGGTCGCCGGATCCGGTCTTTCCGTGAAAATCTCGTCAAAGGAATTAATCAAATCCCAATAGATCTGAATGGTCTTAGTTCTGGAATTTATTATCTTTCCTCTCCTGGCCTGAAAAACTTCCGGATTGTAAAGCACTAAGCACTCTATAATGATGAAAAAACAGCTAACCTTCCTTACTGGAGTCTTGTTTTTCCTACATATAGCCATGGTAGGAAAAACCCAAACTGAGTACTTGACAGACCAGGTGCTCCAACTAGTAGACAGCGCCGATTGGTTTCGTAAAAATGGCCAGATTGAACTGTCTATCCAAAGACTGCAGCAAGGGCTGGAGCTGTCGCGCAACGCCTCAGATAGCCTACAGGCCATCGTAGCCCACAAATTAGGGGTCAATTATTTCTATACCGATTCTTTTCCAAAAGCTCTTCACTTTATTGGGACCGCCATCGAATTGAGGGAAAGAGCGCTGCCTCGCGGGCATTTGGATATTGCCAATAGCCATTATTTGCGGGCCTTGATCTATCGGTATAGCGGCCAACCTACCAATGGGATCGATGACTTGCAGGCTGCTGTCGAACAGGTCGAGGCGAATAAGGCCATCAGTACTGAGGAAAAAGCATCGCGGCTTTCCTCCTACTATACCGAATGGGGCATATTACTAGCTATTCGAGAGGATTACTATCAGGCACTTTTTTGCTGGGAACAAGCTGAGAAACATTTTCGGGCGCATCTTTCGGGGCCTCCGCTTGAGGGTAGTACCGCCTATCTTTCGGAGCTAAAAGGGACCGTTGCTCATGATCTAGGAGATTATGAGCAGGCCGTCAAAAGCTATGAAAGTGCTCTGGGTTGGCAGGAACAACAAGATGCACCCTCAATCAGTGCCCAGGCTTCGCTTTACAATAACCTGGGGCTTACTTATCAGGAAAAAGGACAACATCGCCGCGCCGCACTCCTTTTTGAAAAAGCCATGGGCCTTTACCAGGCACAAAATGATCGCTCGGGAATGTTGAACGTTTACCCCAATTTGATCAAAGCTACAGGAACACTGGGTAATTTCCAGACTGCCCGCCAAAGCATGGATGCCGCTCTTCAATTATGCGAACAAGTCTACGAAACCAGCTTTCACCCGGTAGCTGCAAAAATGCATTATTACCTGGCAGAAACGCTATTGACCGGAGGTCAGGAAGAAGCCTTTAAAACACAAGTTCAAAGGGCACTGCATCTATTAAGCCCTGATTGTGCGCCCGAGGACTGGCAGGATCTCCCTGAGGTGACCGACGGAAGAGCCCCCAATCAAACCGAATTAATTAAGCCGATCTTTTTAAAAGCATCTTATTTATATGAAAAAGGGATGCTGCAACAAGGCGCTTCCAAGGTCCAACTATTAGCACAGGCCGTAAAGACTTTCGACCTCCTTGATCAACTTATTAGTCGTAGCAGACAATCATTTAGAGTAGCAGCTTCAAAATTCTATTTGCAGCAATTATGGAAAAAAGCATACGAACAAGCTACCCTTTCCTGCCTCGAGCTTTACCAGGAGACTAAAGAAGGTATCCACTTGGATCGCGCTTTTCAATTCGCCAATAAAAATAAAGCTATTGTACTACTGGAAGGGATTAAAAACCTTAGTAGTAAAGAACTGGCAGGCATCCCTGATTCATTATTAGAGAAAGAAGAGGACCTGCTCAAGCAGTATTACCAAGCTGAAATTGCCTGGTACGAATCGGCTTCTGATCAAATAGGAAAAGACGATCCAGCACTAAAAAACCGCTTACTGGACCTGAAAAACCAATTGGACCGGCTTACTGATCGCTTCGAAAAAGAATACCCCGCTTATTTTGAATTGAAATATGCCCCGCTCGAACCAGCCTCTCCCCAAACTTTGCAGGACCAACTAGATTCGAAAAGCGTCCTGATTGAGTTTTTCGTGGGAGAAGAAAAAATCTTCGTTTTTTTCCTTACAAAGGAACAGTACTTTTTTAAACAGCTAGATAAACCCTCCAGCTTTAATAGATCTGTTGACGAGTTTAGGACCTTATCCTCCAAGTTTGGCTTGACAGAGCCGGAGCAAGTCCGCTTCGATAGACTCGGAATTGATTTGTACGACCTTTTACTCAAAAACGAATTAGAACAACTTCCGTCTGAAATTTCCAACCTCATCATAGTACCAGACGATGTATTGTTGAGTCTTTCCTTTGAAACCCTCAAGCGTTCGACGAACAGCTCCGATTACCTGTTGCAAAACTTTCAAATCAGCTATCTGTATACCAGCCAGTTATTAAACCGTCCCTTCGATCATCAAAGAATTCGATGGGCCGAAAAACGCTTTCTGGGATTCGGATTGGAATATGACGAAAGTATTTTAAACCTACTGAAGGATGTAGATACCATTGGCAATCGACGTGGCATAAATCTAAAATTAAGAGACCTGGGACAACTGGAGTATTCGGATGACGAGGTTTTAGCCATTCAGGGCTTACTTCGTGGCCAGGTGTTCGTCAATGAGAAAGCCACCAAGGCTAATTTTTTCAATCACCTGGCCAATGGCAATATTCTTCACATGGCCATGCATGGCCTGATCGACCTCGAAAATCCATTAAAGTCTGCTCTGGTTTTTGCACCGGATAAAATCCGGCAGGATGATTATCTGCTGTATGCCGGTGATATCTATGGTTTGCAAATACCTAATAATAGGATGGTGATGCTCAGCGCCTGTAATACAGGATTTGGAAAGTTATATACAGGGGAAGGGATCCGAAGTTTGTCACGGGCTTTTATGTACGCCGGAGCGCCAAGTGTGGTAGCCAGCCTGTGGGGCGCCCCTGATAAATCCACTCGTGATATCACCGTAGATTATTATAAATATCTCAAAAAAGGGCTATCGAAAAGCCAGGCTTTGCAACAGGCCAAGATCGATTTCCTGGAAAAAGCAAGTCCAACTTACCGCCATCCGGCCTACTGGGCACATTTGATCGTAATCGGAGAAGATGAGGCGCTGTTTAGCACCCCTTCCAATAATAACTGGTGGTTGATAGGAGCTTGTGTCCTCCTGCTTTTGAGCGGTATTGTTTTCTTTCGGAAAAAACCAGCCTGAGCAGACTTTATTTATCTTCCTAATAATGCCCTCTCCTTTTTCTTAACAGATTCAAAATCAAAGTCTTTTAGTACTGCCCTCATTTTCTGCTTAATTTCTTCCGTACCTAAATTCCCTATACTGCCCTCATGCGTGTGGTGAATACTACGCTCCGGATCAAAGGTTCCTGCTTCAATAGAAGCCGATAGTTTATGGTAAGCATCCCGAAAAGGCAAGCCTTTTAATACTTCTTTATTGACCTCCTCTACGCTGAAAAGATACTTGTACTTGTCAGCCTTTAACAGATCTTTTTTGATCTCCACCTTTTCCAGGGCATATTGGAGAATACCCAGGCTATCTTTCAAATGCTCGATGGCTGGAAAAATAATTTCTTTCAATAATTGAAAATCCCGATGATAGCCCATCGGCAAATTGATCATCGTAGAACTGATCTGGGCCGGTACGCTTTGAATGTGATTGCATCGGGCCCGCACTAATTCAAACAAATCAGGGTTTTTCTTGTGAGGCATGATGCTCGAGCCGGTCGTGATCTCGTCAGGAAAGCGGATAAAGTCAAAGTTCTGATTTAGGTACAACACCACATCCATGCCGAATTTCCCTAAAGTCTGAGCAATAGAAGCCAAACCAAAAGCTAGCTGCAACTCGGTTTTCCCTCTACCCATCTGCGCATGCACTACATTGTAGCTGAGGTTGTCAAAACCCAACAATTCGGTGGTCATCGTCCGATCTAAGGGAAAAGAGTTCCCGTAGCCGGCCGCCGAGCCCAGCGGGTTCTGATTGATAATGCGATACACACTTTCCATCAGCCTAAGGTCCTCCACCAGTGATTCGGCATAGGCGCCAAACCAAAGTCCGAATGAAGAGACCATCGCTAGCTGCATGTGTGTGTAGCCGGGCATGAGGTCCTCCTTGTATTGCTCGGATAACTTTTGCAGAAGGTCAAACAAAGCCTTCGTTTCTTCCACCACTTCCTTGATCTCTGCCCTAAAGAACAAGCGCAGGTCCAGCAGCACCTGGTCATTACGCGAGCGGCCCGAGTGTATCTTTTTCCCAACATCCCCAAGTTCTTCTGTGAGTAAGAATTCGACCTGCGAGTGAATGTCCTCAATGCCAGGTTCTATTATCAGCTCACCTTTTTCGGCTTTTTTGTATAATCGAATAAGTGCCTGGTGAAGTTGCTGTTGTTCTGCTTCGGTCAGCAAGCCTACCTTGGCCAGCATTTTGCTGTGGGCGATGGAGCCCAGAATATCGTAAGTGGCTAATTTCAAATCCAGTTCCCGGTCTTGCCCAGTGGTAAATTGCTCCACCCACTGATTGAGGGTGGCTTTTTGTTTCCAAAGTTTCATGTTGATCATTTATTTTAGTCAAGCAAGCTAAAGCTCGCTGTCCAATTAATCATTTAACGCTGGTGGCGGTTTCCAGCCGCCACTCCACCCCCTCCAACAGTCTCACATATGTATTTACACCCTGCTCTATTTCCGACAGCAAGATATGCTCATCTGCCGTATGCGATCTGGCCGAATCACCCGGGCCCAGTTTGAGTGATGGATAAGGGATCAGGGCCTGATCCGATAATGTCGGCGAGCCATAGGTTTGCATGCCCATTTTGGCACCGGCTTTCACCAGCGGATGATCCAGAGAAATGCCGGAAGAATTGAGCCGGAATGAGCGGGCTTTAAGCTCCGATTGTGTATGCTTCTGGAGAATTTCGAACAATTCCTGATTCGAATAGCATTCATTCGAACGCAGGTCGATAACGAATTGGCAACTGTCAGGCACCACATTATGCTGATAGCCGGCCTTTATCTGGGTGACGCTCATTTTGACAGGCCCCAAAAGAGAAGACACTTTTTCAAATTGATGGTTTCGTATCCAGTCGATGTCTTGAAGAGCGATGTAAATGGCGTTGATGCCCTCCTCCCGAGCAGCGTGGCCCGACTTCCCTTTCGCCTCTCCGTCAATCACCATCAGGCCCTTTTCAGCAATGGCCATGTCCAGGCTCGTCGGCTCTCCCACTATGGCCACATCAATCTTCCCCAACTGATCAAGAATCGATGCGATCCCCTTGGGGCCGCTAATTTCCTCTTCGGCGGTAGCTGCCATCAGCAGGTTGAACGGCAACTCGGTTTTCCCGTAAAAATAAACGAAAGTGGCCAGCAAGCTTACCAGCGGGCCACCGGCATCATTACTGCCGAGTCCGTACAGATGGTCGCCCTCCAGGGTCGGCTGAAAAGGATCCCGTTGCCAGCCCTGAACTGGCTTGACGGTATCGTGGTGTGAATTGAGCAGGATCGTGGGCTTTTCATCTACGTAATATTGATTCCTGGCCCAAATATTGTTGCCCTGCCGTTCGCAGGGGATCTTATTTTTTTGGAAAAAACGGTGGATCAGCTCCGCCGTTTGATCCTCCTCCCTGGAGAAGGAGGGCGTTTGAATGAGTTGTTGTAATAATTGAATAGCGTTGTCAGTCAGATCTTTTGGTATCACATTTAGTGTTTTAATTTAGTTCCGCCATCAGATAAAAAGGAGTCCGGCCCGCAAATCACTACTTCTTGCACGCCTTTTTCCATGGCTCCAAAGCCATTGTCCAGCTTAGGAATCATTCCGGCACTGATCGTTCCATCGGCCTTCAATCGCTCATAGGTAAGCGTATCAAGTTGCTCAATTACGGCCTCATCATCCTCCGGATCAGATAGCACGCCGTTTTTTTCCAGACAAAAATACGCATGCACTTCAAAGTCTTCGGCCATCGCACTAGCCAGCGTAGCCGCAATGGTATCCGCATTGGTGTTCAGCAATTGCCCCTTACCGTCGTGGGTAATGGCACAAAAAACGGGCAGGGTATTCGCTTTCAATAAAGCTTCGATAAAATGGGTGTTAACCTGGTCGATGTCTCCCACAAAGCCGTAATCGATGGTTTTTACGGGGCGTTTATGCGCCAGGATCACATTGCCGTCGGCCCCGCTGAGGCCCACTGCATTGCAGTGCATGCTTTGTAGGCGGCTCACCAGGCCCTTGTTGATCAGCCCGGCATACACCATCACCACAATTTCCAGCGAAGCGGCATCCGTGATGCGGCGGCCCTCCACCATATTGGTTGGGATATCCAGTTTTTTTTCCAGCTCAGAAGCTCGTTTTCCTCCACCGTGGATTAAGAGTTTATGGCCGTCTTTTTGTAAAAAATGGGCCAACACTTCTGCCAGGTGGTCTTCCTGCTCGATAAGGCGGCCTCCAATTTTAAGAACGTGTAATTTGGGTTTAGACATCATTTAGAGTGATTTCAGAATTTCCTGCATAACAGCCTGTGCCGCATAAGTTCGGTTATTGGCCTGATGAAGTACCAGTGAACGTTTACTGTCGATCACTTTATCAGCCACCACCACATTTCGCCGAACGGGCAGGCAGTGCATGAAGTAGGCCTTGTCGGTCAGTTTCATTTTGTCAGGCGTAATGGTCCAGTCTTCCGGCACTTCCAGTCGCTGACCATATTGCTCGAAGGACGACCAGTTTTTGGTATAAATAAAATCGGCTCCTTCAAAGGCTTTGCGCTGGTCGTGCTCTATAGGGATACCGGCGGTGAATTCCGGCGACAGGTCGTAGCCTTCCGGGTTGGTCACCATCAAATCCACATCCGCTACTTTCATCCACTCCAGAAAGGAGTTGGAAACCGCTTGAGGCAAGGCCTTCGGGTGGGGAGCCCAACTCAAAACCACCTTCGGTTTTTTCTTTTTCTTGCGAAACTCCTCTATGGTCATCCAGTCGGCCAGGGATTGAAGCGGGTGCCGGGTTGCTGATTCCAGGCTGACGATGGGCACGGAGGCATATTCCTGAAATTGGTACAGGATCGCATCGGCATAATCCTTTTCCCGATCAGTCAAAGAGGGGAAGGTCCGGATACCGATGATGTCGGCATATTGGCTGATCACACCGGCTGCCTCCCGGATGTGCTCGGCCCTGTCGATATTCATGACGGCGCCTTGCTCAAACTCCAGTTTCCATCCCTGAGAAGCATCATATACAATACAAGACATGCCCAGGTTGAGCGCTGCTTTTTCAGAGCTGATCCGGGTACGGAGGCTCGGGTTAAAAAACAGCAGGAGGATGGTTTTATTTTTGCCCAGCTTTTGACTGGCAAGGGGATCTTGCTTCAGTTTGAGGGCGTTTTTGAGTAATTTTTGGGGCTTTTTGACGTCGGATAGACGGGTAAAATGTTTCATATAAATATTTTTACAAACATGAGTCATCCCCTATTAAAAAAAAGGGGGGAGGTAATAAAATAGGCTATTCAACTAAACCCTGATTTTCAATTAGTTGCTCGTTGTTAGTTGTTAGTTGCTCGTTTAATTGCGGACAACGAACAACGGACAACGAACAACGAACAACGAACAACGGACAACGGACAACGGACAACGAACAACGAACAACGAACAACGAACAACGAACAACGAACAACGAACAACAAAAGATAAATATTTGAAAATAAAGACTTTATAAATTGCCTCAAAAATTCGGGATGTCTCATGTTTATTTATTGTACTTGCTTACTTTTGGAAAAACCTTTTTAAATTTTTCGAGAAAAAGCTCGATCTCTTCCTCCCCAATATTCATCGGGGGCAAAAGACGCAGCACATTCGGGTCAGAAGCAGAGCCGGTGAAGATCTTTTCTTCGTACAACAGCTGGTTGCGCAGATCTTTGGAATTGAAAGGCAGTTCGATGCCGATCATAAGGCCTTCGCCCCTGACTTCTTTGATGCCCTCGATACTTTTCAATTGCTTCATTAGCTTTTCCCCGCTCTGAGCCGCTTTTTCCATCAGGTTTTCTTCTTTGATCACATCCAGGACCGCGATGCCGGCTGCGCAAGCCAGGTGACTGCCCCCGAAGGTAGAGCCCAGCATACCGTATTTACTTTCGATATCGGGATGGATCAGTACGCCGCCGACCGGGAAGCCGTTGCCCATCCCCTTGGCTACCGTGATCAGGTCCGGGCGGATAGGAGTCGGTTGAAAACCAAAGAAATGACCGGTACGGCCGTAGCCGGATTGCACCTCATCGAGGATGAGCAGGCTACGGTATTGCCGGCACTGATCTGCCAGTTCCACTAAAAAGCTTTGCGGAGGGATATGGATGCCGCCTATTCCCTGCACGCCTTCAATGATCACGGCACACACATCCTGCTTTGCAAGGCTTTCCCAGACAGCCTCCGGCTCATTCCAATCGTGGAATTCCACCTCGAAGCCCTTGTTGATAGGGGCCTGTATGTTCGGATTATCGGTGGTGTTAACGGCTGCCGAAGTGCGCCCGTGAAAACCATGCTTAAAAGCGATGATCTTTTTGCGGTGATTGACAAAAGAGGCTAGCTTAAGTGCATTTTCATTGGCTTCGGCCCCCGAATTGCAAAGAAAGAGTTCGTACTCGTCATGCTGGGACAACTCGCCCAGTTTTTGGGCCAATTCATCCTGTAGTGCATTGGGCACTGCATTGGAGTAAAAAGGTAGGGTCGCCACCTGTTTCTGAAGCATTTCTACGTAATGCGGATGTGCATGGCCGATAGAGATCACAGCATGGCCGCCGTAAAAATCCAGGTATTTATCGCCTTTCGTATCCCAAACCCAGCAGCCCTGGCCTTTGATGGGTTCGACGGAATAGCGGGCGTAGACGTTGAATAAATTCATGATATGTTATTTTGACACAGACTGCAATTGACTGCAACTGACAATTCACTGTTTTAAACTTTGGAGTTCAGAAGAACAAAACTACTTTCAGTAAGGTATTTTGATTCTTTTGGCGGAACCGCAGATTTTCTCAGATTTGACGGACAGCACAGAAGTTTTTTTTCCCTTGCAGGAAAAAATCTGGTCGGTGTCATCTGATGAATCCGCGGGAATCTGTGGTTCCGACGGAAGAAGAAATATCCTAATACTCAAAACACACTGTTTCCATCCACCTAAAATGCAATCGCCTTCAAATTCAGGCCGGCCGTTTCTTCCAGCCCCTGGGTCAGGTTCATATTCTGAACCGCTTGCCCTGAAGCGCCTTTCACGAGGTTATCGATCATACTTATGATGAGTACCTTATCACCATGTTTGTCCACATGAAGGACACACTTATTGGTATTGACCACCTGTTTGAGGTTCGGATTTTGCTGGCTGAGTAAAACAAAAGGCTGATTGGCATAGAATTCATGGTAAAGGTCATGCAGTTGTTCGACGTTCAACTCAGTGTTCATGTACAAGCTGGCAAAGATGCCCCTTGAAAAATTCCCACGTACCGGGATAAAGTTCAGGGCCTGGTCAAAGCCGGGCTGTAATTGAGTCAGGCTCCGCTTGATCTCATCCAGGTGTTGATGGACGAAGGGTTTGTAGATCGACAAGTTATTCGAGCGCCAGCTGAAGTGCGTAGTCGGTACCGGTGATTGTCCGGCGCCGGTGGAGCCCGTCACGGCGTGGATGTGCACCTCGTCCTTAATCTCGTGGGTCTTAGCCAATGGAAGCAAGCCCAGTTGAATCGCTGTAGCGAAACATCCTGGATTAGCGATTCTTTTGCTCTGTTGGATGTCCGGTTTGTTGAGTTCCGGCAGGCCGTAAATGAACTCTTCCCCCAGCCGGTAATCCCGACTGAGATCAACGATGGTCACCTCATCCGGGATATCGTTCTGCTCCAGGAACTTGACCGACTGGCCGTGGCCCTGGCAGAGGAACAATACATCGATATCGGTGGTGAGGGTATTGGTAAAAGTCAGCCAGGTTTCCCCGATCAGGTCCTGATGGACATCGCTGATCAGTTTTCCTTGCTGGCTATTGCTGTGTACAAAAACGATTTCCGTTTCCGGATGGTGGAGCAGGATCCGGAGGAGTTCTCCGGCAGTATATCCTCCTCCGCCAATGATTCCGACTTGTATCATAAGGAAGATTTTTCGGGGTTTACGAAATGGTGGATCTTGTGTTGGATACCGAGTATTTTGGTAAAACCTTTTACATCTTCACCTGACCAGCCGTCATTTTTTTCTCCGTAATGTCCAAAGGAGGAGTTCATGAGGTCGTTTTCTGACTCGATACCGATCAGTTCATAGCGATAAGGATGCAATTTCGCAAATACCGTTCCGGACACATTCTCCTGGGTATCTTCCAGGAAAGCCTCGATGTTCCGCATAACGGGGTCCAGGTATTGGCCTTCGTGTAGCAGCATGCCGTACCATTCTGCTAATTGCCCTTTCCAGTACTGTTGCCACTTGGTCAGGGTATGCTTTTCCAGCAAATGATGAGCTTTGATGATGATCAGGGGGCCGGCTGCTTCGAAGCCCACCCGGCCCTTAATACCGATGATGGTATCGCCGACGTGGATATCACGGCCGATAGCAAAGGGCTGGGCCTTGCTAGTCACATACTCAATAGCTTGAACGGGCGACTCAAAGGATTGTCCGTCTACACTTACCAACTCACCTTTTTCGAATTCCAGGCTTAGCTCTTCCGCTTCTTTCTTTTGGAGGGGTGTCGGATAAGCCTCTTCAGGCAAAGACTGATGCGAGGTCAGGGTTTCGGCTCCGCCAACACTGGTGCCCCAGATGCCCTGATTAATCGAATATTTCCCTTTGGTTTCACTCCAGTTGAAGCCAAACTGTTTCAGGTAATCGACTTCTTCCTGACGCGACAACTGCTGGTCGCGAATGGGGGTAATGATCTCCAGGTTTTGGCCGAGGATATGAAAGGCCAGGTCAAAGCGAACCTGGTCGTTACCAGCCCCGGTACTACCGTGAGCAACGCATTCAGCGCCGATTAATTGGGCATATTTGGCTACTTCCAGCGCCTGGAACACCCGTTCGGCGCTTACTGAAAGTGGGTAGGTATTATTTCGAAGTACGTTGCCGTAGATCAAATAACGAATACACTTTTGGTAATATTCCGGCACCGCATCGACGGCTTTGAAGGAATGAGCGCCCAGTTGGAAGGCTCGTTCCTCCATTGTTTTGAGTTCGGCTTCATCGAAGCCGCCGGTATTGACGGTTAGGGCATGTACTTGCAGGCCCTTTTCCTGACTGAGGTATTTGATGCAATAAGAGGTATCGAGGCCGCCGCTATAGGCGAGGACTACTTTTTTAGGTTCCATGATGAATAATTAAGTTGGTTAAATCGTGTTTCATGACTTCTTCCTGCGAAGGAGCCATCATTGCGGTACACAAGCACAGTTTGCGGTTATTGCGTTCCAGAATATCGTAATTGGGGCAAGAGCGGCAGCCGTTCCAGAAGGCATCGTCCTGCGTCAGTTCTGAAAAGGTAACCGGTTGATAGCCTAAGGCAGAATTGATCTTCATGACGGCAAAGCTGGTAGTAATGCCGAATATTTTAGCCTGCGGATATTTTTTCCGGGATAGTTCGAACACCTTTTTCTTGATTGCTCTGGCCAGGCCCCTTTGCCGAAATTCCGGCAAAACGATCAGCCCCGAATTGGCCACATATTTTTCGTGGCTCCAGCTTTCGATATAGCAAAAACCTGCCAGTTGCTCTCCGTCCAGAGCGATGACGGCTTTGCCTTCCCTGATCTTTTCTTTGACGTATTCAGGTTTGCGTTCGGCAATGCCGGTACCTCTGGCTTTGCCCGACTCGGCATAATTGCGGCAGATCTCTTCCGCATATCGCTCATGGATAGGGAGCGCTTCAACAATGCTAATTTCCATTTCGTAGGAATAAAAGATGATTTAAAGATTGAAATCTTTTAACGGTTGGTTATTCCGGTACCTTTTGCACCGGAATAACCAACCGTATAAAATTCCCAGACAGTATTTCACAATGCTCAAAAAAGAGCTACTACTTATAAGATACTGGTAAAACTAAGGTTGATTCGATTCGGAGGAATTGAATTTGGGTAAGCAGAAAGATCTTACCCCACAAGGGATAATATGTTACAAGCACGCCCCCAGGGGGCGACGACGGAATCGGCGACGACGAATCGCGGAAGATGAAGAGATGATATGTGCTTGTGTTTCTTTCATTACGGCCCAAAAGTAGAAACAGATTATGAACTTATCAAGTGTCTGCTGCTTTTTTTAACTGAATATTAAAAAAATATGGCTTTTTTACGATGTGTAAAGGAGTTTAGGGGGGGAGAGCCCGCGCCGCCCTCTAACTCCCTGGAGGGAGAACCGCTTCCCGCCTAAAAACCCAATCCATCAATGCAAATGCCTTGATAAGCCCGCGGCTACCCCAAATGGGGGCTGGGGGGAGTGCTCTGACAGGCCGCCCATCACACTGCCTTTCTATAACTCCCCGCAAATACCTCTACTTTTGATTCCGCTATACACTGCCGTAAATTCCCCAGCTTTTCATAGGTAGTCCCCCGCATCAGCATATTCAAGCCTAGTTTGGGGCCTTTCCCGGCAGCTATTTTCTCTAAGATCTTCGAAAGCGCAGTGAAGGCATTCTGAGTATGATCCTCCAGGTATCGGATCCGGTATTGTGGGGATGGGAAATGCTCCCCTACCGTTTCATGCCGCATTAAAAAGCTGTTCTCAGGGTGTTCTGCCCAGGGAACCGGGAAAATAATGTCTGAGCCTTCGGTGGTAAAAATATCGTAGTACACAAACAGCCCGCCTGGCTTTAACACCCTTTTTATTTCATGATAAAACCCGGTTTTATCCTCAATATTCATCTGCGCGTGCTGCGTCCAAACGATATCAAAAGAAGCATCCTCAAAAGGTAAGCTACAGGCATCGGCCACCTGAAAATTCGTTTTTTCCTTCAACCCGACCAATTCCGACAAAGCCCGGGCGGTGCGAATGTATTCTTCGGTCAGATCCACTCCGTAGGCTTCGCAGCCAAACTCATCGGCCAGCATACGGGCAGGCCCGCCGATGCCGCATCCAACATCCAGCAATTTCTCTCCGGGATAAATATTCGCTTTTTCAGCTAATTCCAGGGAAACTTTGGCGCCTTGCAGGTGAAATTCATCCAGGCCCGAGAGTTGATCCCGTGTTAAGGAAGATAGTTCTATCCCTTCCTCCTTTAGTCGAGCCAGGATGGACTCCAGTAATTGCGGCTGATGATAATGATTGTTTTTCATAACAAAAGCTCTTTATACAAACCATAATTTTCTTCATCAAAACACACAAAGATCACCTCCTCCAAGTCGGGATGCCCTTCAAATTCATTGACCGCTTCTATGGCAATTACAGCGGCTTTCTTTTTGGGAAAGCGGTATACTCCAGTGCTGATATTCGGAAAGGCGATGCGATACAGACCATGTTCCAGCGCCAGGCGGATGGCATTTTGATAACAATTGGCCAGCGTTTCGGCCTCATTTAGCTGACCTCCCTGCCAAATCGGACCTACCGTGTGGATCACTTTTTGGGCCGGCAAATCGCCTGCTCTTGTAATGACCGCCTGGCCGGGTGGGCATTCGCCGCAAGTTTGCCGGATCTCCATACAGTCGTCAAGGATCTGCGGGCCTCCTTTTCGATGGATAGCGCCATCCACGCCGCCGCCGCCCATGAGAGAGGAATTAGCGGCATTGACAATAGCGTCCACTTCTATTTCGGTGATGTCTCCTTTAATAAGAGAGATTTTCATGATATTTTTATTTTATGCGGGCAGGTAATGATCCAAGAGCACTTCCTCTATGTAGAGAGGAGGGGCGATCAAGTGACCATCTACTTAATTCAGTCTTTAATTACTTCTACAATCGTTTCCACTTCACAGGCCAGGTTCCAGGGTAGCGAGCCCATGCCCATGGCAGATCTGGCATGCCGGCCTCTTTCGCCGAAGACTTCGATCATTAAGTCGGAATATCCATTGATCACCTTTGGGTGGTCGGTAAAATCGGAAGGAGCATTGACCAGCCCGAGTACTTTCACAATTTTCACGACCTTATTGAGATCCCCGATCTTGGCTTTCAGGACGGCCAGGTGGTTGATGGCGGTTAGCCGAGCGGCCTGGTACCCCTCTTCAATGCTCAGGTCTTTGCCGACCTTCCCGGCTGTTCGTTCACCGTCAGGAGCGATAGGGCCGTTGCCCGACAGGTAGATCAGGTTGCCGCTTTGGGTGGCCAGTTCGATACTAAGTCCAGGTGGTATTTTGGGTGGCTGCAAGTCTATTCCCAATTCTTCGATTCTTTTTTCTACATCATAATCGTAAAGTTCATCCTGACTTTGGGCAGAAAAAACAATGAATAGAAAAAACATTGGGAGATAGATCAATTGCTTCATTAGTCTGATAATTTTTTGGTTGAAAAATGGGAAGCCCACATCTTTCCCAATATCCTCTAAAGTCACCAGCTTTGCAAATTATTGATCAGCCAGATCAAAGGGGCTTGACCGTGAAAGTCTCCATCAATCCTGGGCCGATCCAGATAATATTGGATATCTTTTGATTGTCCAGTACCTGCACAAACTCCGGTTAGGGCTCCTCGCTCATTTACCCGCTCCGCCAGCGCTTTCCAGGCTTTTAACACAGCTTCTTTATATTCCGGGCTTACCAAAACCCCTTGATTAATTCCTTCCGACATCGCATAGGCAAACATGGCCGTGCAGGAAGTTTCTTCCCAGGCTGACGGCAGATCAATGACTTGCCGCCACATTCCATTTTCGTTTTGGTGCAAAAGCAGTGTTTTCATCATTTTACGGTAGGCTTCTACAATTTTTTCGTAGCGCAAATCCTGTGGGGGCAAGGTCGAAATCGTTGCTGCTAAACCCACAGCCATCCAGCCGTTCCCTCTGCCCCAGTATATAGGTGCTTCGGGTCCGTGGTGGAAAAGGCCATTTTCCTGTTGCAAACTATCGGCGTAGTTGGCCGTGAAAAGGGAAGCTCTTTCCAAATACTTCTTTTCACTGGTGGCCTTAAATGCCTCTAATTGCAGGCTGGACACCATAAACACATCGTCGATCCAGTATCTCGTCTGACGAGTCATCCCATCGGGTAGCGGATTATCCCACTGGCTATCCGCCATAAATAAGCCGTGGCGTAGGAAGGCCGTATCCCGGGTATATTGATAAAACTTAAAAGGGAGGATGCCATAAACATTGCCGTCTACATGATGGTTCTTCCAGGCAATGGAGTCCGTTAGCAGCGGGCGATACCGACTCAGTAAACGATCCATTATTTCATGGTTCTTGCTTGTTTGGGCGTATTGGGCTAATCCGTAGGCCATGCAGACTTCTGCATAATGGATAGCATACAAAAAATCGGTATCATACATCATATACTGTGGAGAGGCGAAAAAATGATCACTCAATCGAAGGGCCGTGCTATCCAGGTCTGCCTGGAGATTAGAATATTGATTGGATGGCTTATCTGATTGGCAGGAATAAAGGAGGAGTGACAAAGGGAGAAGATATCTCATTGAATCGGTGTTTTTTATTATCAAAAATACAATCGCGTTCGGCTCGCCGAACGCGATTGTAAATATAAACAACCTATTCATTCCGAAACTTTCTACGGATACGATTGCTCAGGCTCCATTGCTGGCTGTGCCGGCTGTGCCGCTCCTGCAGTTGGTCCAAGTTGTTCGGATTAAATGCCGTCAGGTGGATGGGCGTTTCCTGATAGAACAGCACCGCCCCGGAAGCCTTCGCCCCTTCATAACGATGATCCTCTCCCAGGCCGACTGCCTGATGTTGGGTAACTTCCGGCGCAGCAATCATCTCTTTGAGAAATCCATTCCCATTGATTTTCACATCTGCCTCACTGAGTACCTCGACAGGCTCAGACAAGGCCTCGATGACATGACTGCGTATGAGCTTCTCATGCAGGCTCTGATAAGCAGACGCACGCGAAATATAGTCGGCACCGAGTACGGTTCCGTTCAGAAATACGATCAGCCCTTTTTGATTATCCTGAAGCGGAAAGGCTTTTATGTATTCCTCCATATCCTTTTGTCGTTGGATGTAAGCATCTTTCATGGCCCGGGTTCGGGAAGTCGTGCCGCTTTTGGAATGCAAGGTCTCTACATCCTTCCACACTTCACTTTGCACCGCATCATGAACGGCCCGGGCCTTCAGGTTGGCCGCTACCCGCGTATTTTTACCATATCGGGCCTTCGAAGACATGAATACGCCGGAATCCTCAAAACTGCGACTGGTATAACTCCAGCGCCCCTGCTCCGTGCAGCTCACCGGGATCACCGTCTCTGACTTCGCTTCCAAAAGGACGGTCGTGTTGACGATCCGGTTCTGTTTGGCCCCGATCAGTTCTTCACCATCTACCAGAATGACGGGCTGCTCGGCCCGATTAATGACTTTCAAATTAGGGACAGATCCACCTTCACTTACCTCCGTAATTTCGACCAGGTTCTGATCCAGGCCTTCCTTCATGCTGATGTAAGCAGGCTCCCTGTCGGGCCCGTCGAAAAGTGGCAGGATGCTCAGGTTCTTGAAGGTTTGCACTTCGCCGAATTCCAATCTGTCAAGTAGGTTCTCAAGTACGTTTTTCATACCACACTTTTTTAAAAATTAGAGAATCGATTTAAGGGTATGCAGTGTAAAACTGCGGTTTAGTGTACGTTCACAGTGGGCAAAGCACGATCAGGTGGATGCTCCTACATGAACGACCATTTTATTCTGCCTTTGTATTTTCTTTAAACTTAAGCAAGGAGGAAATAGAAAAAGCCAATATTATTCCTTTCAACAACCAGGTATTGGCCAATTTTATTAGGGAAGCGTGTTTTTGTTATAAAAAAACAGGAGTGGAGAAAAAATAGTTTCTTGCTAAAGTATTTTTTTCAGATTTTAATTTTCATAAAATGAAGAAAAACGGGAGGAATGGGTATTAAATCTGATTATTTGATAAAAGACGGCCAATGTATATGTTTAAGCCATCTATAAATTGTCAAAGACAACAGCCTCGGAGAGGCGCAATATCGGTTGCAAGAATATTCTCAAGTATATTAAGCTCGAGAGGTGCGCCATGTGATTGCCACCAAGATGATTAATATGACGCACCTCCGGCGCTCTTCAGATAAGAGTTGATCCTTTGTTACCAATATTACGCCTCGCTGAGGCTTATGTGTTAAAAACCTAAGAATTTGCCCTAATTATACAAGCAACTCAAAGCAAGTGATACACTTTCTCTTATCTATTTATTTCCAAATTAAACCGGAAATCCCCATCTTAGTCCATCCTTAACACTCAACCAAATCGTCTTTTCATGCTCAGATTATGCACCCTTGCCGGCTTACTTTGCTTTGGCCTGCTGGCTTGTCAGCCGGTACCCAGCGATACGGCAGCTCTCCCGGATCAAAACTTTATCGATTATGTCAACCCCTTTATCGGTACCGGCGGGCATGGACATACCTTTCCTGGTGCCACCGTACCTTTCGGCATGGTGCAGCTCAGCCCGGATACCCGGCTGGAGGGCTGGGACGGCTGCTCAGGCTATCACAACACCGACTCCATCGTGTACGGATTCAGCCATACTCACCTAAGTGGCACCGGCGTTTCGGACTATGGAGACATCCTACTGATGCCCACCACGGGGCCTGTTATCTTTAATAATGGAGCTGACGGTAATCCAGGCTATAGCTCTGCTTTTTCTAAAGAAAAGGAAAGCGCCACGGCCGGTTATTATGCTACACAGCTGGAAGATTACAACATTCAGGTAGAACTGACCGCTACCGAAAGAGTAGGCTTCCACCGATACACAATCCCTTCCGATCAGGACTTTAACGTCATCATCGACCTGGATCATCGCGACAAGTGGCTGAGCGCTAATCTCGAAATGATCAGCGAAACGGAGGTTGCGGGTTATCGGGTGTCCGATGCCTGGGCCAGGGAACAGCATGTTTATTTTGTGGCACGTTTTTCCCAACCTATTCAGGAAATTGCAGTGGATACCTCGGGTAGCCAGCGCAATTATGCCTTGCAGTTCGGCGCTTCGAATGAACCGCTGCTCGTCAAAGTAGCCATTTCTCCGGTCGATATTGAAGGAGCTCGAAAAAACCTGGATGCGGAGGTACCGGACTGGGATTTTGAGGCGGTCAAAAAACAGGCTGCAAATAAATGGAATGAGCAGTTGGGCAAGATCAATGTTCAAATGCCGGATGAAGACGCTAAAACCATTTTTTATACTGCCCTATACCACACCACCATTGTCCCAAACCTTTTTATGGATGTTGACGGCCGCTATCGGGGCATGGACATGAACATTTACGAAGCCAAGAACTTTGACCGCTATACCGTTTTTTCCCTGTGGGATACTTACCGGGCTACTCATCCGCTGTTCACCATCATCGAACAGGAACGGACCAATGATTTTATCAAAACCTTCCTGAAGCATTACGAAGAGGGGGGCAAATTGCCCATGTGGGAATTAGCCTGTAATTATACGGGCTGTATGATCGGCTATCATGCTGTACCGGTCATTGCCGATGCCTATGTAAAAGGTATTCGGGATTATGATGCGGAATTGGCTTTGGAAGCCATGGTATCTGCTGCTGAAGCTAACGAACTGGGGAAAGAACACTACCGCGAGCTGGGATATATTCCCGCCGAAAAAGAGCACGAATCGGTTTCAAAAACACTGGAATACGCCTACGACGACTGGACCATTGCGCAAATGGCCAAAGCTATGGGCAATGAAGAAGTTTATCAAACCTTTATCCGTCGGGCCCAGCATTACAAAAACCTCTTTGACCCCGTCTCCAAAATGATGCGGGGTAAATCCAATCATCGCTGGTGGCAGCCTTTTTACCCGGAAGAAGTAAATTTTAACTATACGGAAGCTAATTCCTGGCAGTACAGTTTTTATGTACCTCAGGACATTGAAGGCCTGGCCGAGCTGCATGGCGGTTTGGATAGGCTGGAACAAAAGCTGGACGAGTTGTTCACCGTCAGTTCTGAAACCTACGGTCGCGACTTGAAGGACATTTCCGGCCTCATCGGCCAGTACGCCCACGGCAATGAGCCTAGCCACCACATGGCCTATCTTTACAATTATCTCGACAAGCCCTGGAAGAGCCAGCAACTCGTCCGGCGCATCTTGAAGGAGCAATATCAGAATGCCCCCGACGGCCTGTCTGGGAATGAGGACTGCGGGCAAATGTCGGCCTGGTATGTACTCAGCTCCATGGGCTTGTATTCGGTTGCACCGGGCAGCGATCAATATGCCATCGTGGCGCCTCTGGTGGAGCAGGCAGATATTCAATTAGAAAACGGCCGGGTTTTTCAGGTAAAAGTTGAAAATCCTTCTGAAGAAAATATTTATATCCAATCGGTTAAGTTGAATGGGAAAAATTATACTAAGTCCTACATTTTGCAGGAAGATCTCATGGCAGGGGGTACTTTAATGTTTGAGCTGGGGCCTTCTCCTAATACGAACTGGGGAACAGGGGCAACCAATCGTCCCAGGAGTCGGATCGAAGATCAGCCTATTTTTCCGGTGCCCGGCATCATTCAGGGCAAGCGGGCCTTCACGGTGCAGGATACGGTAGCGCTGAATCATCCCTTTTCCGGGGTGACGATCGGGTACACGCTCGACGGCAGCCGGCCGGATTTTGACGATACCGGAGCGGCGCAAGGCAGTACTCAGGTTTATACAGAAGCCTTTATTATTGATACCAGTACACAACTAAAAGCCGTCGCCTGGCATCCCGACTTAGGGCAAAGTCCGGTTATTGATGCCGAATTCAAGGAAATTCCCGGCAATTGGAGTCTGTCGTTGAAGCATCCATATGCCACTTACTACGCTGCCGGAGGAGACATGGCCCTTATTGACGGCATTAAAGGCTCGCCTGATTTTCGAACCGGAGAATGGCAAGGCTATCATGGAGTGGATTTACAGGCCACCATTGAGCTAGGACAGGCAGAACCTATTTTTAACTTTGGAATAAATTTCATTCAAGACCAGCGATCCTGGATCTTTATGCCGACGGAGGTCATTTTTGAGGTATCTTTAGACGGGAAAAATTTTGAAAAAGTGGGATCAGTCGTTCCTAAAGCTTCACCCAGAGACGAAGCCGTTATTGAGGAACCATTCTTTGTTCGGATAACAGATGGTAAACCGGCCAAATTCATTCGGCTTACGGGTAAAAACAGGGGTGTCTGCCCAGCTTGGCATTTGGGTGCCGGAGGAAAGGCCTGGGTGTTTGCCGATGAGATATTTATAAATGAGTAATACTAGAACATGAACGCTTCAAAAAGAATTTTGGAAATCTGTGTAGACAGTATCCAGTCTGCCATTAATGCGCAAGCTAATGGAGCTGATCGCATTGAATTATGCGACAACCTCTTTCAAGGCGGCATCACACCCAGTGCCGGGAAGATAAAGCTAGCTAAGGAGTATTTGAAAATTCCGGTATTCGTGCTGATCAGGCCTCGCAAATCAGACTTTCTTTATACCGACCTGGAGTTTGAGCTGATGTTAAAAGACATAGAAATGGCCAAGTTTTTTGGAGCGGATGGAATTGTGTCAGGTGCATTGAAGGAAGATGCCACCTTTGATCTACCCAGAATGGAGGCGCTGGTACAAGCCTCCAATCCCCTCCCCTTTACCTGCCACCGGGCTTTTGACCGCTGTGTCGATCCAATTAGTGAACTTAAAAATCTAGCGGCCGTTGGTGTCCAAAGGATCCTAACTTCCGGGCAGAAGCCCAACGCGATCAATGGGATTGAATTATTGGATAAACTGGCTCACAAGGCCCCGAACGGACTCCAGATTATGGCTTGTGGGAACCTCCTCCCTGAAAATATAGACCCCTTGCTAAAGATCCGGCAGTTAAAAGAATTCCATGCGGCTGTTTTGGGCTCCGTCCATTCCAGAATGAAAAGGCGTGGGGATGCGCCCATGGGAGAAGAAGCGCTGGCTAAAGAGTTTGAATGGAAGGAAGCTGTACCGGAATTGATTAAGGGGTTGAGTGAGAAGGTGCATGGGAGGTAATCATACATGTCATGTCTAGACATGACATGTATAAAATTACAAAACATAATTTTTATGAAAAACACTGATAATCAGGTCAAACAGTCAATTCTAAAAGACATGACATGTCTAAGACATGTCATGTCTTTTTCCACACTCTTTCTAATATTACCGTATTCTATGTTAGCCCAACGCCAAATCCTCCTGCACGACAACTGGACCTTCACCCAATCCGGCTCCGAAAAAAGCTTTCAGGCCGAAGTACCGGGTGTCGTACATCTTGACCTCCTTAGACAGGAAGAAATTCCTGATCCTTACTTCGGGATCAATGAAGAAAAAGTCCAGTGGATCGAAAACGAAAACTGGGAATACCAAACACCTTTTGACCTGGAGGACTTGGATACTTCCAAAAATTATGAGCTGGTTTTTGAAGGCCTGGATACCTACGCAGAAGTCAGCCTGAACGGCCAGTCTATTCTTTCAGCCGATAATATGTTCCGGCAGTGGCGCATCGATGTTAAGAATCTGTTGAAAGCAAAAAACAATCAACTGCACATCCTTTTCAAATCCCCACTCAAGGTCAATCAAGAAAAATTATCAGGGCCTCCCTACCACAAAACAGCCGGTAATGATGCGGGCAAGGATAAAGTCAGCGTCTACACCCGCAAAGCTCCCTACCATTTCGGATGGGACTGGGGGCCCAGAATGGTCAGCTGCGGCATTTGGCGGCCGGTTTACTTGTTGGAGTGGGATCAGGCAAAAATCACTGACTTTCAGGTCTATCAACAAACACTTTCAGAAGAAAAGGCCGAACTAAAAGCTTCTATAAGCTTTGATCAGGCGGACCAACACGATTTTATCCTAAAAATACGCGACCTTGATGCCGACGAAGTTGTAGCAGAAAAAAGAGCCGTTGAACCACTCTCCACCTCCCTGCAATGGACGCTTGATGACCCGGAACTCTGGTGGCCGCACAACCTTGGAGAACCACACCTTTACAACTGGCAGGCCGAGATCTGGAAGGAAGATACTTTGATCGACACCCAAAAGCTAGCCTATGGCTTGAGAAACATCGAGTTGGTTCAGGAAAAGGACAGCATCGGCGAGGCCTTTTATTTTAAGGTCAATGGCCATCCTGTTTTCATGAAAGGCGCCAATTACATTCCATCCGATGCCTTGCTGCCTCGAAGAACCAAAGCGGATATTGACCGCTTACTCCGAGATGCTCAGACTGTGAATATGAATATGATCCGGGTATGGGGAGGAGGTATTTATGAGGAAGATTATTTCTACCAAAGATGTGATGAATTGGGTCTCCTAATCTGGCAGGACTTTATGTTCGCCTGTAGCATGTACCCGGCCGACGAACCATTCTTGTCCAATATAAAAGCCGAAATACAAGAGAATGTCCGACGCCTCCGCAACCACCCATCCATCGCCATTTGGTGTGGCAACAATGAAGTGGACGTCGCCTGGCACAATTGGGGTTGGCAGCTTCAGTACCTGATCTCCAAAAAGAACCAGGAAAAAATGTGGGGGGATTACCAAAAGATCTTCCATCAGGCCATTCCCGATATTTTAAAGGAAGCCGATCCACATCGTCCGTTTACTACCACCTCTCCTTTGAGCAATTGGGGAAAATTAAAAAACTTCGACAACTCCACCATGCACTTCTGGGGCGTCTGGCATGGCCGTCAGCCCTTTTCGGATTACAAAATCTATGTGGGTCGATTCGTAACTGAATACGGCTTCCAGTCTTTCCCGGATTGGAAAACCATTCAGGCTTTTTCTGCTGAAGAAGACCAGCATCTGCGCTCTGAGGTTATGAAAAACCATCAGAAAAGCTATATCGGTAACGGCATGATCGCCAGTCATACGCGGGCTCATTTCAAAAAACCCAAAAATTTCCAGGATTTCGTTTACAAAAGTCAGCTCACTCAACAGATCGGCATACGTACGGCTATTCAAGCACATCGGGCTCGGAAAGGGCATTGTATGGGTACCCTGTACTGGCAGCTCAACGACTGCTGGCCGGGCCCCTCCTGGTCGAGCATCGACTATTTCGGCCGCTGGAAGGCCTTGCATTATGATCTGAAGGAATTGTATGCTGATATGCTGATCGTCCCAGATCAGGATCACGAAAGTCTGCGCGTCAGAGTCGTTACCGATGAACTCAATGACCGGGACATTTTACTCAAAATAGATGCTTATCGTCTTAATGGGAAAAAAGTAGCCAGCCGTGAATATCCCTTATCCCTTCCCGCCAATAGCGCCGGAACCTTTGTTGATCTTAATTGGAAAAACCTAATCAAAGGCAGTCATCGAAAAGCTGCCTATCTGGAAATAAGTGTATTGGAGGAGGATAAAATACTGGCTCAAACCTTACACCAGTTCGTCGTACCCCGATCTATGAGGCTTAAAAAGCCAAAGATCTCCTTAAAAACAGAAGGAAATAAGGTCCTGGTAGAAACCAATACGTTCGTAAAAGGCTTCTATTTATTTTCGGAAAAAAAGGACATCCGTTTTCATCAAAATTATGTGGATCTGCAAGCGGGTAGGACTTATGTCTTTGAGGCCAGGAATAACGAAAACTTATTGTCACTTGAACTACAATATTTATTTTGCAATTAGGCATTAGTGTCACTGCGCCCAGACGGGCCGTATGGTCAATATTTTGTAAACCTTTACCAAAACCCTGTAAAACATTTTTGGCGAATATATTGTATGTTTGTAAAAATGATTTATTTGTGATTCAAAGAACTACACATATCATTCTTGCCTTAATGGTGTTTTTCAGTTCTACAGGTTTTGTGCTGAACAAGCACTTCTGTCAGAACGAACTGAAGAGTGTAGCGATATTTTCCCAGGCAGAACCCTGCCATGCTCAAAAGACAATGAGAAGTTGTCCGATGCATGGCCAGATGGAAGTGCCGGGTTCAAATGAATCAAAAGGATGCTGTGATGACACAACCGATTATGTAAAATCGGATATCGACCAGCTCGTCTCTAATTTTTCTCTCGACCTTGAGTCACAACTCGTTTTATTATCGGTTGCTTTGTTTTCGGCCAATATGCCGCTTCCCACTATTGAAAGACAAAGCGTTCATTACCTCAACTACAAACCACCGCTGATTGTCTGTGACTTGCCCCTTAGTTTACAGACCTTTCGTTGTTAGATCTCCATTTTTGACTTATGATTCCTGGCTCGGGTATATTCACCTGTAGCTAAGGCTGAATTTAACGTACTTCAAATTAGTCTTGAAGTACCATCAGTTTTAAGTTAAAAATGAAGTATGCTATCAAGATATATCCGGTTTTTTCTGGAAAATAAATTAGTCGCCTGGCTCCTGCTGATTGGTTTTATAGGATGGGGCTTGGCCACCGCTCCATTCGATTTCGGCATCGACTGGCTTCCCCGCGATCCAGTGGCGGTGGACGCAATCCCTGACATTGGCGAAAACCAGCAGATCGTTTTTACCAAATGGATGGGACGTTCCCCTCAGGATGTGGAGGACCAGATCACCTATCCCCTGACGACCGCCTTGCTAGGCGTTCCGGGTGTAAAAAGTATTCGCTCCAACTCCATGTTCGGCTTCTCGAGTATCTACATAATATTTGAAGAAAACATAGATTTTTATTGGAGTCGAAGCCGCATTTTAGAAAAACTAAATGCTTTGCCGGCTAATACGCTGCCTGAAGACGTTCAACCCACCCTGGGCCCGGATGCTACTGCCCTAGGGCAGATCTTCTGGTATACACTGGAAGGCCGAGATAAAGAGGGAAAACCTTCAGGAGGCTGGGATCTGCATGAGCTGCGAAGCATTCAGGATTTTTATGTTCGTTATGGTCTGTCCACGGCAGAAGGGGTTTCGGAAGTCGCTTCCATCGGTGGTTTCGTGAAAGAATACCAGGTAGATGTACAGCCGGAAGCCATGAAAGCTTATGATGTCACCCTTGAACAGGTCATGAACGCCATCAAAAAAAGTAATATTGATATTGGGGCTCAGACTATTGAGATTAATATGGCCGAGTATTTCGTACGAGGCCTGGGATACATTCAAAACATCGAGGACATTGAGCAAAGTGTGATCAAGGTCAATAATAATGTCCCCATCCGCATAGGTGATCTGGCCAAAGTAAATATAGGCCCGGCAAGCAGAAGAGGTGTGCTCGACAAATCCGGCGCAGAAGCGGTCGGCGGTGTGGTGGTTGCCCGATATGGAGCGAACCCATTAGAGGTCATTCAAAACGTCAAGGAAAAGATACAGGAAATAGATCCGGGCCTGCCCTCTAAAACGCTAGCGGACGGCACCGTCTCACAAGTCCAAATCATTCCTTTTTATGATCGCACCCAATTAATCAACGAAACCATCGGCACCCTTCAGGAAGCCTTGAGCCTGGAAATACTCATCACCGTTATTGTGGTCATTCTGATGTTGTTCAATCTCCGCTCCTCGCTACTGGTATCAGCCAGCTTGCCGGTAGCCGTCCTGATGTGCTTCATTGCCATGCGTTACTTCGGTGTGGATGCTAACATTGTGGCCTTATCAGGCATTGCCATTGCCATTGGAACGATGGTGGATATGGGCATAGTGTTAACGGAAAGCATGGTTAAAAGAATGGAAGAAGCCCCACCGGGAGAAAATCTGCTTACCACTATTTATGAAGCGACCGTTGAAGTAGCCTCGGCCGTCATTACTGCCGTGGCGACTACCGTCATCAGTTTCCTTCCGGTATTTGCAATGGAAGCAGCCGAGGGGAAACTCTTCAGACCATTGGCTTACACTAAAACCTTTGCACTAATTGCCTCCATCGTTGTGGCTGTTACGATTCTACCCCCTCTGGCACACTCCATTTTTTCCCTAAAGACCGAAAAAAGGAGGTGGTCCTATGCAGGAAATGGACTGGTATTTTTGGCTGGTATCCTCATAGCTGTTTTTTATCACACTTTTCTGGGTAGTGTACTAGCTATGGTGGGGCTATTTGGGATCATTCATCAAGCCCTCCAGCAATTTAGCCGTACAAGAAATGCCAAAACTTTCAGCCTGCTTAGCAATATTTTTTATGCCGCCTTAGTGGCCTGGCTGCTGTCTGGTATATGGATGCCACTGGGTGTCAACAAGAGTGAACTGACCAATTTCTTGTTTGTAGCCACCATTGCCGGTAGCCTGATCGGGCTTTTTTACCTGGTTATATATTTCTATGAAAATATTTTGGCCTTTTTACTTCGGGTCAAGATACTTTTTATGCTCCTGGTTGGATTTATTGTTTACCAGGGCCTTTTGGTGTATCAACAAACCGGAGAGGAATTTATGCCCGCCCTGGATGAAGGTTCCTTTTTACTGATGCCGACCTCCATGCCGCACTCCGGCATGCAGGAAAACATCAAGAACCTGCGCTTGCTAGACATGGCCGTAACAGCCATTCCAGAAGTTGAAACGGTAGTCGGCAAAGCCGGCCGGGTGAATAGTGCCCTGGACCCCGCCCCCATGTCTATGTACGAAAACGTTATTTTGTATAAATCCGAATACAAAACGGACGAAAACGGACACCGCATTCGCTATAAATATGAAGACGGAGATTATCTACTTGATGATTCAGGAGAACTGATACCCGATAAAAACGGCCGGTATTTCCGTCAGTGGCGCGATCACATCCAAAGTCCGGATGATATTTGGAATGAGATCGTACAAGTTACCAGGCTTCCGGGCGTCACTTCTGCCCCGAAATTGCAACCCATTGAAACCCGGCTTGTGATGCTACAGACCGGCATGCGGGCCCCGATGGGTATTAAGGTGCGTGGTTCTGACCTGAAAACGATTGAGAATTTCGGCATTGAGCTAGAAAAACATTTAAAAGAAGTGGAGGGGGTTAAAGAGGCCGCCGTGTTTGCAGATCGTATAGTAGGCAAGCCCTATTTGCTGCTGGATATTGACCGGGAGGCCATCAGCCGACATGGGCTGAGCATTGAGAAGGTTCAGCAATACATTCAGGCAGCGGTCGGAGGCATGACGATGACCACCACCGTCGAGGGCCGCGAGCGATATGCCGTCCGCATCCGGTATCCGCGAGAGCTTCGATCCGACCCGGATCTGCTAAAACGGATTTACATTCCCAGCATGCGCGGAGAGCAGGTGCCCCTTCAGGAACTGGTCACCATAAGGTACGAAGCAGGAGCCCAGTCCATCAAAAGTGAAGACGGCTTTCTAGTAGGATATGTACTTTTTGACCGGGAAGGTGAGTATTCGGAAGTGGAGGTGGTGAATAATGCACAGGCCTATCTGGAAGATCAAATCGATAATGGCTTGTTGGAAGTACCGGCCGGCCTCAGTTATCGATTTGCAGGGAACTATGAACAGCAGTTGCGAGCCAGTAAAAGATTATCCGTTGTTGTACCCATTGCCCTGATGATCATTTTCCTGATCCTGTATTTTCAGTTCCGTTCGGTGCCAATCTCGCTGATGGTTTTTACCGGCGTTTTCATCGCGTTTGCAGGAGGATTTATCATGATCGGCTTATACAATACGGATTGGTTTCTCAACTTTGATTTTTTCGGTACGAATATGCGAGATCTGTTTCAGGTCCAGAATATCAATTTGAGTGTGGCGGTTTGGGTTGGATTTCTGGCATTATTTGGCATTGCTACGGATGATGGTGTGTTGGTCGCTACCTTTCTGAAGGATAGTTTTGCCAGGAATGAACCTACAACCGTCCCTGAAATCAGACAAGCCGTTATTGAAGGAGGCTTACGTCGGGTACGCCCGGCCATGATGACTACCGCTACTACCATTTTAGCTTTATTACCCATTTTAACCTCCACCGGAAGAGGGGCCGATATTATGATCCCGATGGCGATCCCTTCTTTTGGTGGAATGACCTTACAAATCATCACTATGTTCACGGTACCTGTTTTATTTTCTCTCTGGCAAGAATGGAGACACAGACTTAAAAGATGGGGAGGTAACCAGACAGCCAGAAAAGCATTGATCACGATAGGCTTATTGATATTGGGAGGTACGTCATCCTTGCACGCCCAATCCCTTGACTCCTTAATGCGGCAGGTAATGGATAACAACCCCGCTCTCAAGGCTGTAAGATCCGAATATCTGGCCTCCCTGGAACGGGCTCCCCAGGTCAGCCAACTATCGGATCCGGAAATAGGATTCGGCCTTTTTCCTTTGCCTGTAGAAACCCGCCTGGGCGCCCAGCAATTTAGGCTTGGTGCCACCCAGATGTTTCCCTGGTTCGGCACGCTGGAAAAGAAAGCAGACCTGGAACAAGCAAAAGCAAGTGCTCAGTTTGAACGCATTGCTTCTCAGGCATTGGAGCTTTCTTTCAACCTAAAAACAGCCTATTTACAGCTCTATCAGTTGAGGCAAAGCAGAGATATCATACAGGAAAATCTGGTAATTTTGGAATCATTAATGCGCCTGGCGCTTGCCAAAGTGGAAAGTGGGCAGGCTACGACCGCCGATGTTTTGCAGGTCCAACTCAAAATGCAGGCCCTGCAACAGGAACTTGAAATCCTTCGAACAGAGGAACGGTCTCCCACAGCTGTCCTCAATCAGTTAAGGAATGCACCTCCGAATACCCCCATCGAGATAGGCGATGATTTAGTCTTTACCGAGCTGCCCTTCAATAAGGATACGCTGGCAGCAAAGCTACAGGAAGATCACCCCATGATCCGCATGTTTAAGCTACAACAGGAAGTGGCCCGCCAGGCAAAAGAGCTGAATTATTTATCGGCCAAGCCTTCCTTTGGTGTTGGCCTTGATTATATAGCCGTCAAACAAAGAACGGATGCCTTCCCGACTAATAATGGCAGAGACATCCTCCAACTGAGAGGCAGTATCAAGATTCCTCTTTTTAAAAAACAATATGAAGCTAAAGACCGGGAAGAAGACCTAAAAATCCAGGCTCTGGATTATCAACAAGAAAGTCTACTGAGCAGTTTTTTATCGGCCATCGAACAGGCTTATGCCAAACATGAGACTGCCCGCTTACAAATAGACTTGTACGAACAGCAAATGGTCCTGACCCAGTCAGCCATTGACATATTGGAAGCCCAATACAGCTCACAAGGACAGAACATCGAAGACTTATTGAGGCTCGAGCAGGATTTGATTGATTATAAGCTTAAAGGACTGAAGGCCATCGTGCAGAGTCACCTTGCCAGGGTCAGTATCGAACGTTTTTTTACGCTATAAAAAAAATGATATGACATCGAATATAAAAATTATTGTTATCGCTCTTATTGCTGCTGCCTTGGGTTTAGCAGCGGGTTACATATTTTTTGGAAAAAATGGAACCGGCGGAGAAAATTCGGACACACACACACATGAAGCGAATTCTGTATCTACAGCAGAAGAAACCTGGACTTGCTCTATGCATCCACAAATTCGACAACCGGAACCAGGCGACTGCCCCATTTGCGGCATGGACCTGATCCCGCTGGAAGAAGGTACGTCTAATGATCCGCTCGTGCTGGAGATGACAGAAGAAGCCGTCAAACTAGCCGCCGTTCAAACGACCGTGATCGGCGATCAGCTGGTAGCAGGCGAAAAAAGCTTACGCCTGTCGGGTAAAGTCCAAGCTGATGAACGAAGAGCATCCACTCAAGTGGCTCATATTCCCGGAAGGATAGAAAAGCTTTTGGTCAGTTTTACAGGCGAACAGGTCAATAAGGGGCAAAAACTGGCCGAGATCTATTCACCGGAATTGATCACAGCGCAGCGAGAACTGCTGGAAGCCATTAAACTGAAGGACATCAATCCAGATCTGGCGGTAGCGGCCCGAAATAAACTCCGCTTTTGGAAGATCAATGAGGAGACTATCAAGAGAATAGAAGAAGAAGGAAGCATTCAGGAGACCTTCCCTATTTATGCAGATGAATCGGGTATAGTGTCACAAAGGAAAATTGCGGTAGGGGACTATGTCAAAAGAGGGGAAGCGCTGTTTGGAATGATGAATCTCAGCAAGGTCTGGGTACTTTTTGATGCATATGAAGAAGACCTGCCGTCTATTTCGATTGGAAATCAGATCGAGTTTACGACTCCTGCTCTACCTAATCAAGTGTTTAATACCAGGGTTACCTTCATCGATCCGGTCATCAACCCGGCTACCAGAGTTGCCTCGATCAGAACAGAAGTGAATAACAGCAGAGGGCTATTGAAGCCGGAAATGTTCGTCAATGGCCTGTTAAAATCAAGGCAAAAATCGAATATACAGCTCAGTGTACCAAAATCAGCCGTTTTATGGACCGGCTTACGTTCGGTCGTGTATGTCAAATTACCGGACACCCCCATCCCCTCTTTCCAATACCGGGAAGTGGAATTGGGTGAAAGTCTGGGAGGCCAATATGTAGTGCTGAGTGGCCTGGAAGCTGGTGAAGAAGTCGTTACTAACGGCAATTTTGCCATCGATGCGGCTGCCCAGCTCAACAATCAGGCTAGTATGATGAATCAAAAGGTTCTCGTAAAAGGACAGGAGGCTCCAGAAGAAGAGCTACCTGATTATACTGCTGAAACCCCAACTGCCTTCAAGCAACAGATCGAACTACTTGCGGAGGCTTACTTACCGTTAAAGGATGCTTTTGTCGCTACGCAGGCCGAGCAAGCCAAACAAGCCGTTCAACCATTTCTGGAGGCTCTCTCACAGGTGGACATGAGCCTTGTTAAAGATGATGCGCATATGTATTGGATGGACCAGCTTAATGCACTGCAAGCCCATAGTAATAAAATTGCAGAAATTGATGACGTGGAAGCACAGCGCAAGCAATTCGATTTCCTATCTCAGGCTTTGATCAAAACAATCAAGGTGTTTGGTGTTCAGCAGGACACCTTCTACGTACAGCATTGCCCCATGGCTTTTAACGATACCGGCGCCGATTGGATCAGCGATGTGGAGGAGATCCGCAATCCGTACTTTGGAGATTTGATGTTGACGTGCGGATGGGTGGAAGAGGTCATTGAGTGAGGGCGAAGGACGAAGGGCGAAGGACGAAGGATTTTTTTAGGAAGCACAAATGGACTACGTCCCTTCAGGGTGTCCGGTCATCATACTTTAGTCTGATGATTGCCCTGGCTACGGACTGGAATGGGGGATAACCAGAAAACTTTTTTTAACCAACATAAAAACTGTAACAATGAAATTAGTGAATTCGATTAGTTTGTTCGTATTGGTATTTGGCTTAGGCCTTTTTGTGGTTTCCTGCGCCGGCGGTGATGCACAAAATAGCAGCAATGACGAGCAGCAGGAAGAAACCATGCATGAAGGCCATGATCACGATCATGACGAAGCAACTACAGAAGCCAGCGCTCCTCACGGAGAAGGAAAGGAGTATACCTCTGCCTATGTTTGCCCGATGCACTGTCCGGAAAGTGGAAGTGAAGAAGCCGGCAACTGTCCGAAATGTGGCATGGCTTATGTTCCTCTGGCCGAGCATACCAAGAATGGACATACACACTAAAATGTTTTTTTCTGCCGCTGATAAACACTGATTGTACGCTGTTTCACACATCAGCGTTGATCAGCGTTCTTCAGCGGCTCCAAAAATCATTTCAATAAAAAAAATTAAATATGAATAACCACGATCATCAACAAAACCAGCACGATCACAATGGCCACAACCATCATAGCCATCAAGATCACCACCGAATGATGATCGAGGATTTTCGAAAGCGATTTTGGATCTCTTTGATCATCACCATCCCTGTTTTATTACTTTCACCCATGATCCAGCAATGGCTGGGACTTGATTGGCAGTTCCAGGGAGACAAATATGTACTATTCGGCCTGTCTTCTGTCATCTTTTTCTATGGAGGTTTTCCCTTTTTAAAAGGACTGGTGGATGAGCTGAAAAAGAAGTCGCCTGGCATGATGACACTCATTGCCATTGCCATTGTGGTCGCTTATGGCTACAGCAGTGCCGTTGTATTCGGTTTGGAGGGAAAAACATTTTTCTGGGAACTCGCCACCCTGATCGTTGTCATGTTATTAGGCCACTGGATAGAAATGCGTTCTGTACTGGGAGCCTCTAAAGCATTGGAAAAATTAATGGCCCTGATGCCGGATGAAGCCCACCTGGTGCATGATGACCACATCATGGATGTAAAAGTCAGTAAACTCAAAAAAGAAGATATTATCCTTATTAAACCCGGAGAAAAAATACCTGCCGACGGTACCATCGTCGACGGGGAAAGCAACCTCAACGAAAGTATGCTGACGGGAGAAAGCAAGCCGGTCAGCAAAAGCGAGGGTGATCAGGTCATCGGCGGTGCCATTAATGGCAATGGTTCTCTTAAGGTAAGGGTCGACAATACAGGCGATGACACTTATCTCTCCAAAGTCATCACCATGGTCAGAGATGCCCAGGATCGAAAGTCTAAGACTCAAAAGCTGGCCGACCGGGCTGCTTTCTGGCTGGCTATCGTAGCACTGACGGTCGGTTTTGGAACGCTGGCCATATGGTTGGCCCTGGGAAGAGACTTCTCCTTTGCCCTCGAGCGTATGGTAACGGTGATGGTCATCTCCTGTCCGCATGCTCTAGGCTTAGCCATTCCCCTGGTGAGTGCTATTTCAACAGCCGTCTCAGCACAAAACGGCCTGCTTATCCGCAATCGGACCGCCTTTGAAAATGCCAGGAAGATCACTACCCTGGTTTTTGATAAAACCGGCACCCTGACCACCGGGGAATTTGGCGTTCAGCGATATGAATCCGTAAAAGATAATTTCGATGAGAACGAAATACTCAGGCTGGCCAGTGCCCTAGAGGCCAATTCAGAGCATCCGATCGCCGAAGGAATCATGGAAAAAGTCAAAGAACTGGAGCTCTCCGTACCTAATGCTCAGGAATTTAACTCCATCACCGGGAAAGGTGTGGAAGCTCGAGTGGAAGGTAAAGATATTAAGGTCGTCAGTCCTGGATATCTTGAAGAACAGCAAATATCTATTCCTGATGCTGCCCAAAATGACGGAAGCGAAACCATTGTATTTGTATTGGTTGATGATCAACTGGCCGGATTCATTGCTTTAGCAGATCAAGTACGGCCAGAAAGCAGCGAAGCAATTCAAACTTTGCATAAAAACAACATCAAAACGGTCATGCTTACGGGCGATAACAAAGCCGTAGCCAAAAAGGTAAGTGAGCAGCTGGGCATCGATGACTTTTTTGCCGAAGTTTTGCCGGATCAAAAGCTGAATAAAATTGAGGAGTTGCAAAAACAAGGGGCTTATGTTGCCATGACGGGAGACGGTATCAATGACGCCCCTGCCCTGGCACAGGCCGATATCGGTATTGCAGTAGGTAGTGGCACGGACGTAGCTGCCGAAACAGCCGATATCATTTTGGTAAATAGCAACCCCAAGGACATTGCCCATCTGATACTGTTTGGAAAGGCTACCTATAAAAAAATGGTCCAGAATCTGATTTGGGCCACTGCGTATAATGTATTGGCTATTCCATTGGCTGCAGGAGCTCTATATGCTTGGGGAATCATGATTTCCCCTGCCGTAGGAGCTGCCCTGATGAGCTTAAGTACTGTCATCGTAGCTGTTAATGCTCAACTATTAAAGAAAGAATTAAAATAATTTAAACCACTAAAATATGAAACCAGCATTTTTAATCATTCTTATGGCCATTTTTGCCTTTAGTTTCTCCTGCAATCAGGAACAATCGGGCGATACGAACACAACCGAAGAGACTACACATGATCATGATTCAGCAACTGAGCAAGCATCCAATACGGCCTCAAAGCCACTTAGTCCACGGACCAATGCCATGGCTAATATTGGCGATGCGCATGTTCACATCGACTATTCTTCTCCCAGTGTCAGAGGTCGGGTCATATGGGGTGGACTGGTCGCCTTGGACCAGGTGTGGGTAACCGGAGCACATAAGGCAACTTCTATCGACTTCAGTAAGGACGTAATGATTGACGGCCAAAAAATAGAAGCCGGGAAATATGGTTTTTTCACCATCCCAGGTAAGGAATCCTGGACCCTCATTCTCAATAAAAACCATGATCAGCATTTGGCCGATGACTATGATGAATCCCTCGATGTCCTGCGCCTGCAAGTCACTCCCGAAGAACTACCTGAACCGGTGGAGTCTCTAACTTATCAGCTTACGCCTACTGGAGATCAGACCGGCACCATTTCCGTTATGTGGGATCAACTGAAAGTTTCCTTTGAAATCAGAACTCTTTAACACAAAAGCAATGGATACCAGGATCCTTTATATTAAAAACATGGTCTGCAATCGATGCATCAGAGTGGTTTCGGAAGAATTTAAGAAACTGGGATATGATGTGAGGTCCATTGAATTGGGAAAAGTAGTGCTGCTTGGAAAAATTTCAAAGCAAGAACTTCAAAAAATTAAGGAGGTCTTGCTTTCCAATGGCTTTGAACTGATCGATGATCAGCAACACCAACTCATTGAGCAGGTAAAAACTATTATTATCCGACACATTCACCATGGCGGGCTAAAGCCTGAAGCGGTTAATTTTTCAGATTTTCTGGAACAACAAACCGGAGTTAACTATTTTAATCTCAGCAAACTGTTCTCCTCCTTCGAAGGCGTCACCATCGAAAAATACATCATACTGCAAAAGATCGAACGTGTTAAAGAGTTACTGGTTTATGACGAACAAACACTTAGCGAGATTGCTTTTGAACTTGAATACAGTAGTGTAGCTCATTTATCTGGACAATTTAAGAAGGTGACAGGCATGACTCCATCAGCTTTCAAAAAAATGACCGGCCCCAGAAGGACTCCTCTTGATCAGGTGTGAATACCAAAATCTTATAAGACCTAACCAATATGCTGTAATGCATTAAGCCGGTGAAAGCCTGATCTTTGTTTCAAAAAGAATCATGAACCATACCTATCAAATCACCGGAATGACCTGCAATGGCTGTGTACAGAATGTAAAAAAAGCATTAAACAGTATCACAGGCATTGATAAGATCAATATTGAATTAGCCTCTGGTAATGCAGAGATCAGTATGAAGAATCATGTTGACACTCCTACCATGCAACAGGCCCTGCAAGCGATTGGACATTACACCATCACTGAAAAAAGGGAAGAGCCTACTGTAGATCATGCCTCAGAAGAACATACAGAGGCTGACTCAGATATTAAGAGACTATTTCCCCTACTACTCGTTTTTTCTTACCTGATCGGTGGGGTTCTATTAAGCCAGCTCCTTGCCGGAGAGTGGAACGGCATGCAAGCGATGCAGATGTTCATGGGGGGCTTTTTCGTTGTTTTTTCCTTCTTTAAATTACTGGATGTTAAAAGCTTTGCTTATTCGTTTGCCAGTTACGACCTAATCGCCAAACGCTGGATCGGGTATGGATTCGCCTATCCGTTTGTGGAATTGGCTTTAGGTCTAGCCTATCTGAGCGGGGTCAATTTGCTGGTCACGAATACCATCACTTTAGTGCTTGTTTCTATTGGGACAGTCGGCGTGGCCAAAGCTCTGTTGAATAAAAGAAAGATCCAATGTGCCTGCCTCGGTACGGTTTTTAATTTGCCGATGACCAAAGTAACGCTTACCGAAAACTCTGTAATGATTGTGATGGCATTAATGATGTTGATCAGAATGATGTAAAAAGGGAAAATTTGTTATTATTGGGTATTGAGCCGGATTGGGGTTGTGTAAAAAGTCCTTTGGCCTTTTCACACAATCAATAATATTCTTTTAGGAGGTCGTTTTAAGAAAAAAACTTCGTTTTTTTCTTAAAACGACCTCCTAAATAAAATTTAATGGGGTTGAAATTTGAGCACCAATCAAAAAATATCCAATGATAAAAATCCTACCTTCCATTCTTTTAAGCTGCTTGCTGGGTATCTTTATAAGTTGTCAAAATACCCATACAGATATGGAAGCTCAAAACCTGGGCACCTCCATCGATCCCACTACTTTCCTATGGTACAAGCAACCAGCCAAAAAATGGGAAGACGCCCTACCTGTGGGTAACGGGCGCCTCGGAGCCATGGTTTTTGGCAAATACGGAGAAGAACAGATCCAGCTTAATGAAGAAACCTACTGGTCGGGAGGCCCCTACTCTACCGTCGTTAAAGGTGGATACAAAGTGCTGCCTCAAATTCAAAAACACATCTTTGAAGGTCAGCCGCTCAAAGCTCACAAACTATTCGGCAGGCATCTGATGGGCTATCCGGTCGAGCAACAAAAGTACCAGGCACTGGCAAACCTGCACCTGTTTTTTCCTGACCAGGACACTGTTTTAGATTACCAACGATCACTTGATCTTGCCACCGGTATTGCGAGCGTCGAATATTCTAAAAACGGCGTTCATTTCAAAAGAGAGGTCATCGCTTCTTATCCGGATCAGACCATCCTGATCCGCCTCAGTTCAGATACGCCCGGCAGCATTTCCTTCGATGCGGAGTTAAGAGGAGTCCGCAACAGCGCCCACTCCAATTATGCAACCGACTATTTTCGCATGGATGCCGTGGGGGATGATCAACTCAAACTGACCGGCAAGTCGGCCGATTACCTGGGCGTAGAAGGCCAACTGCGATATGAAGCCAGAATAAAAGCGATACCAACTGGAGGAAGTATATCGGCAGAAAATGCCAAACTAACAATCAAAGATGCGGATGCAGTTGATCTTTACTTTGTAGCAGCCACCAATTTTGTGAACTATAAAGACGTCAGTGCAGATGCAGCTCAGCGAGTATCCATCAACCTGGAAAGCCTCCAAAACCAAAGCGCTGAAGATATTTTTCAAGATGCCGTACAGGACTATCAATCTTATTTCAATCGGGTTTCACTCACTTTACCTACCACTCAAAGTTCCTTTTTACCCACTGATCAACGTATGGAGAGCATTCAAAGTACGCCCGATCCGCAACTGGCTGCTTTAGTGTATAATTTCGGACGCTATCTCCTAATCTCCTCCTCCCGCCCCGGTACTCAGCCGGCCAACCTACAGGGCATCTGGAACAAAGACATGAACCCCAGCTGGGATTCCAAATACACCACCAACATCAATACCGAAATGAACTATTGGCCCGTCGAAACGGCCAACTTATCCGAGCTGGCCGAGCCCCTGGTAACAATGGTCAAGGAACTGACCGACCAGGGCTCGCAGGTCGCCCGCGAACATTACGGCGCCCGAGGCTGGGTTTTCCACCAAAATACCGACATCTGGCGAGTAGCGGCTCCCATGGACGGCCCTACCTGGGGGACCTTTACTGTAGGAGGTGCATGGTTGACGACGCATCTGTGGGAGCACTATTTGTTTACCCAGGATAAAGAATACCTGGACGAAATATATCCCGTCATGAAAGGATCCGTACAGTTTTTCCTCGACTTTCTCGTGGAGCATCCCAACGGGCAGTGGCTGGTTACGAACCCCTCCAATTCCCCTGAAAACCCGCCAAAAGGCGAAGGCTACGAATACTTTTACGACGAAGTAACCGGCATGTATTATTTCACGACCATCACCTACGGCGCTACGATGGACAATCAGATCCTGAAGGATCTATTCGATTACTATCTTTCGGCAGCACAAGTGCTGGAAAAGGATGCGGCCTTTGCTGCTGAAGTGAAGGCTGCCCGTGCCAGATTGGTTCCTTCCCAGGTAGGCAAAAACGGTATGCTGCAGGAATGGACGGAAGACTACGAGCAATTGGAAGACAAGCACCGTCATTTTTCGCATCTCTACGGCCTGTATCCCGGCAATGTGATCTCAGCCAAAAGAACGCCCGAATTGGTGGAGCCCGTCAAAAAGGTATTGGAGCAGCGGGGCGATGGCGGTACCGGCTTCTCCCGGGGCTGGAAAATGGCCCTCTGGGCAAGGCTCGGCGATGGTGATCGGGCCAACAGCATTTTTAAAGGCTACCTCAAGGAACAAGCCTACATGTCCCTTTTTGCCAAATGCTTTACCCCCTTGCAGGTAGACGGCAGTTTCGGCGTAACGGCCGGCATCACCGAGATGCTCATTCAATCACATGAAGGGGTGATCGAGCTATTACCTGCCCTGCCGAAAGAATGGTCGAAAGGTGCATTTAAAGGCGTCAAAGCCCGTGGCGGCTTTGAGCTGGATTTTGAATGGGAAAACGGAGAATTGACGAAGGTAAGTGTGTTGTCGACTGCCGGAAAAACCTGCAAAATCATGCTACCGGAGGGGTTAAAAGAATTTGAAACGGAGAAGGATAAGAGATATGAGATTTTATAAACTCCTCTGCTCAATTTCCATCGCTCGCCAATAGAAACTTTCAAAGGCTTTTATATCCAAGCAGGGGCGCATAGCTGCCAGCACGTCCGACAGGCCCAGGTGTACCCATTCCCAGAGCATGGTATCAAAGTTGTATTTGTACATTTGCTCACCGACTTCTTCGCGAAGCGCTTTAACTTCTTTTTCTGAAAAGCCGTTTTCTTTCAGGATATCGAGGGTTCGGGCTTTTTGCTCATCGTTGAATTCGGTATCTAAGAAAGGTTCGGTAATCCAGGTCCAATTGGAGGCTCTTTTTATCAAATCAATTTGATTCCTTTTTGCAAATGCTTCCAGCTCATCAGCATATTCCCGGGAAATGAAGATCAACTCTGTGCCGATCATAAGGGTAGGTGGGTATTGATCCAGGTGGATTTCGGTTATATCCTCTGCCTTTATTTCTTTTTCGGGAAAAACGGTGGCCGGTTCGAAAGGGTAGTTATAGATCCTAATGGTATGCTCCTTTATTTCGGATTCTCCTATTCCACACAGGAAGGCTTTTAATTCGCGTGGAGTGGATTTAAAAAAGGAGCCGGTTTTGTTTTTCTTTTTTCGCATGTTTGAAAAGCTTAAAAGGGTTTTGCGAATGACGTTCGCCAGTTTGGAAACTGTCACGAACAACGTAAGGCAGTTTGGAAACCTACGGTTGGGACGGATCCTGATCTGTCTATGTTACGTTGGTGGCCCGTACGGGCCGTACCACATACCTCGTCAGTTTCCAAACTGGCGAAACCCCGCCTGAGACGAGAAACATTAATTTTCGGACCTCCAAAAAAAAGTAAGATATCCCTTTAGGTCAAATTTCTTCTGATTTAGAGTAGACATAGTAAGCTTATCTCACGCCTAAATTTAAATAAAATAGGTTTTGGGATTCCCTCAGTCCCAGAAAGGACCATCTTTTATTAGTTTCCAAGCTGGAGTTAATAATCACCAGTTTGGAAACTGGTCATATATTGGGTAAGGCCCGTACGGGCCACCAGCCTTAGGGAACAATCGCGGACAAAGGACATGTCAGGTTCCGTCCCAACCGTAGGTCTCTAAACTGCCACGAACGTAAAACGAACGCTTGTGAAACCGGAACAATGCAATCTGAAAATCTTATCTTTAATTGAGAAACCTACCCAATGTACATTCCATTAAAATATTGAAATATCGCTCTTAAATAACGAACCCATGCTAAAATTCTTTCGATGGATCCGGTGACGGAGTGGATTACCTGTAAAAACAATCAGCGAGATTTTCAGTAAATTGAGTCAGTATGAAAAAATCAGACCATGGCAACCATCAAAACTTCCTACAACAGACGTTCCTTTTTAAAAACTTCAGCCCTCGCCGGAGGAGGTATGCTCCTTAGCTTTAGCTGGCTGGCTTCCTGTCAAAATAATATAAATGAAGCTGAATTTACTATGCCGGAAGAATGGTTTGATCTCAATGCCTACCTCAAGATCGGAGAGAATGGCGTGGTCACCATTATGTCGCCCAACCCGGAAGGTGGGCAGAATGTAAAGACTTCCATGCCAATGATCATCGCTGAAGAACTGGATGTAGACTGGAAAAAGGTGGTCGTGGAACAAGCTCCCCTGAATACGGACGCCTATACTCGACAATTCATCGGAGGCAGCCAGGCGATCCGCCGGGGCTGGCAGAGTCTTCGTATGGCCGGCGCTTCCGCCCGCCAGATGTTACAAGAAGCGGCTGCTCAGGCCTGGCAGGTACCGGTGGAGGAGATCACCACTGAGGCCGGCGTATTGCATCATCAACACAGCGGTCAATCCGCCGGCTACGGCGAAATGGCCTCAGCTGCCGCACATATCCCGGTTCCGGAAGAAGTAGAACTGAAGGACATCAAGGATTTCAAGATCATTGGTACTTCGCAAAGAAATGTGGATGGTAAAAAGATTGTTACTGGAAAGCCTTTGTTTGGTATCGACACTCAAAAGGAAGGAATGCTCATCGCTATGATCGTCCACCCTCCGGCTTTTGGCATGAAATTAAAATCAGTGGATGATACAGCGGTCAGGTCCATGCCCGGGATTCGGGATGTTTTTCCCATCAAAGTCTTAGCCGATGATTACGAGCGGCAGCATTTTGACACCTGTACTTTCCTTGAAGTCGTCGCCATCGTTGGAAATTCCACCTGGGAAGTCATGAAAGCCAAAAAGGCGATCAATGTCCAGTGGGAACCATTCAGCACTTATTCAGAGGAAAGAGTCTTCTATGGAGGATCCAAGCAAAAGCTAACCATTCCCGCTGGATTAGAGAGCACAGCCTCCCACCTGGATAAAATGTCTGAAGTAGGTGCCCAGCCAGGGCAGGTAGTTCGCCAGGATGGTGATCCGGAATCTGCCTTCCAGAAAGCGGCAAAGGTCATCGAGCGTACCTATACAGCTCCCTTCCTTGCTCACAATTGCATGGAGCCCATGAATTTCTTTGCTCATGTAAGTCCGGAAAAAGTGGAACTAAAAGGGCCTCTGCAAAAACCGGAGTTGACAGAACAGGCAGTGTCAGCACGGCTGGGTATTCCAGTAGAAAATATTGATATCCAAATGACCCGGCTTGGAGGAGGATATGGACGCAGATCCTACGCTCATTGGCTCATCGAGTCAGCCCTCATCTCACAAAAAATGAATGCCCCGATCAAGCTGATCTATACCCGGGAAGATGATATGAGCGGAGGGATTTATCGCCCAAGCTATCAGGCTACCTATCGGGCTGCTATAGATGCTGATAACAATTTGATAGGATTACATGTAAAGGCCGGCGGTGTCCCCGAAAGTCCCCTTTTTGCCAACAGATTCCCGGCGGGGGCGGTCGATAACTATCTCGCAGAAAGCTGGACAATCAATTCCAATGTTACCATCGGTTCTTTTCGGGCGCCGCGTTCCAATTTCATGGCCTGTGCCGAACAGTCATTTTTAGATGAACTTTCCGAAGAGATGGGTAAAGATCCCATCGAATTCCGTCTGGAACTCCTCGAGCGTGCCAAAACGAATCCCGTCGGAGAACGAAACGATTATGATGCCGAGCGTTATGCCGGAGTATTGAAGCTGGTTCGGGAAAAATCCGGCTGGGGGCCAGGGCAAGCCAATGTCCACCGCGGCGTTTCTGCCTATTTCTGCCACAATTCTTATGCGGCGCAGGTAGTTGATTTGACTATTGAAAATGGCAAAGCTGTAATCCATAAAGTTCACTGTGCTGTTGATTGTGGAATTGTGGTCAATCCCGATGCGGCCTCCAATTTAGCTGAAGGGGCGATCGTAGATGGTATTGGCAACGCCCTATATGGTTCCTTAACTTTTAAAGATGGCATGCCGGAGCAAAGCAATTTTGACAAATACCGTATCATCAGGATGAGTGAAGCCCCAAAAGCAATTGATATCCATTTTGTTCAAAACAATATAGATCCAACAGGCCTAGGAGAACCGACCTTCCCACCTGTTTTTGCAGCCGTTGCCAACGCCTTATATCAGGCGACCGAAAAACGATTCTACGATCAACCCTTTCTTAATGGGACGCAGGTGTTAGGGTAAAAAATTATCATCCATGAAACAGTTGCTAGCCAATTTCCTTCTTTTCTTTTTATTAACCACCCTTCTTAGGGCGCAAAAACCAGTCAACGTCGTTTTGATGTTCCCCGACAACCTGGGTGTCGGAGAGGTAAGTTCCTACGGTGGTGCCCGAGGGGTACCCACCCCCAATATCGACCGGATCGGAGCTGAAGGCATTCGACTCACCAATTTTAATGTAGAATATTCCTGTGTGGTCTCCAGGTCAGCCATTCTTACCGGGCGCTATGCCGTTCGCACAGGAAAGGGATATGTTAGAGGTATAACCCTATGGGAAGAAACCATTGCCGAAGCGCTCAAAAAACGGGGCTACTCCACTGCCCTATATGGAAAATGGCATGTTGGCGGACCGGACTGGGAAGGCCGTCGGGAGCCGACCCACCAGGGCTTTGACGAGTGGTTTGGCATTCCGGAAACAAGCCATGCCGCTCAGTTTACTTCCTTTGAAGGCTTTGACTCTAGCCAGGTGGACGTACCTTATATTTGGGAAGGCAAAGCAGGAGAGCCTTCCAGGAGAGTCAAGCCTTTTAATCTCGAATCCCGACGCACCTTAGACCGGGAAGCGGCTCTGAGAGGGATCGACTTCATGGAAAAAAATGTTCGCCAACAAAAACCCTTTTTTCTCTACTACCCAATGACTCAGGTCCATTTTCCTGCCCTACCCCACCCTGACTTTGCCGGAACCACTGGGGCCGGCGATATGGGCGATGCCATGGCAGATGTGGATTACAATGTCGGTTTGATTTTAAAAGCGATCGAACAACTAGGTATCGAAGAGAACACCCTGGTCATCTGGTGCACCGACAATGGTGCCGAAATGAGGCGCCCCTGGCGTGGATCCGCCGGCCCCTGGCGTGGCTACTACAATTCCGCTATGGAAGGAGGTATCCGAACGCCCTGCGTGATCCGGTGGCCAGGACGAATAGAGCCGGGCCGGGTTTCCAACGAAATGATGCACGAAATTGATCTCTATCCCACCATTGCAGCTGCTGTAGGTGCTCCTGGGATCGTACCTAAGGATCGGCTCATAGATGGTGTCAATCAACTTCCTTTCCTGGAAGGCAAGCAATCTAAATCTAACAGGGAAAGTACCATATTCTTAGCCCGAGAAGGTCATGTAATGGCCGTTAAATGGAGGAACTGGAAGCTTTGGTATCATTTCAGCACGGAAATGCCCGATCCCAATCCTGATAATCTGGTACGGTTATTCGATTTGGGAGTCGATCCCCGGGAAGAAATTGACGTAAAAGACTATTTTCCTTGGGTAATCCCGATTATGGATGGTATCGTAAAAGAATACGAAGCCTCCTTGATCCTTCATCCGAGAGTTCCCGGAGATGCAGACGATCCTTATGTACCGCCGCCTCGCGGATCCGGCAGCCCCGTACAAACTTATTCTCGGACCGACCGGGGTGACCTGGGAGCACGCTCCAAAGCATTGCCGAATCCTGACTTTTCCGGGACATGGTCCACAGCCTTACTCAGTGCTGCCCCACCTACCGGTCAGGCAGCCCCGCCTCCTGTAGCTACCCTCGGAAGTGGCTGGGGTGATCGCATTTCTATTTTACATAGCGAAGACCAACTTGAAGTCGAAAGGGTTTTCTTTTTACCCAGGGAAATTCAACCGCTGATCCGATACCATTATGCGCTGGATGGATCCGAGACCGAGAACGCTGTTAACATGGGGCGAACAACAAGTAAATCCCCCAGGTCGACTACAAGCTGGGACGGGAATCGGTTGGTGATTACCACCCTATTCCCATTTCAGGATCCAAAAACCGGAGAGTGGTTAAGCCAGGAAGTCACCCAAATCATGTGGTTGCAGCCTCCCACAAGAACGCCCTGGGAGCCTAGCCTGGTCGTCGAAACGACCAGAGCAGGGGTGCTTGGTGGGCCGCCTTCAACGA
>JAUIKE010000256.1 GCA_030430845.1 Bacteroidia bacterium | reverse complement strand
TGTCCGTGTTTCAGATTGGCCTGAGGGCTATCCGATTTTACGTCAGACATGCCTTAAATCTTTCTTTCCAATTTTCAAAGAACTTCCCGTGAAATAAAAGTGTACGGCAATGAATATTAACTTATCAAAAACTCATTACTCTTTGGGGTTTACCAAATAACTGTGGTGAAAGCCCAGCCTGGGGTCTGCCATTTTTCCGACCCAGGGCACAAACTCCTGGATGTCCGGCATTTGGACGCGGAGACGCATTTCCAGACTTGGGTAATTGTATATCGTAATGTGATTCAAACCTCTATTAGCTGTAAACAGCAGGCTCTGATCCTTTGAAAGCATGCAGGCATGCACGGAATCCATCAGGCGGAAGCGGCTTACCCGCAAGGCTCCGAGGATGTGCTGATTACTGGAAAAAGCTCCTCCCCTGACCAGGACATCGTAAGCGGTGTTGGCCATTGTTCTTTTATGATTCCACAATTCGGACAGCTCAGGTCGTTCGTCGATGATACGGAATTTAGCGAAGGTTTTCAGGTCGATGAAAACGATGGAATGGCTACCGCCATTACAAAAGATCAATTCGGTATCCGAGATCGTCACGTCCGAGTTGATATGGGAAGGAATTTCCCGGCCGCAGACCCAGTGTCGGAGCACTCTTTTCTCCGCCGCATCGATCTCGAAGGCGTATTCCTTAAAAAAGGCCATGGCCCATTGGTGGTAGTCGACATGATCCTGTGGCAGCACCCGAAAAGATACCGCGTAGAACACATCCTTTTTCAGGTCCGGAATTAGGTGCCAGCAAGTAGCCGGCAATTTGATGATGGTCGTTTCGCCCGTTTCCAGATCCAGTATCCCTACCATTTTCGCTTCTCCTTTTTCCCGAAGGGCCGGATTATCCATCGAACCATAGCACAAATACCTGCCCGAGGCGGTCAGCTTCATGCTATGCGGCAGCATGATCTTATGAGGACCGATTTTTTCGCCCTTACTGAGGTCGCGAATATTAAAGCGGTAAAAATAATCGCCTATGGCTGCGATGAACTCCTCGTTGTTCATCCAGACGACATGGGTACTCCCGCGGATGCTCGTATCATTCTCCTCGAAGCGGAGGGTCGACATACGGTCGAGCGGATCCAAGGAAGCGGGGTCGTACAGGGCCAGGTGTTGGCCGGCGGTTCCCAGGTAACCTGTCTTTCCATCGGGACTGACATTTACAGCATGTCCGCCGCCCAGTCCGTCGTGATAATTGATCTTATAAGCATAGGCATCATCGGCCGGATCAAAGAGGAAGCTGCAAACGCCGGCCATGCCTTCTAATCCGTTGATACCGTTGCCATCCAGGGCGATGTGAAATTGATAAGGATAGGTTCGCATGTAGTTTACTTCGATTTAGTCCGTTTGGGTTTTTCTTTTACTTCCAGCAGCAAGACAAAAGAGGCATCCTCAAAGCCCTGGATGCTCATTTGCGAGCGATATTGGCCTGCTTGAATCGTCTTAGGCAGGGTCAGTTGCAGATCGATCTGCTGGCTCTGGCCCGGCAGGACCCCCACTGCCGGCGGGCTGATTTTGAGTTCCAGATCTACGGGTTCGCCGGTATCATAGCTAAAAAAGGCCGATTTAAAGAAAAGTCCGGATTGTTTGTGAATGCCGTCGTTGTTCAGGTTAAAGGAAGCGCTGATTTTCTGCCCGGGGGTACCCGACAGCTTCAGTTCGAGCGGTGCCGGTACGGATTGGTCTGATTCGGCCGGTGGAGAAGGCTCCGTAGAATCTGATTGTTTGGCATTCAGCACATTTTTCACCCAATCTTCATAGGTTTTCATGTATTGATCGGCCAGTTGGGCATTGTATTGGGCGTAATTGCGGAGGAAGCTCGACCAGTCTGGTGTGCTGGGGGTGGATGCACGGGAGGCATCTGCTTTGAACAGGTCCATGTACTGCTGCCAGGCCTGGTTCAGGAAGTCCGCATTAGTTTTCAGGGAGTCTTCGACGGCAGTTTGCCACCATTTGAGCCAGTCTGTGGGATTTTTTGGGTTGGTCATTTTTTTTGGTTTAATCCATGGGCGTTGCCCATGGTTATGTATGATGAACCCCTTCGGGGTAGTTCGGGGTGCTGATGTCCCTGGGCGTTGCCCATGGTTGTCTATGTGGAACCCCTTCGGGGTAGTTTTGGTCTGTGGGCGTTGCCCAGGGTTATGTATGTCGAACCCCTTCGGGGTAGTTCTGGTCTGTGGGCGTTGCCCAGGGTTATGTATGTCGAACCCCTTCGGGGTAGCTTAGCTGTGGGGGAGTGTCTTTGCAGAGCATCTGAATCAGGGCTCTTCTCTTTCTGTAATTGTGATATTCGTTCTTCTGGGTTTCTTTTCGCAGTAGTAGTGGCTTTCCCAGCTCTGGAAGCGGTTGAAGTACTCGGCCTCTTCCCGGAGGCTCACCTCGGGAACGTTCTGGTAATCATCGACGCAGATGCGGACGCAGATATTCTGGTTCACCTCTTTTTCGCGCAGCACGATCTCGGTTTGATAGCAGGTGCCGGTTTTGAAGCCCTGTTTCAGGTCGAGAAACAGGCGGATGATCACAGAATGCCCCGGCTGTACGGTCACCGCATTTTTGTCCAGGGTGGGCTGTACCGGGGCCGGATTGCCATCGGGATCCAGCAAGGGGCGGACGCCCACTTTGTAGGTCTTGGGCGTATTGCACTTAATTTTCACGGCCACCGGTACGACGATGCACTCTCCGCTCATGGCCGTCCGTTGGATAACGGTCAGGCAATGCGGCGGGCATTCGATATCCGGCGGGCAGCAGGGCACCGAGCGTTTGTTTTTTTCGGACTGGCCGCTTTCGGTCCAGGCCTTCATCCAGGAGCGGGACAGTTGCATATTGGTTTCCATAGCTTCCGAGAATAGCTTCATGGAAGTTTTAGAGAGGTTTTGCATGGTGTCTAGGATATTCATAGTTATTTGATTGTCCCTGGGCGTTGCCCAGGGGTATTTTGTATATGCCTTTCAGGCAATGGGTAACATTTCTTTAATTTTGATCTTCGCGCCCTCCGAAGCTTTAGCGAAGGAGGGCCTATACTCCTTTTGACACTGTGAACACTGAGAGCACTGTACGCTTTTTGGGCACTGAATACACTGGAAATGCAGTGATTGCCCCTCCAACCCTCAACCTTCCTATTCGACCTTCGACCTTCCCATTCGACCTTCCTACTCCCCTATCTTAAAAAACAGCGACTCCGTCAAAATATCGATATCCCCTTCGAAGTAGAACTTCCCTTTGGTTCGGCGCGGCAGTTTAAACTCTACGTGCAGATCGACCGACTTGCCGGGATCCACTTTTTTGCCGCTTTCTTTGATGGACACACGGACCTGGTCATCCACATAATCCTTCAGGTTTTGGACCAGGGTATCGAGGGTAGCCGTGGTCCCCTCCTTCGGGTAATCCCGAATCCCCAACAGGAGCGTTTTGGCGATCAGGTCGGGATCCTCCAGGTTGGGGAGGAAATCGTCGGGGATGACCACCGGGACATTCCCCTCATTGGTCAGTTGGATGATGGCTTCATGGACTTTTCCGGGGGCGATACCGCGGAAGAACACCTCATCCGGCTCGATAGATATTTCTAAGAATGGCTCAGACATAGGTTTGTTTTTTGGCTGAAAAAAGAAACGACAATACGCTATCCGACAGGTGGAGTTCCCGGCACATCAGGGTCCCGCTGCGGGAAAGGACGCGTATCCGGTTCACAGCAAGGCAGTTCGCAGCGCTCGTAAGCATTCGGCACATAAGGCTCGGTGATCACCTGCGACTCACCGCTCAGGCAGATCTTGAAGAACTCGACGCCCATGAAGTTGAAGCACAGCTGATTGTAATTCGGGATACGCACCCGTATTTCGGGTGTGAGAATATCGATGATATCCTGTTTGTTCAGATGCGGCAGATTTTTGATATCGATATCTGAGGTCGTCGCCACCGGCCGGTCGGGATTCCCTTCGAGCCTGGAGGTGACCGGTTTGGAGGGGTCGCCGGTTATCAGGGTAGCTACCGGCTTAGCTGGATCACCGGTTACCTGAGTGGCCACGGGTTTAGTCGGATCACCGATCACTTTGGTGGTCACATCCAATGGCTGGATGGTCAGATTGTGGTTCAGGGCCGAGATGGACATCCCCCCGGAGAGCTGGAATTTGTGTTCTTTAATTTTGTGGTTGTAGGTTGGCATATGATAGTTTTTTGGGTATTAATGGGTTTTAAGTTTAGGGTTCTGAGTTCTGAGCTGGTATGTCACAGCCAGTGGGTAACCAAGAAGTAGAAGGTGAGGGTAGTTGCGGCTCATAATTTACATTAAATTTTAATGAGTTGCTTGGTAGGCGATTGTTTTTTTTTCATCGGGTTAAAATGGAGGCTGCTTAAAGGAATTTTTTATTTCTCTTTGGTGTTTTATTGGACAAGCGGAGAAAATGCGTTATTTTTGCAATCCGGTTGGAAGTAGTGGTCAAAAGTATTTTTCTTAATACTCCATATCCATTACTCGATACAAAAAAAGGTGGAAGCTCAGTCCGCTTCCTAGAGATAAAATTTTTTCAAAATTTTATCTCACCATCAATATTTCGGGATGTAGCTCAGTCCGGTTAGAGTGCACGTCTGGGGGGCGTGAGGCCGATGGTTCGAATCCATTCATCCCGACACTGCTTGCCGAAGCTTCGGCGAAGGCGAGCTTAAAAGCTTAACTTATGGGGATTAGTCGCTTAGTAGTGACTAATCCCTTTTTTATTCACTGGGGGCGTGAGGCCGATGGCCCCTTACGCTAAATCTGGTGCCAGGGCGTGGCCTTCGCCCTCGGATGTTTTCGATGCCAGGCTCCAAATTTAGCCAACTCAGTATTTACCTTATCAATGTCAAAAACCGCCGGAGAAAAACCATTCGGTAACCATTGAAGCCAACTGTCGTATTCCGGATCTTTAGGGTTCTTCAATATTTCCAACAGATTGGCATAACCATGAATGCCTCCACAATCTTCAGGCGGACAGGCATTCTCTCCTCTCAGACAACTAGGTGCAGACAATGCTCCTGCTGTCAATTTTTCTACTTCCAACAGGTGCTCCCAGTAGTCTCCAAAATCGTACAAATAACGAAAGGTGTCGCCTTCTTGAAAATTTATTTCCTTCAGAAAAATTGTTGTCTCATCTTCTGGATCGGGTAAGTCAAAATTGTCCTCCAGCACCATCGCAATAGTCCGCTCACCAATTTGGAATTCATGTAGATGGGAGTTCGTCCATCCCATAACAAGATAAACCACCTGATGGAAACGATCAAAGCGAAAATCATCAGTTACCTGGAATTGTCGCCAGATCAGGGGCTGGCTGCCTAGGAGGGTTATTTTGAATTGTAGGATATTGGTCATGGTGGAAAGTTAGGGATTTTTTTTTGGGTAGTTTTTACGTTCCTACCCTCTAATTCTTTCAGACTCTACCCCTTTTTTTGAAACAGGTTCTGACCTATCGTAAGCAAAAGGTCAGTTACGATATCCATTTAAATTTAAGCCAACTATTCATACTCAATCATCTGTCAAAACAGTTTTAAAATTGTCATTTCAAGGATTTATGTTCCCCCCATCATCCCACACCGCTCCCCCACCCCACTCAAATGCAATCGCCAAACCGCCCGGCTACAAGCCACATACAACAAAGCAGCCCGTCGCTTGTCATAAACTGCCAACTCCTCCTCCGACCAGTCGTCATGTCCGGTGGGGCGACCAGGATAGGTCTCGGCACTGATGCCGGTTAGGAAAACGATCTTGTACTCGTGCCCCTTCAAATTATGCATAGTGCTGAGCACGACCCCTTCTAAATCACCGCTGCTCTTGCTTCCGCTAAATTTGTAGTACGGAATCTTGGCTGTGTGAAATACATTGACCAAAGCATTCAACATTTTGGACTTTGGGCAAGCCACCGCTATTTCAGAATGGGCCACCCGATCTACTGCCTCGGGGGATGTGTAAGACTGGATTTTCTCCAGCAGCCATTCCTGTTCCGCTTCTGAGTCCTCAAAAAGATGATAGCCGGGAATAGTACCCGATCGAAGGGAAATGTATTCATCCTTTCGGAAAATTTCTCCGTCAAAGTCCTGAAATTCAAGCCGTAGGATGGGTTGGAGTGCAAACTGTCTTATCTGCTCGGTAGTCCGATAGTTTATTTTAAGCTTCCGGCTTCGCTTACCTCTTATCTCTATTTTGGCCTTATTAAAAATAGTGGTGCCAGGATAGATCTTCTGAAGAGGGTCCCCCACTAAAAACAAATCATTGGGAGCCTCAGGCGCTAAAGCGCGCAGCATTCGAAGCTTGATGAGCCCCAGATCCTGTATCTCATCCGCGACTATGTGACGGAAGGGGGCCTTCTCCGGATGCTCACGAAGAAAGTGTATTAGTTCGTTGTAAAAACGGCCCAGGTGCTTATATCCCTGCTCATGTAATTCAGCTTCATATGCCTGAATGATGTTCCAAACCTGTTCTCTTTGTAGTTTGCCTAGCCGAAATCCTCGTCCCGGACGAGCAATATGGCGATAGTCTCGCTCCGTTCGACAGTCGTATTCCAGAATGATGTCCCGGTATTCCTTTAATAGCTCTGCTGAATTGAGCAAATCCTGTAAACCAGCCTCAAAAATCTTTTTCTCCAAAATACCTAATGCCAGGTCCTCTTTATTAGTGAACTCCACCAGCCCCAAGCGTCCCGTAACCAAACCAAATTCTCTCGATAATTTATTAGCCAACGCATCCAGGTTATCTATCCGTACCTTGCTCATATTCGTGCCTAAGGAACGAAGGTCCTTTTCAAGGGCAGAGGTAAGGGATTTGGTGAAGGTGGTAAACAAAATCATTCCCTCCCCATACTCACTCAAATGCTTTGCGCGATGCAGAGCTGCAACAGTCTTTCCGGTCCCGGCCCCTCCTGTCACTTTTACCGGACCGTTGAAGTTGCCTTCTGCCAATAGGCGCTGGGAAGGATGTAAGAATACTCGCCATGCTGCAAAATCGCCTAAAAGGGCTTCATCTAAAACGTCATCGCCCGTCAACTCTAATATGCTCCGCCGGTTATTGGCCGATTGCTTCTGTGCCCTGAAGTCGTCAGAAAGGACCAGCCCTTCCTCTACATCCCGGATGAGGTTCTCAATGGCGTCTCCTGCGAATAAATGAAGCAGGTTTTCGTATACCGATTCTGGTATAAATCGTTGAATGCGATCTACATCGTCAAAGTCTTTGATTTTCCGAACGGAGGGAAGCAATACTTCAGGCACTCCTATGCGCATGAGATCTTTGTCACTGATTCCTTCTAAAGGATGCTTAGGAACACCACCGTATTTCACTTTTTCTTCTTTGACCTTTAGCAAAGCATCCGCCTCGACTGGATCGTAGATCTGGACGGATTGCACCAGATTATTCCACTCGACCACCCGGTTTTCAGCCCAGGCCATGGCTTCATCGTGATTGTCTATCCATAGCAGATACCAGGTGTTGTCTTCGTCAAAAGGTATTCTTAGTATCAGGCGGTACTGAATGTTTACGCGGGCGGTCCGCAGATTGGGATCTTTAAAACTGCTGATGGGTTCCACATGCCAGGTTTCTGCTTTAGTATCCTTCGGAAACTCCTTGCAGAACTTCTCTACTCCTTTTTGTATGTGTTTTGGCATGGAATAGCTCTGTGCCATGAACTGGGGCGTCATGGCTAAAGTGGCGGTTTGTTTATTGGAATGGCTGGTTTTGGGCATAGTTTTTTGGTATTCAAACTGGGATAATATACGTATGGTTTATCTGCCATGTTACACCGTAGCAACATTTTACATAACTCAAACTCTCCCTAACCTCCTCTTCAATCCGTATTTTATTGAGCATCCTCGCCCCCCCCTCAATGCCCCTCTCCATACATCTTCTCCCCTGCCGGAATAGCTAAGGCCAACCGATTCTCCGGAGGAGGAATCGGGCAGGTCGCATAATCCGAAAAGGCACAAGGCGGATTATAGGCTTTGTTGAAATCGATCACCATAGAAGGAGCGCCTGGTTCGGGAGCATCTAAATCCAAAAACCTGCCGGCACCGTAGGTCGTTTCTCCATTGGTGAGGTCGCTGAAAATAACTGTCCATATGGTACCTCCATAATAACTATCGTAAGGATACAACTCATAGCGTTCGCCATTCACCTCAAAAACGATGATGGCAGGGCATTCATGCATGCGTTGAGAGCCTAATACCGTTGGGATCAGGATCGGCTGTGGCTGGTCAAACCATTCCAGTTGAGCTTCCAGCCGCCAATCTGCCTGAATATCAAAATTGGGAATATCCCTGAAGTTGACTAAATCAGGATTCTGGCTGTCCTTTACCCGGATAGCAATGCCTTCCGGACGAGAAATGGCATGAATATTTATGCTGCCCATTTGAAGATAGGTGGTTTCCGGGTCCATGTCATGCTGAAGCGCCATTTCCCTTACAGATTGTCCGTCGTGTAATATGGAAACGCCTTCGGCCACTTGAAGACGCAGCACGGAATCTTCCAGTATAAAAGTACCTGCAAAGGCCGGCGAATGCTCGGGAAAAAGGATCGTATTGGAGGAGTCTGATCCAAAGGTGCTTTCACCTGGTTCCAGCCAATGTAAGCCCGCTAGATTTAGCCATGAGCTTGACGTATCTCTCATTTCTTCATTACGACTTTCTTGCCAGGCTTCGATTGTTTGGATATACGCTGATGGATCTTCCTCCTGCTCAGAAGGCTTACAACCGCATAACGATAAGATACAAAGCATTAATAGGATCGACTGAAAACTATGATTGGATAGCGACATGACATTTTTTTTCTTACTCAATTCAATATGCAATTTACATTTTAAGAAAGGAAAGCCTCTAAATTTGGTTCATTTATTCAGCTTTTGAGCTCGATCTCCCATATTTAATGCTGTGGGCTTGTGTAAAAATACCGAAGAACTTTTTACAAATACGGTTCCCCTCTATCTGCTAAACAAATTTGATTTTACATCTTCTAATTTCATTGAGTAAAAAGATATATATTTAGAAAGTAAAAAGCAATATAAGTTACCTCAAGAGCCGACCTGCTTATTAAACGTCCACAATGTTTCTTAACCTTATTCCACAACCCCTAAAAATCATAGTTATATGGCCCTCAGAAATCAACAATCTACCAGACTTTGGTTGCTGCTCTTTTTTATTGTGTCACTCCAATCGCTTCAAGCCCAGAATGAACCAACGATGGTTGAAGGTCAGATAAATGAAAATACAGTCTGGACCTTGGCCAACAGCCCTTATGTGGTGACCAATACGGTTACTGTAAACGCGGGCATCACCCTTACCATTGAGCCAGGTGTGGTGGTGAAGCATAACTCCTATGTCTTCAACCATATGATAGTTGTCAATGGCACCTTACAAGCTCAAGGGACGGCTTCCTCTCCTATTATCTTCACTGATATTCAGGATGATGTTTATGGAGGAGATACCAATAATAACGGAAACGAGGACAGTCCTTCCGCCGGAAGCTGGCAAGGTATCCTATTGTCTAGTGGCAGCAACAACAACTCCATAATTGAATATTGCCATTTTCGTTATGGAGGTAATTCATTTAGTGAGGAAGCAGCACTGGTAATTAACGGCACCTCAGCTTTATTAGACAATTGCACCTTCTTTAGGTGTGAAAAAGGATTGACAATTATAGGCGAAGGAACCCCTACTATAGCCAACAACACATTTGAAGCCAACACCCTGGTTCCAATAAGTCTTTCTCTGGCCTCCAACCCAAATTTCAGTGGGAACATCTTAAAAAACAATGACCGCAATGGAATAGGTCTTGAAGCACTCAACTATAATACAGCCGGAGCTTCCTATACTTTAAGAAAAACAAACATTGCGGGTATCCATAATATTCCCTACATCATCAACGATCACAGATTCGAGATCGGTGAAGAGGTTACCTTAACAATTGAACCAGGGGTGGTCATCAAACACGATGATTTTAATTCCTTCAACATGATGACGGTCAGAGGCACTATTATCGCACAGGGAACGGCAGAGGAGCCTATTG
>JAUIKE010000255.1 GCA_030430845.1 Bacteroidia bacterium | reverse complement strand
AACAACGAACAACGAACAACGAACAACGAACAACGAACAACGAACAACGAACAACGAACAACGAACAACGAACAACGAACAACGAACAACGAACAACGAACAACGAACAACCAAATCATGGTAGAAGCCTTTATAGAAAATCCTATTCTCCTCCTTTTTATTGTAGTCGGTCTTGGCTATGGAGTGGGGAGCATCCAATTACGGGGAAGCGGCCTCGGGGTGGCGGCGGTTTTATTCGTCGGCCTGATTTTTGGAAGTCTGAGCCCCGAATTGCAAATTCCGGAAGTGATCATTTTTATTGGGCTGAGCATTTTTGTCTACACCGTTGGCCTGAGCAGCGGCCCCAGTTTTTTCTCGCTCTTCCGGCAACGCGGCTCCCGCGACCTGATCTTTATTTTCATCATGCTCACCTTTTCTGCCAGCGTGACCGTCCTGGTATATTTCCTCTTTGACCTGGAGGCCAGTACGGCCGCAGGACTCTTTGCGGGCAGTACAACCAATACCCCGGCCCTCGCCGGCTTGCTCGACCAGATCAGCAATACCGGTATGTCTCCAGAACTGAAAAAGATGAGCAGCGAGGCAGGCGTTATCGGCTACTCTTTGTCCTATCCGATGGGCGTGTTGGGGCCTATGCTGGCTATCATTCTCGCGCAGCGGATATTAAAGATCAATTACTCCAAAGAGGAAAAAAGCCTTCGGAACGAATACCCTGTCCGACAGGATATTACCTCCATTACCGTTGCTATTAAGAATGAAGAGGTCCTCGGAATCCCTGTCAGGGACCTGAAACAAAAATATAACTGGGCGGTTACCTTCGGTCGTATGGAGCGCGACGGACAAGTCCGCTTGATCAATTGGGATACCCGCTTTAAGATAGGCGATAAGGCCGCTTTTGTCGGCGATCGGGATGAGGTGGAAGCTGTTGCCAGCCTACTGGGGGATATTTTGCCCTACAAATTGTCGTTCGATCAAACGGAATACGAGACAAACCTCTTTTTTGTATCCAATAACAAAATTGCAGGAGAACAACTCAGTACCCTTAATCTGGATGAAAAATATGCTGCCAAAATCACTCGCATCACCCGTGGAGATATCGATTACTTAACCAATGCGAAAACCGTACTGGAACTGGGCGACCGGGTAAGGGTTGTAGGGCGTCGCCAGGATATGCCTTCACTCGCTAAATTCCTGGGTAATTCCTACGAAGAGCTTAGTCGTATCAACCTCCTTTCTTTTGGCCTTGGCATGGCCCTTGGACTGATGCTGGGTATGATCACATTCGAATTGCCGGGCGGATTGAGCTTTAAGCTGGGCTATGCCGGAGGGCCCGTAATTGTCGGGCTTATCCTTGGCGGCCTCAGACGTACGGGGCCTATCAATTGGTCGCTGCCCTACAGTGCCAACCTGATCCTGCGTCAGGTAGGGCTGATCCTCTTGCTGGCCGGTATAGGCGTTAACTCCGGGCACCAGTTTTTTATGACGCTGGCACAGGGAAGCGGCACTTTACTTTTTGCAGCAGGGGGCATCATTAGCCTCATCACTGCTTTGGCTACCCTGTTCTTCGGATACCTGGTTTTGAAAATTCCCTTCAGCTTCCTCACGGGCATGGTGGCGAACCAACCGGCTATACTGGACTTTGCTTTGAGCAAAGCACAAAATAAATTGCCCAATATCGGCTTTACCCTTATGATGCCGATATCGATCGTTACTAAGATTGTTTATGCACAGCTGCTGTTTGCATTGCTCAATTGAACAACTCTGAACAACTTCAAATACATCGGTTAAAATGGCTGGCGGCCAGTAGCCGCCAGCCATTTTAACCGATGTATTTAAATTTATTTTTTACCCAATATGAGTAAATCCCTTGACGAAAAAATACTGGAAGCTTACCAGGAACTAAAAAAGCAGGGTAAGATCAACCGACATTTAGAACACATCAATGTCAGCCTGCAAAAACTGGAAGGCCGTATAAACTGGTTAGATGAAGACCTCATCAAAGCCGGCCGAGAATTAGTACGTCGACAAGATGCCGCAGACTCACGCATGTATCAATTGTTCCAATACCTTTTTCAACCAGAAGAAGAAACCGAATCGAAGATAGAACAGGAAAACCATCAATACTATCTCAAGGTGATGGAATTGAAGGAGATGAAAAAACAACGAGACCTTTTGTTGTTTGAAAAAAAAGTGTTGCAGGAAAAAAAAGAGAACCTCAAACTCCTGGATCTCCAACTCAAAAAAATGCTGGAGAAAAAGGAGTTTGATTTTTCCGAATGGAGTAAAAATGACGAATATAGAAGTGCACTATCAGCGGAGCAGGAACATATCTTTTTTCACCGCCTGCTGATCAAAGAGATGGAGGAGGTGCTACAGGAGGCCCGCCTTTGCCGCGATACACTCAATGATCTGATTGAAGACCTTGAAAAAGTACAGGGGCTGGATTTTTCTAAAAAGTTTAGACAGGGGCAGTTTTCCAGTGGAGAAAAAATAGCCCTTGGCCGGCGCCTCCAGAAGGGAAGTGATTTTCTCGGCAAGCATTTGCGAGAGTTAAACATTCAACTAAAAGATATATCTGTTTCCTTAGAGATCGACTACCAGGACGAATTCCAGTACTTCGAGGATTTTACCGAGAAATTTTTCCATATTCTGCTCACTTCCAACACCACTCAGCTGAGCCTGGAAAAACTCAGTCTGCAATTGCATCAAATCCGGAATGATGTGCTCAAAATAATGGATAATATGTTGAAAGATATCGGGCTTTCTGAAAGGTCGATCAAAAGAAGTGAACGAAAAAAGGAGCTGCTGATTTTATTGGAAATAAAACATAGGAAAAATAATTAGTTCACGGATGTTAACCCGAGCCAAAATAAGCTGGCCTTGAAAAAGTCTTTCCTGATAGGCCCTAGGTCGGTCTTTTTTTCGAAAAAGTATATTTTTTTCCCAGATTCCTTGCCACAGGAATATAACTATGAAAGAATACCTATCTTGTTACGGGTAATGGTATGTTTTCATAGAAATTTTATTACACCATCATGAATTGTCGTTACCTGCTTATCCTATTACTGATCAATTGTTGTACAATCCCTCACATTTTTAGCCAGTCGGAAGCCTCCAGGAGAGAAATTCATATCCAATCGATCGATGAACCCATTGTTTTAGACGGGATGCTCAACGAAGCAGTATGGAAAAATGCGGAAAAAGCGGATGACTTTTGGCAGTACTTCCCTTTTGATACCTCCAAATCCGTCAGTCATTCAGAAGTGATGATGGCTTATGATGAGGAAAATATCTATGCCGCTATCGTCGTCTACGATTCCTTACCCGGCGAGTATATTTCTCCTTCCCTGAGAAGAGATTACAGAGGTGGGAATATAGATGGTTTTTCTATTGTATTTGACCCATTCCTGGATCAAACCAACGGCTTTTTTTTCGGTATCACACCTTTTGGCGTCCGACGGGAAGGCCTCATATCTAACGGGGGGACGGAAGGCTCTGATCTCGACCTGAGCTGGGACAACATTTGGCAAGGAGAATCTAAGATCTATGAACACTACTGGATAGCAGAGGTGGCCATTCCCTTTAACACTCTCCGGTTTAAGGAAGGAACTACTACCTGGGGGATAAACTTTTATCGGATCGATACGAAGTATAACGAGCGGGCTATCTGGTCGAGAGTGCCCCGCCCCTTGCACCTATCCAACCTTGCCTACACCGGGCGCCTGAAATGGGATAAACCCGTTGATAAGCCGGGCAGCAATATGTCTGTCATTCCCTATACAGCCGGAGGCACCAGTCGGAACTACCTCGAAGAAACTGACTGGGAGGGCCGCCTGGATTTTGGCGGAGATGCCAAAATAGCCGTCACGCCCTCCTTGAACCTGGACCTTACCGTAAACCCGGATTTTTCGCAGGTTGAAGTGGATGAACAACAAACCAACCTAGATCGTTTTGAGATCTTTTTCCCGGAGCGGCGGCAGTTTTTTCTCGAAAATGCTGATCTCTTTGCCGGATTTGGCTTCGATAATGCCCGCCCGTTCTTTTCGCGGCGGATCGGCGTGGCTATTGATTCAGCTACCGGGCAAAATGTACAAAACAAGATACTCCTCGGAGCCCGCCTGAGCGGTCGACTGGATGAAAACTGGAGACTGGGTGTGATGAATATGCAAACCGCCCGGGATGAAGAGATCAGCCAGCCTAGCTATAACTATACGGTGGTTGCGGTTCAGCGGCAGATTTTTGCCCGCTCGAATATCAGCGCTATTTTCGTTAACAAAGCGAATTTTGATGAGCAGCCCGTAGATGTGACCTCTCCGCAGGATGGCAGTTCCAATAAATTATTCGGCCTGGATTATAACCTGGCTTCTGCGGATGGAAAATGGAGTGGCAAGCTATATTACCATCAAACCTTTGACGATGATAATGGTAGTGCTCCTTTTTCTCACGGGGCTAATTTGCAATACAATTCTCTGCGCTTTAGAGCCAGCTGGACCCACCAGATCGTCGGCAGCGACTTTGATGCCAAAGTGGGATTTGTACCCCGGACGGATTTCCGACGGATCAACCCCGAACTCAGCCTTCGAATTTATCCGAATTCCAAGCGGATCAACCGGCATGAGCTGACCTTAGGTACCGACCTGCTCTGGAATAGCACCTGGGGAACAACCGATAATGACCTCAATCTGGAATATGGCATCAACTTCCTGAATACCGCCCGTTTTAACGTAACGCTTGCTAATAGTTACGTAAAGTTGTTCTCTCCCTTCAATCCCATCCGGGATGCAGATATCGATTTTCAAACGGGCGAGGACTTTTCTCAAAGTGGTATAGAGATTTCCTATCAATCTGATGAGCGAAAGATTTTATATTACAGTCTGGAGGTTACAAACCGGGAGTTTTTTAATGGGCATCTGCTTCGTTTTTCGGGAGAATTGAACTTTCGCTACCGTCAGTATGCCACCATGGCACTCAATTTTAATATCAATCGGGTAAAACTTGAAGAAGGCTATGGAGAAGCGACCATTTACCTGATCGGCCCCAGGATTGACCTGACTTTCAGCCGGACCTTGTTTTTTACGACTTTCTTACAATACAATAGTCAGTTTGATAATATTAATGTCAATAGTCGACTACAGTGGCGTTTCCGGCCGGTTTCAGATATCTTCTTGGTGTATACCGACAATTATTTTCCGGAAGGCCTGGTACCGAAAAATAGGGCGCTGGTGTTTAAAGCGACTTATTGGTTGAATATTTAATTATGTCCAAATTTATTTTTTTCATCAAAAGAATAATTATGAGAAAATATCTTCTACTATTTCTGGCTATTGCTTTGGCTACGATCACCTTCGGCCAGCAAAAAACAAAGATCGGAAAGAACAAAAAAGCCGTCATAGAAAGCATCGACGGCAAGTACGGGCAATTGACCAATTTAAGTGATAAGATCTGGGCGTATGCTGAGCAGGCCTTCCGGGAAAAGAAATCTGCCGAAGCCTTGATCGAATTTGCAGAAAAGAATGGTTTTAAGGTGAAAAAAGGAGTAGCCGAGATCCCTACTGCTTTTGTGGCAGAATACGGATCGGGTAAACCTGTGATCGGTATTCTGGGTGAATTTGATGCCCTGCCGGGCTTATCCCAAAAAGCCGTGCCGACGAAAGACCCACTTAATGTCGGAGAGCCTGGGCATGGCTGTGGACACAACTTGTTTGGTACTGCTTCCTTAGGCGCTGCTACGGCGATCAAAGAGTTGATCGAAAAGGGAGAATTGAAGGGAACCGTACGCTTTTATGGAACGCCGGCAGAGGAAAAGTTCTTCGGCAAGTTGTGGATGATCCGGGCCGGATTGTTTGAGGATGTAGACATTGTGATGGATTGGCATCCTTCCGCCGTAACTGTTGCGGATGTGCAAAGTTCATTGGCTTTGGTTGATTTTAAGGTTGAATTCTATGGTCAAGCGGCGCATGCTTCTGCGGATCCATGGAATGGGCGCAGCGCATCGGATGCCCTCGAATTATACACGGACGGCATCAATATGTATCGCGAGCACATCAAACCAACCGTGCGTATTCACTATCACATTCAGAATGCCGGCGAAGTAGTGAATGTAGTGCCTGACTATTCCCGCATCTGGGTACGCGTACGGGATACTAAAAGGTCTGGAATGGAGGTAGTATGGAAACAGGTAGAGCGAATGGCAGAAGGAGCAGCTATCATGGCCAATGTAGATTATAAAATAAGCCTGATTTCCGGAGTACATGAGGTACTGGTAAACCGTACAGGAGGGGCCCGCTTACAGCAGAACCTGGAGTACCTGGGGCCTATCTCCTACACAGCAGAAGAGCAGGTTTTTGCCAAAAAAATTCAAGAAGCCACAGGAAAACCACAGATCGGTATCGAGTCCATTATCAATCCATTAGAAGAAACCTTGGAGCACCCGATGGGGGGCTCTACCGATGTGGGAGATGTAAGTTTTGTGGTCCCTACTATCCGATTGGGAGCAACGACGGCTCCGAAAGGAACTCCCTGGCATTCCTGGGCCGTAGTGGCCTGCGGGGGGATGTCCATCGGACACAAAGGAATGGGCTACGCCGCCAAAGCACTGGCTATGACCATGGTCGACCTGTTTGAGGATGCAGATTTACGCCAAAAAGTAAAAGCGGAGTTTAAAGAAAGAAAAGGTGATTACAAGTATAAAGGTATTGTCCCCGACGGGCCGCCTCCTATTGACTGGAGTAATTAATTTTTTAAAGGAAAGGGGAGATCGCCGCAGGACAATCTCCCCTTTCCTTTTTTTATAAAACAAATTAAAAAAAATTGTCATATTTAAAATGTTTTAATACCTTTGAGTCGTTCACTTCGTCAGAGTTCCAATCTACATACAGCTCCCAAAAAAGTAATGAAGGCAATGGAGTTGTGTAAAAACTCGTTCCTCGTTTTTACCCACCCCAGATAATTTTGTTTTGGAGGCGGTTTAAAGCCCGTACGGGCTTTAAACCGCCTCCAAAAAACATATTATTGGTTGTGTGAAAAGGCCGAAGGACTTTTTACACAACCCCATTGCCTTCAACAAATTAAACTTTCCGATTAAGCATATTTATCTTATTACCAACTTCTAATTGCAGAAAAAAGATTTTCACAGTACACAGTTTTTCAAAAACTGGCATGGAATTTGTTACTACAACACTATAGAAACACTATTTACAAATTACAGAAACCATTAATCCATGGCAACTAAAAATGCAACTGCTAGAAGTCAGAGAACTTTCGAAAACCAACTAAATCAAGCCATTCAAATCGACAACCAGAGCTTGTTCAGGCACGTGCCGCGTTCGGGCGAACAGGATGTATCAAAAACCTTAAGCTGGTATCAAAGCCGGATTCAGCAATTAGAGCAGGATAAGAATAAACTCAATCAGCACATTGAGGAGTGTTATGATTACATTGAGCACCAGAGCGATAAGGCGCGTCGAATGAAAGCAAAATTAAGACAATTACACAAAAAATCAGAAGGCGTCCTCGATACGCAGGAATGGGTGAGTATTCCAAGATCCTTTGTTCATAAAGCAATGATCCTTGGACTTGCATTGTATGCTTTTGGCTTGCTGTGGTCCCTGATGTAATTGGGTTATAGTTCAAAAAAGCCCATGTTTTGATCTTTGTTAACCAGTGATTAATATAAAGTAGTTTTTTTTTAAATAAAAAAACATAAAACTCTTTTTATATTAATTAAAAATTTATATATTGAAGGTGTGTGGGAAAGCAATATCAATTTGATCTTCAAGCCCCTGTAAGATTTTATTGAATTTACCACTACCGCCACAACCTTTATTTATTCTTGTGAAAAAATACGGACTACCTAAGTTGGATTTATTTAATGCAGTTTAGGAGTATTGGATGATTTCAAACTGCTTGGAATTAAAAATTTAATTTTTCATAAGATAAATTAGGTGAAAGCTATGTCCAACCAACCTCAAAAGCAACTACAAGGCCATACGATCAATCTCCTCCGGGTTGAACAGAAAAAAGCAAGTGCTCCGAAGCCTGAGCAATTGCCAATAATTGAGAAATACCGATCTCGGATCAAACAACTGGAATCAGAGCGGCAGCATTTGTCTAAGAAAATTGAAGAATGCTATGATTATATTGAGTTTCAGGATTATTTGGTTCGGAAAAACGATAAGAAAATACAACAGCTAACAAAGGCGTTGTACACCCCCAGTGGAGAGGCTTCCATAGTCAGTATTCCGGCCTTTAAATTAAGGCTGGGAATGATTCTGGCATTGGTTCTTTATGCCATTTCTGTTTTTATATAAGGAAGAGTAAAAAATGAGCGAGCCTTACCGGCGCTCGCTCATTTTTTACTCCTCCCTATGAAGAGATATTTTCCCATCCAGCAAAACTGCCAGCACGGTTACCTCCTCGTCCTGTACCTCTTCGGGAACATCAATGTATAATAAGCCTGGCACGGAGCTCCAATAAGCTTTACCCATTACTTTGTAAGGTAGCTTGGTGCCGTTACCGACTACCCAAATACGGTTTACCTTATTTTTAAGGCCTTTGATCAAAACCTGTCCTTTAGGTTGGTTGACGAGGTACAGATACAAAGTGGTGCTGTCCCGGGAAAGGGCCGTGGGGCCGTAGAAATGGCCGTGCGGGATCCCTGCTTTCGTGCCGTAAACGGCTTCCTTGTGTTTTCGAGTCCATCTTCCTAGTTCTTTTAGCACCTCAACTTGCTCTTGAGGGATCGTCCCATCTTCCTTTGGCCCGATATCCAGCAATAGATTGCCCCCCATTCGAATGCATTCGATAAAGATGCGCAAAACCTGAGAGGGGGTTTTGTATTGTTGATCCTGTGGCTGATAACCCCACGAATCGTTAATGGTCATACAAAGTTCCCAGTATTTGCTCTTGGGGCGTAGTATCGGCAGACCTTGTTCGGGCGTAGCATAATCACCGTAGCCTTGTAGGCGAGAGTTGAGAATAGTATTGGGGTTCCGGTCCAGCAACATTTTTCTGATGTCTTTGGCTTTCCACTCTTCGGCAGAATGGTCCCAGTCGCCGTCAAACCAGTACAGGTCGGGGTTGAACTGCTGCGAAATTTCCTTTAATTGTCCGCGGTTAAAATCGAGAAAGGAGGCCCATCTTTTTTCATCCTTATCATACCTTTTTTTCCCACTAATAAAATGATCGTAATCGGGATGCGACCAGTCGAGCAATGAATAATACAAACCTACTTTCAATCCTTCCTCGCGCAGGGCGTCACAAAAAGGCGTTACGAGATCCCTGCTCGCGGGCGTTCGGTCCACTACATTTAAGTCGCTCATTTTAGTGTCCCAGAGGGCTACACCGTCATGATGCTTGGTGGTTAGAACTGCATATTGAGCCCCACTTTCTTTGATCAGCCGGCCCCAGCTCTTTGGATCGTACTTATTGGCCGTAAAGCCATCCAGCTGTTTCATGTATTCTTCATACGGCAAATAGCGATTGTAAAATGACCAGGATTCGTCAATGCCATTGACGGCATAGATCCCCCAGTGAATAAAAATGCCTAGCTTGGCGTCCTCAAACCAGGCCATGCGCTGGGCTTTTTCGGCAGCTGTTTCCTGACTGTAAATAAATGAAATGGAAAAAAGGAAAAGTATGCTTAGATAAAAAGGGTGTTTGATCATATGGAGCCTGTTGTTTGGCTACAAGATAATTAAATAACGGATGTTACGCATTTTTAAAAATATGGTCCTTGTGTCGCTGCTTTGCAGCTTTATTTTGCGTCCATTTCTTTGGGGTTGTGTAAAAACTCGTTCCTCGTTTTTACCCACCCCCGAAAATTTTGTTTAGGAGGTTGTTTTAAGAAAAAAACTTCGTTTTTTTCTTAAAACAACCTCCTAAAAGAATATTATTGGTTGGGGAAAAAGGCCGAAGGACTTTTTACACAACCCCTAGAAGCTGTCACCGCTTCGCAGTTTATGGGAGTTAGCTTTAAAGCCGCTTTGCGCATAGGCATCAAGATAATTTTTTATCATATAAATTTTCAAAGAAATTCAAACGATCCTTTCGCCTGTCATAGCAATAATGATAAGCTAAGAGTTTAATTAAAGCCTTTTGATCCC
>JAUIKE010000254.1 GCA_030430845.1 Bacteroidia bacterium | reverse complement strand
TTGATGGACCCGATCGACAATATTCCTGATCCAGCTCTTTACACCGCTGCAAAGGAATTTACCGAAGCGGTTCAGTATCCGGACTACACGATCGTTAGTACTCGTGAGATGCATTTAATCCTTGCTGAAAATGCTTTGGCAAATGGTGACACTGGTGGATTTACCACTCATATTAACAACCTCCGTGCTTTAGATGGTTTGACGCCTTATGACGGACAGATCGATGCCATGGATTTGTTGAAACATTCCAGAAGAGTGAACTTCTTCCTGCAAGGTCGCAGATTAGCTGACCACTATCGCTTCAACGATCCTTCTCCTTATTGGTTGAGCAATAGTGATGCAGTTACTAATCCGGGAACCTTTTTCCCAATTGCAATTATAGAAATCAGAGGTAACCCGAATATCAATTAATCATTGATTTTCACTGACATACAACGGGCTGGCTTCCATATGGAAGTCAGCCCGTTTTGTTTCCCAGGACCACATCGCTTCACGCCTGTCTGCCTAAGGCACGAATGTTCGGTATTTAGCGTTATTGGCGTTAAAAAAATAAGCGCCTAACCGGAAAGCGAGCTTTAGCTTGCCAGGACAGCGAGCTTTAGCTTGCCAGGAAAGCAAGCTTTAGCTTGCCAGGACAGCAAGCTTTAGCTTGCCAGGAAAGCAAGCTTTAGCTTGCCAGGAAAGCGAGCTTTAGCTTGCTTAAATTCGGTGGTTAAAAGCTATCTCTCCGGGCAAACTAATTAGCATTCCTATTTTACCCACTGAATATGATTGATATTTGAGCAAGCTAAAGCTTACTCTCCTGGCAAATTAAAATTTGCTGTCCCGTAGCGACAAACATGCAACTAATTCAATATATTTTACGTACAGCAATTTAACTCCCCTCTATATTTTTCCCGATGATAAGAAAAAGATACTATATGAATAAGCTCATTTTATTCACCTTACTCTTTGCCTTCTTTACCATAAGCTCCGCTCATGCACAAGCGCATATGGAGCGAGCGGCCTCTCTACACCATGGCTTAAACGGCCCGGTCAAGTCCGTGAAGCAATTCAAATATGAAGCTGTTGAAAAATTTGGGAAAATTGAGGCCGGCCCAAAGGTCAAAGAACCTGTTCATTTCCTGAAAAACTATAATCGCGACGGCAACATCAAGGAGGAAGTCCGCTATGCCAGCAAAGGCTTTCGAACGGAAGGTCGAACCCGTTGGATCTACGATACCAATGGAAAAAATGCAGGGGTGTTCATTCATAATTCCAGAGATGAAATCACCAGCAGCATCCGAAAAATGTATAAAGACGACCAACTAAAAGAGCGAACCACCAAGGATGTGGATAACTTGCCCGTCACAACCACTATTTTCGAATACGATAAAAAGGGACAATGGATAGAGAGTAGTGAATATGATGCTTCCGGCGTATTATTATCCAAAGTACTCAATGAATATGACCAGCAGGGCAAATTAATTGAGTATGGCTACTATGATTCAAAAGGAAACCTGATCGAAAAAAGATCTTTCAAATTTGCCGACGACGGAAAAGAATTGGAATACCGCAGCTATAACAGAGAAGGCCTTCTGGAAAAAAGAATCTCCAAATACGATTCCCAAAACCGGCTGATCCAATTGGACCGTTTTTCGGATACCGAAACCAACTGGAAGAATAGAGTCATTTTTACCTACAATGAAAAAAGTCAGGTGACACAGCTTGATTCCCTGTCTTCGGCGGGTGGTATTTCCAAATTCGCCTTTCAATTCGATGAAAACGGCAATGTCATTAATTCTTCAGAGAAAGATACCCACGGTCAACTAATAGAAGAAATTACTTATGAATACAATCGCGATAACCAACCAACCCAGATCCTGAACCACCATCCTCAGGATAATATGCGCGAGAAGATCGTCTATGAATACGATTCTTACGGCAACTGGATCCGAAAAATTGATTATGTAAATGAAATTCCGCTGACGATTACGAGAAGAGATATTTTGTACTACTAAAGATGATTAAGCCTGCCCAATGCGATCTGCCTTTCATGCTGTGATGCTAGGCCCTCCTTCGTCGGGCCGATGCTGGATGCTGATGCGGCCTGCAGCCGCATGATGCTAGACGTTTAATTCTTCAAAAATGAGAAGCAAGTTCCTATTCATATAGCAAAATAAAACGCCAGCATCAATACGCCGAAGGCGTAAAAAGTATCCCAGCATCGGCCCGACGAAGGAGGGCCTAGCATCAAAGTATTGAACAATCTTATTATAATGTAAACACAGACCAGCTAAATAGGTACGTGCTAAATAATCATACCAGCCCCGACCGTCTCATTCGTCCCCTCATCCACAAAAATGATACTACCTGTAATCCGGTTTTTTCGGTAAATATCAAAAAAGAGCGGCTTGGTCGTTCTGATCACCACTCTCGCAATATCATTCATATCTATCGTCAGGTCGTTTTCGTTACGATGCAAAGTATTGATATCCAGCTTGTACCGGATCTGCTTAACGACACAACGTACCTCCTGAGTGGTATGCAGGATCGTATACTTACCCCGTAACTGAAGAGGGCGGTTAGTGAACCAGCAGACCATCACTTCCAGATCTTGCCCGATCTCAGGTTGATTGTTCTCCCGTACAATCATATCTCCCCGGCTCAAATCCAGGTCATCCTCCAATAAAACAGTCACCGACATAGGAGCAAATGCCTCCTCCAATTCTCCGTCATAGGTGTCGATCTTCTTGATACTGCTCGTAAAACCCGAGGGCAGCAACAAAACCTTATCGCCTTTTTTCATAACACCGCCTGCTACCCGGCCTGCATATCCCCGATAGTCGTGAAACTCATCTGTATTTGGCCTGATGACGTTCTGCACCGGGAAGCGCATATCAATGAAGTTATGATCACTGCCGATGTGTACGTTTTCCAGGTAGTACAGCAAAGTAGTACCGTCATACCAAGGTGTATTCTCTGAGCGATCCACCACATTGTCTCCTTTCAAAGCAGAAATAGGGATAAAATGTACGTCTTTTACATCCAGTTTATGAGAAAAACCGGAAAACTCTTCTTTGATGTCCTCATATCGCTCCTCGCTATAATCGACCAGGTCCATTTTATTAACACATACCACCAGGTGAGGAATCTGTAACAAGGAAGCGATAAAGGCATGCCGGCGTGTCTGTTCCAATACTCCTTTCCGCGCATCGATCAGGATCAAGGCAACGTTGGCGGTGGAAGCCCCCGTAACCATATTTCGGGTATACTGAATATGACCCGGCGTATCGGCAATGATGAATTTGCGTTTAGGGGTGGCAAAATAGCGGTAGGCCACATCTATGGTGATGCCTTGTTCCCGCTCGGCCTTCAGTCCGTCGGTTAATAAAGCCAGGTTGACTTCTTCTTCTCCCCGCTTTTCGGAAGTGGCTTTCACGGCTTCCAGCTGATCTTCAAAAATGGCCTTGCTATCATAAAGCAGGCGCCCGATCAGGGTACTCTTCCCGTCGTCAACGCTGCCTGCTGTGGTAAATCTTAGTAATTCTGTATGATGATCCATTTATTAGTTGTTAGTTGTCCGTTGTCAGCTATGCGTTAAACTACACCCTGACACAATGTTTTTTCTAAAAAAGAGTGAAGCTTACCAATCCCTCCATTCCATGGCGGGCTTAGTAATCTTCGAATTCGACCTTCGACCTTCGACCTTCTAAAAATATCCATATTTCTTCCGATCCTCCATCGCTGTCTCGGAGCGCTTATCATCAGCTCGGCCGCCGCGTTCGGTCTGGCGCGTAGTGGCTACTTCATCAATGATGTCGTCAACGGTAGCGGCCTCGGAAGGCCAAACACCGGTACAGGTCATATCGCCGATGGTCCGGCAACGCACGGTCATTTCGACCACCTCTTCCTCCGGGCGCTTCATGATGTAATCGCAATCCGCCAGGTAAAGGCCGTCGCGGATCAGGACATCGCGCTTATGAGCAAAATACAAAGAAGGCAGCTCCACTCCTTCCATAGCCAGGTACTGCCACACATCCAATTCGGTCCAGTTACTGATGGGAAAAACCCGGAAGTGTTCTCCCATATGCTTTTTGCCGTTAAAAAGATTCCACAGCTCCGGGCGTTGATTCTTAGGATCCCACTGGCCGAATTCGTCCCGGTGAGAAAAGAAGCGTTCTTTGGCCCGGGCCTTTTCTTCATCCCGGCGTGCGCCGCCGAGGGCCGCATCGAAACGTCCTTTTTCCAGTTCATCAAGCAGGACGGCCGTTTGGAGAGAGTTACGACTGGCATTGTATCCCTTTTCTTCTGTCACCATTCCTTTTTTGATGGCCTCTTCTACAGAGCCGACGATCAGGCGAGCGCCGATCTTTTCCACAAGTTCATCCCTGAAGCGAATGGTTTCGGGAAAATTATGGCCCGTATCAATGTGTAAAAGTGGAAATGGGATCCTGGCCGGATAGAAAGCCTTGACGGCCAGATGTGTCATCAGGATAGAGTCCTTTCCTCCTGAAAACATCAGCACGGGATTTTCAAACTGTGCCGCCACCTCCCTAATCACAAAAATGGATTCTGCTTCCAATTCTTTGAGGTGGTTGATTTGATAGTTCAGCATTTCGTTTTGTTGTTTATTCGAACTTAATCGGCCTATGTAAGACACGGATTTTCACGGATTGGAACGGACCTTAATACATCTTGTCGATGAAATCCATATAATCCGTGAAGCCCTGTTTAAAAAAGACATTATAATTTTATATGAGGCAAGATGTGATTAAATACTCGCTTCACCGCTTCCTCAACACCCACCTCATCCGTTTTGATCTCCAGTGCTGGATTCTCCGGCGCTTCATAAGGCGCATCAATCCCCGTAAAGCCCTTGATTGCCCCACTTCTCGCTTTTTTATACAAGCCCTTCACATCTCTTTTTTCACAAACCTCTAAAGGAGCATTGACGTATATCTCGATAAAATCTTCTGCCCCGATAATTTCTTTGGCCATTTGCCGAATAGCGATGGTAGGACTGATGAAAGAATTGATGCTGATGATGCCCGACTGCACATACAAACGGGACACCTCGGCAATGCGACGGATATTTTCCTGTCTATCAACTTCACTGAAGCCCAAATTATTGTTTATACCTGAGCGAATGTTATCGCCGTCTAAAACCTGTGCAAAAAAGCCTTGCTCAAACAGGAAGCGCTCCAAATGTTGTGCAATCGTGCTCTTTCCTGAGCCCGACAAGCCTGTAAACCAAATGACTTTACTTCTCTGTTCAAGCCGTTGCTCTCGTTCAGATCTCGATACCAGTCGATCGAAAATAGGATGTATGTTTTCAGCCAAAGCAGTTCAATTTTTTTACAAAAAAAAGGATTTTTTGTTAAAAAACATGACTCATGCTTTCCATTTCGGAAATGCTCTGCGAACAGTACCCCTCGGAATCGCCTGCCACATTCTTTCGTGAAAATAATAGATCACCAATTTAATAACGAGCTCAAGGGCTGCGACTAAGCTGGATTTTTCCAAGGCGTCCTCACATCCGGAGCTCGAAAAAATGGTGTAGGCTAGTGTAAAGGTCGTAGCGGTCGCAATGGCCCGCCAGGAGATAGCTTTCAGGATACTTCTTAATCTGGACTCTTTTTCCATAATCATCATTATTTCTATAATCACGTCTTCTTTGGTGCCGCAATATCCAAAAACTATTATGGATGAAAAAACGACGCTTGTAAATAGGTTCATATTTCCAAAAATTCCTGCAAGCTTTTTTTTCACAACTACCAAATGAATATTGTGTGATATATCTTTTTTTAGAAAAAAATTTTGCGAGCCTTCAACTATAGCTACAAAAACCTAATAATCAGCTTTTTATCAAAAATTCAACCAAAAGCTTATTTTTTTAAGCTCTGTGCAAAAAGGTCACCTCTTTCGACTTTTTACAGCCTAAGTTGTTAGAACTTAATACATTTGCACTTGGAAAGAGGGTAAGCGCCTACAGAGGCGTGCATGAATCACTAAACTTGAACTTAATCATTCATGGGCAAGAAGCCCCAGCGGGACAGTTTCCCATTCAGCTTATTGGGTACGAGTTTTTTGTCATAACTGTACTGAGAAAAAAATTTGTGGCACAATCACAGATATAAAACAGCCCCGGCGGGGCGTCATACCTGCCTGCCGGCGAGGCAGGTCGGTAACCCCAGGCTGAAGCCTGGGGTTACCGATATTTCGCCTCTCCGAGGCTCCTGGGCTTTCAGAACTTAATAGCTCTGACCTCCGGTACTCTTTGCAATACCCAAAAGATCAATTGTAATTACAGGCGGTTACCATATATCTACTACTACTATTATAAAAAGCCAAAGCAGCTCAAATGAACAGAGACTTACATAAAATCCTCAAAGAAAGAATTCTTGTAATCGACGGTGCCATGGGTACCATGATCCAGGAATATAAATTGGGAGAAAAAGAATATCGTGGCGAGCGATTCGCCGACTTCCATACGGATATTCAGGGCAACAATGACCTTCTGTCGATTACCCAGCCGCGTATCATTGAAGCGATCCATAAGGCCTATCTTGATGCAGGAGCGGATATTATTGAAACCAACACCTTTAGCGGCAATGCCATCTCCCAGGCCGATTATGATATGCAGGAGCATGCCTATGAAATCAACCTGGAAGCTGCGCGAATAGCCAAGAAGGCAGCAGATGAATACTCAGCGAAGACGCCCGGCAAGCCCCGCTTTGTGGCCGGAGCACTAGGACCAACTACCCGCTCAGCGTCCATTTCTCCTGATATTAATAACCCCGGTAAGCGTAATGTCTCATTTGACGACCTGAAAGAAGCATACTATACTCAGGCTAAGGGATTAATGGAAGGAGGTGTAGACATTTTGCTGGTAGAAACGATTTTTGATACCCTTAACGCCAAAGCAGCCCTTTTCGCAATCGACCAATTGTATGAAGAAAAGGGAGAACAGCTCCCCATCATGGTATCCGGAACCATCACCGATGCCAGTGGCCGTACTTTATCCGGTCAAACGGCCGAAGCTTTTTGGATCTCTATCTCTCATCTTCCTTTGCTAAGTGTCGGCTTCAACTGCGCCCTCGGTGCCCAGGAAATGCGTCCCCACCTGGAGGCCTTATCCAAAGTAGCAGACTGCTTTGTCAGCGCCTATCCCAATGCCGGGCTACCCAACGAATTCGGAGAATATGACCAGACGGCCGAAGAAATGGAAAGCTATATCCGCGAATTTGCTTCCAGCGGCCTGGTCAACATCATCGGTGGTTGCTGCGGTACGACTCCCGATCATATCCGGGCCATGTCAGAAGGGGTAAAGGGTATATCGCCCCGGAAAATTCCGGAGGTACCTGAATTCACCATGCTCAGCGGTCTAGAGCCCCTGATCATCCGGCCGGAAACCAATTTTGTAAATGTAGGCGAGCGTACCAATGTGACGGGCTCCCGCAAATTTGCCCGGCTGATCAAATCAGGTGATTATATGGAAGCACTTTCCGTAGCGCAGCACCAGGTTGAAGGAGGCGCCCAGATCATCGATGTCAATATGGATGAGGGATTACTGGACTCCAAGCAGGCCATGCAGGACTTCCTGAACATGATGATGTCCGAGCCGGAGATTGCCAAATTGCCCATCATGATCGACTCCTCTAAATTCGAAGTCATCGAAGCCGGCCTGAAGTGCGTGCAAGGCAAGTGTGTCGTCAATTCTATTTCTTTAAAAGAAGGCGAGGAAGAATTTAAAAGACAGGCCAGGATCGTACGGCGGTATGGCGCCGCGGTAATCGTCATGGCCTTCGACGAAGACGGACAAGCAGACACCATCGAACGAAAAGTAAGTATATGCAAGCGCGCGTATGACATTCTGACCCAAGAGCTCCATTACAAGCCACAGAACATCATTTTTGACCCCAATATATTTGCAGTCGCCACCGGAATTGATGAGCATAACGAATATGCCATCAACTTTATCGAAGCCACTCGCCAGATAAAAGAACAGTGCTCTGGTGCTAAAATCAGTGGTGGAGTCAGTAATATTTCCTTTTCTTTCCGCGGCAATAATGTCGTTCGGGAAGCCATGCACGCCGCCTTCCTTTACCACGCCATCAAGGCTGGTATGGATATGGGCATCGTCAATGCCGGTATGATCGAAGTATACGAGGAAATTCCCAAAGAGCTACTCGAACGGGTGGAAGATGTCCTGTTTAACCGCCGCCCGGATGCTACCGACCGCCTGACAGAGTTTGCTGAGCAACTCAAAGGCTCCGGCGGCCGTCAATTGAAAAAAGACCTGAGTTGGCGAAATGTATCGGTAGAAGAACGACTGTCACATGCTCTGGTAAAAGGAATCACCGAATTCATTGAAGATGATGCGGAGGAAGCCCGGCAAAAGTACCCCGCTCCGCTACAGGTTATCGAAGGGCCTCTAATGGACGGAATGAATATAGTCGGTGACTTATTTGGGTCCGGGAAAATGTTTTTACCGCAGGTGGTCAAAAGCGCCCGGGTCATGAAAAAAGCGGTGGCTTATTTAACGCCCTTTATTGAAAAAGAAAAAGAAGCCAGTGGCGGTGCGGTAAAGGGGAAAATCCTGCTGGCCACTGTCAAAGGAGATGTGCATGATATTGGGAAAAACATAGTAGGTGTGGTCCTGGGGTGTAACAATTATGACATCATTGACCTGGGGGTTATGGTGCCGACTACAAAAATTCTTCAGGAAGCACAAAACCATCAGGTTGACATCATTGGGCTAAGCGGACTGATCACTCCCTCTTTGGATGAGATGGTCAGTGTTGCCAAAGAAATGGAGCGCCAAGGATTTACCCTACCTTTACTTATAGGAGGAGCTACGACCTCTAAAACTCATACGGCTGTAAGGATCGAACCTCAATATTCAGGGCCGGTGGTGCATGTTCTGGATGCCTCAAAAGCGGTGGCGGTAGCCAGCTCACTGCTGTCCGAAAACGAAGATGCCCGCAGCAATTACATTCTGGATGTTAAAGCCGAATTGGCCCGCGTCAGAGAAGCTCGGGCCGGCCGGCAATCCAGAAAAAAATACATTTCTATAGAAGCCGCCCGCAAGAACCGCTTTCAAACGGCCGCTTACCAGCCGGTTCAGCCTAATTTTACAGGAATTAAGGTATTCGAGGATTACTCTCTGGAAGAATTGACTAATTACATCGATTGGACGCCCTTTTTCTCCAGTTGGCAAATGGCCGGAAAGTTTCCGGCTATTCTCGAGGACAAGATCGTAGGGCAGGAAGCACAAAAATTATACAATGATGCCCGCAGCATGCTGCGCCGCATTATTGATGAAGGATGGCTTCAGGCCAAGGCCGTTATAGGAATTTTCCCGGCTAATAGCCTGCCTGAACAGGACGACATTGAAATTTATGCGGATGAAAACCGTCAGGAAGTCATCAGTGTCTTACATCATTTACGTCAGCAGCGACAAAAAGCACCCGGGCAGCCCAACTACTGCCTGACCGACTTTCTGGCCCCAAAATCCAGCGGTGAGGAAGACTATCTCGGTGCTTTCGCCGTCACGGCCGGTATCGGTATAGAGAAATGGATTCGTCATTTCGAAGAAGATCATGATGACTACCATGCTATCATGCTCAAAGCCCTGGCTGATCGCCTGGCAGAAGCCCTGGCCGAGCGCATGCACGAGCGCGTACGCAAAGAATTCTGGGGATATGCGGATGAAGAAAACCTCAGTAATTCAGAATTAATCGCCGAAAAATATAAGGGCATCCGGCCGGCGCCGGGCTACCCGGCTTGTCCCGAACACACTGAAAAAGGAATGTTGTGGAAACTTCTAAAAGTTCATGAAAATACCGGCATGACCCTAACAGAAAGTTATGCCATGCACCCGGCAGCTTCGGTCAGTGGCTGGTACTTTGCCCATCCGGATGCCAAATATTTTGGCCTGGGGCAGATCAGCAAAGATCAGGTGGAGGATTATGCCCGTAGAAAGGGCATGAGCGTGCAGGAAGCGGAGAAGTGGTTGATGCCGGTGCTGAATTATGATGTTTAGCTAAGTTTTGTTAGGGGTTGTGTGAAAACTCGTTCCTCGTTTTTACCCACCCCAGAAAATTTTATTTAGGAGGTCGTTTTAAGAAAAAAACAAAGTTTTTTTCTTAAAACGACCTCCTAAAAGAATATTATTGGTTGTGTGAAAAGGCCGT
>JAUIKE010000253.1 GCA_030430845.1 Bacteroidia bacterium | reverse complement strand
GGTCAAAAAAAGCATATTTGTCGTCTTTGCTTTTTTACGACCTTGATAAGCAACTGCTATTCCTCCTCTTTTTACTGGGGTATGAGAACCGTCAAGTTGAACACTAGACATATTTAACAGACGCTTAATTACACCATACGTTTATATCTAGACAATAAATATCACTAAATTGACCACAGCCTCCATTTCCTGGGTGTCTTAGTCCAAGCCTATGTCCTATTTCGTGTGCACCAGCACGGCCTTTATCCCAGGGTTGGAAATGACTAGCCATCGTCCAAGGTTGAAAGATAATATAATTATTTTCTTCTCCTACAAATGGATCAGGACCTACTCCTCCCGCGCAACCATCTGTCGGTAAATCAGCACCGATTAAGAAAATATTTAATTCACAATCTTCATTTATTGCGAAATTATTGAAATTATAGGGCCCGCAGGCAGAGTTATTATTTGACCACCCTAAATTATCCTGGTGATAGTAAACATCTGTAAAATCTATTCTAATTCGCGTATCGGTAATTGTTGGAAACCCACTTGGATTTGTTTGTCCTTCATAAGTCGGGAGGTCATTACTATTGAAGCGTAACCGTATTTCATTCATAATCTGAGTAAGTTCCGTTTGATGAGCTGGATTCCCTTCTTCATAATTCCGTGGGTCACTTGCAGAAAATTGCATGATATGTAGGTTTACTTTCAATGTAAGAAGTTCGGTAGAAGCGTCAGGAATATAATCTTCATTAAAGTCAGTTCCTCTATAGTCGTCGTCAATACAGGTAGCGATACTGAAGGGAGCGAAAACATTACTCGAAATTCCAGTTCCCATAGCGCAGTCCCAAGGTGAATTTTGAGAAAACAATAAAGTAAGTGATGAAAGTAGAATGACCAAAAGTGAAATTAATATCTTTTGCATAACTGGCTGTTTTTTATTGTTTAATAATAGTTTTTGAGATTGTCATTTCATTAGTGATGAGCGTAATGATGTATACTCCTCTTTCTAATTCGTTAAGATCCAGAGGGAAGTTATCTTTATAAAAGCCTTTATTCTCCTTCCTTCTCAGAAGCAATTTCCCTGATGTATCATGGATAAGTATCAAAACTTCCTTACTCTTGGTAAGTTCTAAATTGAGCCGTTGTGAAAATGGATTCGGATAGAGCTTAACAAAAGAATCACCTAAATGGGCATTTGTTGAAGTAGTAATGGAACAGGCTAATGGAAAGCTTTCATAAACTATACTTTCGCCTTCTTGATAACAAATTAAATTATCACCACAACTTGGATTAAATGCAAAGCAAAATGGATAAATAAGTCCATATTCTAATTCTCCCAGCCCTTCTATCCACGTATAGACCCTAGTAGTTGTATCTATTTCCGGAGTATCGATAGCATCTTTATAAATGCTAATCCTTTTTCTAAGAATATCATTTTCTAACTTAACAGAATCAATACTTTTTACATAAAAATAAAAGGAAGGGGTATCTTCGAAGAAAGCGACGGTATCTCCCACTTCTAAATCAAAGTTGTATAGTGTATCAATCGGCAGATAATCAGGTCCATCTGGAATCCAACTAACAATAGGTCCTTCTTCCAATATGGCTCCTTGATAGATTGGATTATCATTACCTGGTAAAAATTCACTGCTATACACTTTTTTAAAGGTAAGCTCTCCAATAAGGGTATCACCGCTAATCCAAGTATTTACGTATGAAGTGTCTGTCGGATAAGGTGGGACTGGATTTCGAGTATCAATGGTAATCTTTTGAACTTTCCACAATGAACTTTCTTTAACAATAGGAATTAGATCTTGTCCAAATAATACTAATGGCAGCACCATAAGCACAAAAGGGAATAGCTTTTTCATAATTTGGAATTTTTTAATTACAATTTGATTGTTTTTTGTGAGCTTACTGATTGATTATCGTATAGCAAAAGGGTGTATACCCCAGATGCAAATTCACTAATATCCATCCTGTAAAAACCATCTAAAATGATCGACTTTTGTAATACGATTTTTCCTGAAGCATCTATGAGAAGAACCCTATAATTGTTCGTTACTTCAGTGTTCAATAATGTTATTTGGATTCGACCCTGTGTAGGGTTTGGAGAGAGCTGGATATCTAAATTGGGATTTGGAGAATTGGTTGAAACAATTGTGCTGAAATAACAGTTAGGGTAATCAATATCTTGATATACTTTTTGTTGGTTTTGCTCAAAACATAATAATCTATTTGTTGGACTGGTTTTAAAGGCACATTCAGCAGGAGATTTAAACGGGCATTTTGTATTTCCTATTCCTTCAATCCAGGAAAAAGCAAAGTCTCTACTTATTTCCTCTCGGGTAACACTATCAATTACTGAAGAAGTAATAGATTCAAAATTCCATCTTTTTCTAATTGTTCCATCATTCAAGGCAATTGTGTCAATTGATTGAACTACAATGGTCCCAATAGTTGCAAATTCTATTCCTCCATCAAATAGTGTATCATTAACTTCCATGTTACTATCATAAATAAGGTAGGTTGAATTGCTACTTGGAGTATTAGTTATATAGACTTTACTACCATCTAACCTTATACCCCTTGTAAAAGTAAGGGAGTTGATGTTTGTAGCATCATAAATACTATTTTCAGAAGGAAAGGGAAAATCAGACTGAGCAAAGGAAAATTGACTTATTATTGTAAATGATAATAGCAGGGCAAGTTTTTTTAAATTCATGACTATTAGATTTTGTTTACTAAGATTGTTGTGGCATAGCCGGCATATAAGATTAATCCTGGATATTGACCTATAAAAGGCATTACAATTACCTTTCTAGCAGCTTCCAATAAACTAATAGGTAAATAATCTTATTCTGTACTATTATTTAAGGTTGTTGAAAAGGGTAGATGGTAGTCTAATAAAATCAAGCTGCATTGATTGCTTGATTTGAAATTGTGTTTAGTCTGGGAAAGGAATTGAATTGACCGGCGTTGTTGCACGGATACTCTCCGCGACTAAAAGAAACGCCTTGATTTTATAAAGTTGGCTTAAGAAGCCATTTTTACGCTTTCTGGCATACCAGTTTTCGTCATCAAATTCAGACATCTGATTTTCACAGCCGCCTCCGTTATCTGGGTATCCATTTTTCGGGCATACATTTGAGGCCCAAAAATCGTTTTGTACCGGTACATGGCCGTTTCCGCCAAACTTCGCCTGGAATATCCACTCCCTAATTTCCCTGCCGGCCGGCAGGCGGGCATTCCTGTCGACCAAACACTTCCATGGAAAGTATAGCCCGGTTTCGATCATTAATGATGATCTTACCTTCTTCATCTAGCCAATAGACTGCATCCCGCCTGGGAGGAATTAATCCATCAATACCTTTTTCTTCCAAGGACTGCCAACAATGCTTCTTGTCATAAGCTCCATCGCCACTTACTTTATCTACTGCGTAGGGAATTTGACTCAGCATCGGCTCCACCATAGTAGCATCATCCTGACCGGATTCACTTAATTGATGAGCATGTATCATACCGGTGGCTTGATCTACACTAATGTGGAGTTTACGCCAGGTTCGCCGTTTACTCCAGCCATGTTTTCTAACTTTCCACTCACCTTCACCATAAACTTTCAAGCCGGTGCTATCCATCACAATGTGCATTCCGCCACTTGGTCGCGCAGCTGAACAGGGTACATTCAGTTTCTTGCCTCGACGGCATATCTGACTATAGCTTGGTACGTCTAAATCCTGTCCCATTAATTGGATTAAGGATTCGGTAAAGCCTTCCAACTGCCGAAAGCCTAAGTCAAAAACTACTTTCAATTGGTATAAAACCAGTATGCAGCTTTCTGAATACTTGTATTGGCCGCCTTTTTGGGCCGGACGTTCATCATACCACTTATTAATCAACTCCTCATCTAACCACAGCGTTAAACTCCCGCGATTTTTTAGTGAGCGATTATAGGCTGACCAGTTCTTTACCTGATATTCCTGCCGGCCGGACAGGCGGGTATCTTTTGGCTTTGCTTGACTGCTTCCATTACTTTGTACTATCTTTGACATGGGCTGGATTCTGGTTGTGTTTTTTAGTTTGTGGTAAAACCAAAGATACAACTCCAGCCCATTTCTTTTAGATTATCATCCTATCCGTGCAACAACGCCGAATTGACCTACAAGATGATTCTTAATTTAAAAAATAATGATGACATTTATCATCTAAATATATTATTTAACATTTAAATTATGAAAATTGTCAGGGGACTTGCAATTCTCTACTTGAAATTATGGGACTACAATTTCTGTTGCTTCTCAGAAAAAATTATCTTCTTTCTCAAATTGGTCTATCATGCAAATTTCGGACCATCTGACCACCAAAAAACGGAGAAAAATGACCAAGTAAAAATGGTCAAAAAGCTTTTTCCCGTGTGTAATAAAGCCAATATTAACGTTTCAGTTGACTTGGTTTGACGGATAATTAATTTATTTGCACTAACCAATCGCAAAACAAAACACATGAAGAAGACTTTTACGCTTCTGGCAATTAGCTTTTTTTACTTTTCCGGCATAGCTCAAAATCAATTACAAATTAAGGGTAGGGTTCTTGACGGAGAAAGCGAAAATCCCATCGAATACGCTTCTGTATCCCTTTTATCAAAATCTGATTCCAGCTTAATCAAGGGAGTGGTTAGCGATCTGGAAGGAAAGTTTACTTTAGAGGCCAGTCCCGGAGGCGCGGCTTTTATCCAGGTTCAGTTTATGGGGTACGACACCTATCGTTCAGCAGTTTTTCAGTTATCCGAAAACCTAAATATTGGCAATATTTTGCTTGGCGTGAATCCCAAAATACTCAGCGAGGTGGAAGTTACCGGTAGGGAAATCACCGCTTTGTACAAACTCGATAAGCAAGTATTTGACGCCCGGTAGTTCCAGAATGCGCAAGGAGGGACAGCCAGCGATGTACTGGGCCAACTACCCGCCGTTTCGGTGAATTCGCTTGGCGAAATATCTGTAAGAGGAACCACAGGATTTATCATCTTATTGAATGGAAAGGCCATACAAACTGCCCCGCAAGTACTGCTCGGACAAATCCCAGCCAATTCTATAGAAGACATCGAAATCATCACGGCTCCTTCTGCCAAATATGATCCCGACGGTGGGGCCGGGATCATCAATATTAAAACCCGGCAGGGGAGTACCGACGGAATGTTCCTCGTAGTGAATGCACTTTGGGGACTACCAAGCCTCGAAGCTTATGAAAATGCCGAAAAGGCTCGAAGATACGGAGCCGATCTGACCCTAAATTACCGTTCTGGCAAATGGGACCTGGCTATGGGACTGGACTATCGCCGAAATGACGTTTCCGGTGGGAGAGTGGTTATCAGTTCCGCTATTTGAATCATCCGAGAGATTTTGTGTACCTGGATCGAGATTTTGATACCAATCAATGGGTGCCAAATCCCGAATTCACCAACCACCTTCAAAATGACGCCATTCCCGGAAAGGGAACATTCCGAAACGCTCGAACAAGGGGATGCCGAATTACTGCCTGAGTATATTGATCTGGCAGAAGCCGGTATCGTAAAAAACTGGAAGGATAACAGCCTTTCGGCTAATATTTATTATCGGGGGATAGACAATGTGATCAACCGGGTCAATACCGTCTACAATGATACCATTCTAAACAGGATCTACACCAATGCAGGGAATGCCCAGGCACTTGGGTTGGAAGTGGCGCTAACCTTGTATCCCGTAAAATGGGGGCGTCTGGTATGGGGGAGTAATGTCTATAATTACAGCATCAAAGGTCGCTTATTTGAGGAAGAGATCAATACCTCCAATACAATCTACTCGATAAATGCTACTTCTAACTTTGCCGTTTCCTCCACCTTTGACATTCAAATTGGGCTCAATTATCTATCTGAGCGGATCCCAGCCCAGGGCAGGGACTCTCGCTTTTTCAACCCTAGCCTGAGTATGCGGAAGACCTTTATGGATAAAAAACTGGCGGTCACTTTTCAGTGGCTGAATCTGGACCTGGGGCTCTGGGATGCCAACGAACAGCGCATTACGACTGTTCGAGACAACTTTTTCACTACTACGAATTACATTTATGAGGTGGATATTTTACAGCTGGGAATTACTTATCAGTTCAACCAACCATCAAAAAACATAAAATTATTAAAGAGTGAGTTTGGCGATAAGGAATTTTAACATTTATAAACCCTACATTTGCAGTTGATTTTTCACCTAAATTAATTGCACATGACTGTAAAAAATTTTTACCTGACTCTTTTGGCGCTTTTGATCGTGTCCTTTACTGTACAAGCACAGGATCTGGAATTGCCTGGCTTAGATCCAAGTCCCTTAGATGCAGCACACTACCCTCCGGAAGCCGCTTATCGGAACTATTTGGAAGGAGATGCCAAAAATACAAGAGAAATTATCAAGGTTTTATACTCCCGTCCACAGAAGAAGGGGAGGGATATCTTCGGAGGCCTCGTTCCTTACGGCCAACTCTGGAGACTCGGAGCCAATGAAGGTACGGAGGTTACTTTTTTCGGGCCGGTTGAGATCAACAATACGTTGATAGAGCCTGGCACCTATACATTAAATGCCGAGATCTATCCCGACCAGTGGATTATGAAGTTTTCTACGGAGCGTTTCATCGCCGGTAGTGCCAACCTCGATCCTTCAAAGGTGGTTTTATCCGTAGCTGCTCCAACCATTGAACTGTCTAACATACGCGAAGCATTTACCATCGGCTTCCAGAAAGTTAGCGACAATAAGTGTAACATGGTCGTAGAATGGGATAGAACAAGAGTTGAACTGCCTATCAACCTGAATCCAGCTAATTTGCCACCTCTCGATGTGAGTCCAATGGACCTGGTTCAATTTCCAAGTATGTCGAGATTTCTGAACTTTATGGAAAGCGATGAGGAAAGAGCTGCTAACCAGCCAAAAGTAAGAGTGGTATACAGCCGTCCTCAAAAGAAAGGTCGTACTATCTTCGGGGATTTGGTTAAATACGATGCTATTTGGAGGCTTGGAGCTAATGAATCCACTGAGATTACTTTCTTCGAAGATGTTATGATAGGAGGGAAGGAAGTAAAAGCAGGGACTTATGGATTGTTGGCTATGGTCAAAAAAGACAGCTGGGAATTCATTGTGCACAAAGGCATTCCTTCCTGGGGTGAGTTTGGTCATGATGACAAAAACAATGTAGCTACCGTGAAAGGAACGGTGGAAAGCATGAGCAAAGAAGCAGAAGCCCTCACAATGGCTATTGAAGAAAAAGAGGATAATACCTTACATCTGATCGTAGCCTGGGACAAGACGATGGCTAGAATGCCAATCAAATTGAAATAAGAAATAAAAGGAGGCTGTCTCATCCGCCTCAGGCGGATTCGCCAGCCAATAATATTTCTTTAAGGGGTGTTTTTTAGAGCCCGGACGGGCTCTAAAAAACACCCCTTAAAAAGAATCATATGAGACAGCCCCTTTTTTATCTTTTTCTGAGTATAAATCCTTGTCCAACAGATTGTTTGGTCCACCCAAACAACAACTTATCCAGCCAGATAATAAGGTCTGTTACCTTTACTAGCCAAGGTTCCTTGTTTGAAGGGCGCAAAACCGTTTTTTTCTTTTTTTCATCCGTATGATTGGTAGAATTAGCCTTAAAAATGCGCTGTATAATGCCTGTCCAGTAGATTTCCAGCAGACCGATCAAATAGCTACTCAGCCTGTGTTCTTCAACGATCTCAAGTTCATTCTGATCCGCCCAGCGGAGAAACTCTTTTCTACCAATTAAATAAGTATGTCCAAAGGCATAGGCCCCCTGGGAAACTTTTTTTTTCGTAAAAAAACTGAGCATGCGGTTGATAGGGTCGTAGGTAAATGGAAAGTGAAGAGATGGAAAGGTTATGATCACCAGACCACCGGGTTTCAGGACCCTTCGAATCTCGCTGATCATGACTTCCGGTTGGCCTACATGCTCCAGTACTTCTACAGAAATTAGGAGATCTACGCTGCTGTCCTTCGTTTGAAGATCCAGTGCACTATCTACTCGATAATCTATATTTTCGATCTCTTTATTGGAGCTTTGTGCAAAGCCGACATCTGCTTCATTGATATCTACTGACTCCAATTGCCGGCAGTGCTCAGCGATCATTGGGTCGTAATCTCCTTCTCCGCAACCTAGGTGCAAAGCCTTTTCGAATGGACGATTCCCATTCCATTTAGCTAAGTTCCTTTTTACAAAAAGATATCGATTCCGATAAGTAGGGAATAAGAGTTTGTAGTTCATGCCGCAAATTTAATAATACCGCACAGGAACCAATATCTTGGACAAAGTATTTTTCTGACTTATGTCTTTACTTTCGCATCTCACTTGGCGGTACACCAAATTCCTGTGTAAAAACCTGGGTAAAATAGACGGGGTTGGAAAAGCCTACTGAGTAGGCAATTTCAGAAATATTCAATTGAGTCGTCTTCAGTAGTTCTCTGGCGTTATTTAGTTTGATGGAACGAATAAACAGGGAGGTAGATTTATTGGTAAGCGCTTTTATTTTGCGGTGAAGCTGCGTCCTGCTCATGCCAATGCCCAAACATAATTGTTGAATGCCGAAGTGTTCATCGCTGAGATTTTCCTGGATGATCTTGTTGAGTGTAACAAGGAATTCATCCTCCGGGTTGTCTATTTTTATATTGCCGACTGGATTCTGCTCATAACGTTGCAGCATTTGCCTTCTTATTTCAATTAACTTCTGCAAGCGAACCTCCAGCTCAGAAGGATTGAATGGTTTGGGTAAATAGGCATCAGCGCCATGACGGAGTCCTTCAAGCTTTGACTCGAAATCTGCTTTAGCTGTCAATAATATGATCGGTATATGACTGGTGCGTACATCCTGCTTCAAGATTTGACAAACCTCAAAGCCGTCCTTTTCAGGCATCATCACATCACTGATAATAATATCCGGAATGATCTCAAAGGCCATGTCAATACCTTCTTGTCCATTTTTTGCCCAAAGGAGTTGATACTGATCCTCTAAGCAGGAAAACAGATATTTTGCTACATCCGCATTGTCCTCAAGGATAAGGGCCAGCGGCATGGAATTAGGAGTGGGGGTGGTCGATTTTAATTTTTTTTCTCTTGCTGTCTTCCTTGCAGGAACCATAGCTTTAACTTGGTCTTGAACGATTGTCTGTTGAGGTGCCTTATTTGAAACAGGAAGTCGGACGATGAATTCAGTGCCTTTGTTTACCTCACTTTTGACTGAAATTTCTCCATCCAGCATATGCACTAATTCTTTTGTCAGGGCCAGGCCGATACCCGTACCTTCACCATACCTGGTGGAAGAATCATCTACCTGATAAAAACGATCGAAGATTTGGGGTAATTGATCATCGGGTATGCCGATTCCAGTATCTCTAATCCTAATATGCAGATAGGAGGCATGCGGAGAGAGGGGAGAGGAGCTTGAGAAATAATGAACGGAGGACTGTTGTTCGGCCCTGGTTCCAAATCTCATATCTAAATAAATATCTCCGCCATCCGGTGTATATTTGATGGCATTCGAGATAAGATTGGTGAATATATGCTGAATCTTATCGGGGTCGAAATCCAGGATCATTTCCTTTTCTTCGGCATAAAAATGAATCCGAATGTTCTTATTCGCAGCAAGGGTATAGAAAGACTGGATCAAATACTGGGCAAAAGAAACAATGTCGGATTGAATATATTGGATCTGGAGCGCTCCTGATTCCAGTTTGCTAAGGTCGAGAATTTGATTGACTAATAGGAGTAAGTATTCGGAATTGCGTTTGATCATATTCCCACCTTCCATTACCCACTTTTTAGGATTTTCCATTATTTTCTCGGCCATCCCGGAAATGACCGTTAAGGGAGTTCGAAATTCATGGGAGATATTGGTGTAAAGTTTGGTTTTGACATTGTCTAGCTCTTTAAGGCGCTTGGCTTCCTGCTGTTCCAATTGACGGTTAAGTAGATAGCGGTACAACAAATAGCTCAATGAACCAATAGAAATCAAATAAATGACATAGGCCACACTCGTCTGCCACCAGGGGCGACGAATCATAAAAGAAAGGGAGACATCCTCTTCACTCCAAACTCCATCACTGTTAGCCGCTTTCACCTGAAAAGAATAGGTCCCAGGGTCTAAGTTTGTAAATCTGACAGTTCGTTGATAAGCCGCATCTATCCAGTTTTTGTCATAAGGAACCAACCTGTATTGATATTTATTTTTTGAAGGCTTGCTATTGTGTACTCTACCCGATGGTTATGAGTAGATTTTTGAAAAAGCGAGGAAAAGTAAGATTTTGTGTTCACCACAAACTCAAAAACCACTTTTCCTCATGGATTTACATCCACT